>DATHPI010000464.1:0-7432 GCA_035484035.1 Chthoniobacterales bacterium
GTTGCCAAGCGGCGTCACATTAAACCTGCCGATGAGCGCGCAACTCAGTCAAATTTTCAGGGTACTCGGAGCGCCGGAGTGAGGGGGAAACGGGTCGGCGGGTCGGGGGGAAACGTGTCGGCGTATCGGCGGGGGCGTGTCGGCGTTTCGGGGGAAACGGATCGGCGAGTCGGCGAGGGGCGTGTCGGCGTTGGGCGCTTGGCGTTCAGCGTTCAGCGGGCTGTCGGTTTGGTAGGGGGAGGCTCCGTCCGAACCGGGGCTTCCAGCTTAGCCTCGCACTACACGGTCAACCCCAAATTTCTCACTCGAAATACTTCACGTCGCCCTGCTTAGGCGCCGCATTTTTTCTCTCTTAGAACGTCAATTGCCCGCACGTCGTGAGCGACCGGGCGACTGATGATTTGTGTGAAAGTGACGTCGCAGCTATGGGCCAGGCGGGAAGCCCGGTTCGGACAGAGCCTCATCCTACCCGTGGTGGCACGCACTGTGCTGACACTTGAAGCGTGACTTCATCTTGGCTGGCTTGAACGGGAGAAATTCCGTTATGAAATTCGTTAATTCGTTGTTTGGACGGGTGGTGATCGCTCTTATTCTGGGAGTTAGCATCGGCATCGTGGCGCCGGACTTTGCAAAGTGCTTGCAACCGCTGGGCGATGGGTTTGTCAAACTCATTCAGATGATCATCGCTCCGCTGGTCTTCAGTGTAGTCGTTACCGGAATTTGTGGATCCGGAGACCTTAAGAAGGTTGGGCGGGTCGGTTTGAAGACCATTATCTATTTCGAACTGATGACGACATTTGCGCTGGTGATCGGCGCGCTGATGGCCAATACGCTTCACCCTGGATCAGGAATGAACATCGACGTCCATTCATTGGACTCTTCAGCAATGTCGGTTTACGCCGAAAGAGCCAAGTCGTTGCACAGCGCCACCGATTTTTTTTTAAATCTGATCCCGACGACCGTCTTTGACGCATTTACGAAGGGTGACATCCTGCAGGTGTTAGTCTTTGCGATTTTGTTTGGTGTCGGCTTATCGTTAGCGGGCGAAGCAGGGCGCCCGGTCTTCGTCGGGCTGGAAGCCATTGCCACGGTGCTCTTCAAAATCATTGGACTGATTATCAATCTGGCACCGATCGGCGTCCTGGGTGCAGTCGCGTTTACTACCGGCAAATACGGTGTGGCATCGCTGAGCCAACTGGCTCTTTTGGTTTTGGTCTTCTACGCAAGTTGCGCGGTTTTTATCGTCCTGGTGCTGGGCACTATCATGCGCTTCGTTGGCTTCAGTATCTTCAAATTCATCCGGTACTTGCGAGAAGAACTCATGATCGTGCTGGGTACGGCTTCTTCGGACGCGGTCCTGCCGGCAATCATGCGCAAGCTCGAGCGAATGGGAATCAAGGACAGTACCGTCGGACTAGTCATCCCGACAGGCTACTCCTTTAATCTGGACGGCTTTTCAATCTATCTGACCCTGGCGGTGGTCTTTATTGCGCAGGCCACCAATACGCCTTTGTCGTTGCACGACCTGGCTTTAGTTCTTTTGGTCTCGCTGATTACGTCGAAAGGCGCACACGGTATTCCTGGGTCGGCGATCGTGATCCTTGCCGCAACTTTGAAGGCAATACCGGCGATCCCGGTCGTTGGTCTTGTCTTGATTCTGCCGATTGATTGGTTTGTCGGCATCGGCCGTGCGATGACGAACCTGATCGGCAATTGCGTGGCGACCGTTGTCATAGCGTTCTGGGAACGGGATATCGATTCCGTCCGAGCTCGAGCTGTGTTGGACGGAGAAACCGTCGAAGAGTTGAACGGCGTGCCGAGCGAAGGACGCTCAGCGTTTAGCGTTTAGCGTTCGGCGTTCGGAAATTCTGGTGTCCTCGGCTCCCGTCTTTTTCGCCATCCACCATCAAAGCCGATTACGATGAACGATTAAAGAGCGACATCGGCACGGACTCACCCTCGATATGATTGGTCGCGCCACTGCGCCCACCGAACGCCGAACGCCGAACGCTGAACGATCATTGGCCTATACTGCTTGACAATGGCGGGTTCATAGGGCAGAAGGGGCAACGTGCTTTCATCCGCCTCAGCGTCCATCATGATCATTTCGATCCTTATTAGGTCCCACTTGGGGCACGGGTAGACGCGCGCGCCGACTGACCGCAACTCTAAGTTCCGAAGCCCTGAGTACCCGCTCAGGGTTTTTTATTTTCTCAAATATCTCAAATGCAAACCGACCCCTTTTTCGAAGTTTCCCTTTCGCAGATCGTGGAAGCTCGCTCGCGCTTAAATGGGGCGATCGTACGCACGCCGTGCACAGAATCCGCAGCCCTGAGCGAGTTGACTGGAGCGCGTATCTTTTGCAAACAAGAACATCTTCAGCGGACAGGAAGTTTTAAGGAGCGAGGAGCGCGCAACGCCCTTGCCCAATTGACACCGGAGCACGCCCAGCGAGGAGCGATTGCGGCTTCTGCTGGCAATCACGCACTGGGACTGGCATGGCACGGACGGGCTCTCGGTGTGCCGGTGACAGTGGTGATGCCGCGCTTCGCGCCATTGGTGAAGGTGGCGCGCTGCCGCCAATTCGGTTCGACGGTGGTGCTGCACGGCGACACTTTTGACGAAGCTCGGAGTGAAGCCGGTAGACTCGCCGAGGAGCGCGACCTCACCTATGTCCATCCGTTTGACGATCCACAGGTGATTGCCGGTCAAGGCACGCTGGCTTTCGAGATTCTGGAGCAAGTGCCGGAAGCCGAGGCGATTGTCGTGCCGGTAGGAGGCGGTGGCCTGCTGGCAGGGGTGGCCACCGTACTGCAGGCGCTGAAACCGAGTTTGCAAATCATCGGTGTAGAGCCGGCAAATGCCGCTTGTTTCGCCGCGGGACTGGCAGCCAATGCGCCAGTCCGTATTTCGACGAAGTTCACACTCGCGGACGGGCTGGCAGTTGCGGAAGCCGGCCGGCACACCCTGGCAATCGTCTCCGGTTTGGCGCATCGGATGGTGACGGTCGAAGAAGAAGCATTAGCGTTGGCGATGCTCCGGATGGCGGAGTTGGAAAAATGCGTGATCGAAGGCGCGGGGGCTGCCGGTCTGGCGGCGTTTTTAGGCGGCAGCCTCACCCAGCTTGAGGGCCGCCGGGTGGTGCTGTTGCTGACGGGTGGAAATATCGATCCTCTGGCGCATAGCCGGGTGATCGAGCGCGGATTGGCCGCCGATGGTCGGATTTATCGGTTCGACGCGCTAATCCTGGACCGACCGGGCGGGCTGGCGCATCTTTCCGGAGTACTGGCCTCCGCGGAAGCCAACGTGACGGAGATTGTGCACAACCGAACTTTTGCCGGCCCGGATCTATCGCGGGTGCACGTGCTCTGCACGGTGGAAACGCGGGATCGCGCGCACATCGCGGAGATCCAAGCACGGCTGGCGCAAAATGGCGTGGAATTAGTAAGCGGGATAGGTCCAGTCCCAGGTCAGCACAGCAATTGACTAATGCATCGTCTCATCAGTGGGAGGCGTACCGTCGGCTTCAAAAGGGTTTGAGTTCCTTTCTAGGAAATCGATAGCAATCTGGTACGGTGTCGCATTGAGCACCGAATGAGCAGACTTGAGTTTATCATCAAGTATTGGAGGAGACAATCGCTCACCTGGCATTTCATCCAAGCCCTTGCCCTGACAGCCGTGATCGGACTCATCGATTACTTCACCGGTAACGAAGTCAACGTCGACCCGTTCTACTCCATACCGATTTTACTGATGGTGTGGTTTGGCAACAAAAATCTAGCGGTCGTGATCTCAGTTTGCTGCGCTTTAGCCTGGTGGTGGGCGAATGCGGCAGGTGGCCACTCGTATTCGTCCGAATGGCTAAGGGTTTGGGACGTGATCGTGCGATTAATGTTTTTCTCCCTGGTGGTTTTTGCGGGGGTGATCTTCAAACAGCAACGTGATTCGATCGGTGATCGCGTCGAACTGCTGGAAAGATCGCAACAATTGGAGCGAGAGATTATTTCCATCAGCGAGCGCGAACAACAGCGGATCGGACGTGATCTCCATGACGGGGTATGCCAATATTTGGCAGCGATCAGCTTCACGGCGGCCATGTTGAACCGCGATTTGGAACGGGAGTCGTCGAGCCGTGCCGCGAAAGCGGGCGAAATTGCGAGCTTACTTCAGGATGCTGCGAAACGAACGCGCGATCTGGCGCGAGGTCTTTCTCCCGTGGATCGAGATGAAGGCGGGCTCGAGTCCGCGTTGAATGAACTGGCGTCGATTACTTCAAAACTCGCGATAACCTCCTGTTCCTTTATTAGTGTCGGACCGGTGCAGATCCTCGATAACGCGCGCTCCGTCCATCTCTATCGAATCGCCCAGGAAGCTTTAAACAATGCGATTAAGCACGGGCATGCTCAAGCGGTGGTCATTGCGCTGGAAGCCTGCGACGGAACTTTGTCGCTACGTGTGAGCGATGATGGGATTGGCTTGGATTCGTCCTGTTCCGAGCGAAAGGGGATGGGACTCAATATCATGCGGTATCGAGCCCGGATGCTGGCCGGGACATTGGAGATTCAACCTAACTCTCCAGCGGGCACAGTGGTGACCTGCACTATTGGCAGGACTTCCGGCGAGCGCGATGGCTTCTGGGCGGGAATCACGCCAAATGGGGAAAGCATCGCACAGAGGTCACAGAGGCCACAGAGGGGGAGCTAAGATAACCCAACTTCCGGTGTACGAGATGGCTTCTGGGCGGGAATCACGCAAAATTGGGGAAAGCATCGCACAGAGGTCACAGAGGGGGAGCTAGGGTAACCAACTTCCGGTGAACGCGATGGCTTCTGGGCGGGAATCACGCCAAATGGGGAAAGCATCGCAGAGGTCACAGAGGCCACAGAGGGGAGCTAAGGTAACCCAACATTCGGTGAACGCGATGGCTTCTGGCGGGAATCATGCAAAATGGGGAAAGCATCGCACAGAGGCCACAGAGGGGGGAGCTAGGGTAGGGATTATGAGGGGAACAAAAGGGCCAGGGAGGGATAAAGAGCGGAGGGACCGGCGATCAACCGATTCCCTTTCCAGAGCCCGTCATCGGCCAGGAAGTCGTTAATGGTGCCGCCTGCTGCCTGAATGATGGCCAGGGCGCCGAGGCAGTCCCAGGAATTAATGTGTGGCTCGACATAGCCGATGAGGCGGCCGCAGGCCACATAGCAGAGCGTCAGAGCCCCTGAACCATCTCGGTAAAACATCGCTCCGTGGCCAAGGAGACTGGAGAAAAGCGCCAAAAATTCTTCCGGCTTCACCCGTGGCGAGTAACCGACCCCCACAATCCCGTCTGTCAGCCGGGTGGCAGTGCTGATCCGGATCGTCTTGCCATTCAACGTGGCCCCGGCTCCGCGGCGCCCAGCAAACAGTTCTCCTCGCGCCGGGCTACAAACGAAACCGATGTCCAGATTTCCATCGAGCATAAAAGCAATCGACACACACCATCCGGTGAGACCACTGATGAAAGGTTGGGTGCCGTCAATCGGATCGACTACCCAGATTCCTTGTCCGGGAGCGAACTCGGTGCGCCCGGTTTCCTCGCCGAGAAAGGCATCCTCCGGGAATCTTTCTCTCAAACGGTCGCGAATCAGCAATTCAGTGTTTAGATCGGCCTCGGTCGCCATGTCCTGAGGGCCCTTGCTCTGCACCTGCAAAGTCTCGAGGCGCCGGAAATAGTCCAGGGTGAGATCTCCTGCCTCCTTGATCAGATCTGCGGCAAAATTGAAACGTTCGTCGATGGATGAAGAGCCCATAAGAAAGATCCGGTAAGGTTAGTGAAGAGGAAAAGGGGAAAAATGTGGCGTTACTCTTTCTTCCAGAGCCAGGCGGCGCCCCGGACACCGCTGGAGTCTCCGTGGACCGCTTTGTGAATCGGCGTTTCGAAGACCGTCGAGAAGGTATAACGCGCAAGTTCAGGAGGAAGATCGGTGTAGAGTTCGTCGATGTTGGACATGCCTCCCCCCATGACTAGAATGTCCGGATCCAGCGTGTTCACCACCACGGACAATCCGCGTGCGACACGGTTGATGTAACGATGCCAGATTAGGCGAGCGAGACGATCGCCGTTTCGCATTTTTGTCATTATTTCCGCTGCGGTTAGTTCGGACTGACCATGCCGGGTGTAATCCGCCTCGAACGCTCGTCCGGAAACCCAGGTCTCAAGGCAACCCCGTTTACCGCAATAGCAAGGCTCTCCGGAGATTTCAGAGAGGTCCGGGAAAGGCAATGGGTTGTGCCCCCATTCACCAGCGCTGTTGTTAGGCCCGTGATGTGCTCGCCCACTAATGGCGATGCCGGCGCCGGCACCGCTTCCCAGGATCACGGCGAAAACGACACGGAACCCCTGGCCGGCACCGTCCACCGACTCCGAAGCGGCAAGGCAGTCGGCGTCATTTTCGACGCGGATCTCGCGTCCGAGTGCGGCTTGCAGATCCCGCTCCACCGGACGCCCAAGCAACCAGGTGGAACTTGCCCCTTTGCCGAGGCGGGATTTCGGTTCAAGTGAACCAGGAATGCCGATTCCAACAGGACCACGGTGTCCCGTTTCCTCCTCGATGCGTTTGACCAGGTTCACAATGATCCGGAGGCACCCATCGTAATCATGGCGAGGTGTCTTTTCACGCAGGCGCGCGATTTCCTTCCCTTCGTCTGTGAGGGCGATCGCTTCGATTTTTGTGCCGCCCCAATCGATTCCGATAAGCATATAGTCTCCTCTAATTATGGTGTGATCAGGGCCGCGGCGATCTTTATTTGACACCTAAGGCCTCCTAGCAGACTATTTGCGCACTTTCGTTCCTTAGCCTCCCATCACTCAAGGAACCAGGCTTTCCGGTCCCGAAGGCGGTGCTATGAGGCGGGAATATTTTATGCCGCTCCCCAGGATTGTGCAGCTTGTTCCGCCTTTGGAATTAGGAGTTCTGAAGGCTAACGGCAGCTTTTCCTCTGTGGCGAGGGCAATTTCCCTTCGTTCCCCACATTGAAAAATAACCTTCAAATTAAAAGTTAATCCCATGCTTAATGCGAACTCCCGCGTTGCGGACACCGGCGAAGTGAATGCCGGCGAAACAGACAAAATAACCACGCTACCGATCCGATCGGAAACTTCAACTGGCGCCCGTCATTGGTCCAGGATCGGTTTGCGATTTGCTTTTGGTGCTCTGGTGCTCGCGACCTTCAACGGTCTAACCACGCCGGCGCGTGCCGCCGAAGAGATACTAATCGGATTAGTCACCAAAACCGAGGTCAATCCCTACTTCGTCAAACTCCGGCAAGCAGCAACGGCAGAGGCCGAAAAGCACGGGGCTAAGCTCCTGGCTCGCTTCGGCAAGTTTGACGGCGACAACGAAGGGCAAGTGGCGGCCATCGAAAATTTCATCAGTGCCGGAGTCAAGGGTATCCT
>DATHPI010000465.1:0-10571 GCA_035484035.1 Chthoniobacterales bacterium
TTGCGCGGAGTGAACTTTGCTCCGGTCCGTGGAGCAGCGGTGCTGATTGCCGGGGCTAGCGGCGCCGGCAAAAGCACCTTGCTGCGCGCTATTGCCGGGATCTGGCCCTACGGCCGGGGCGAAATCAGCCTTGGCAAAGGGCCCATTCTTTTTGTGCCCCAGCGCTCCTACCTACCCTTAGGCACTCTAGCCAGTGCACTGCATTACCCGCACAGTGAAAAAACGACCTTCTCCATCCCAAGACTGGCGGCGGCACTCGAGGAGGTCGGCCTCGGGTCGCTAGCTGACGACCTGGAGGAGGTCCGGAACTGGTCTCAGCGTCTTTCCCTGGGCGAACAGCAACGGCTGGCCTTTGCCCGCATTCTGCTTTCAAAGCCGGGGCTCTTATTCCTGGACGAAGCGACCTCGGCTCTGGACGAGGATTCCGAAGCCAAACTCTACGGTTTGTTGCGCGCTGCCCCATGGAGGCTCACCATAGTCAGCGTCGGTCACCGCAGCACCCTGCGCAGCTTCCATAACCAGATCCTGGATCTGGCAGCCTTCAGCCCCTGGCCAGGGCATCCCGACTATGTTCGCAAAACCTTCCTTGAAGGCCGCCCAGCCTTTGTGGTATCGCCTTTGCCCGCATTTGCCGAGCGCCCAGACCAGCTACCGGCGCTCTAGTGCATTGTCTCATATGTTGCTGAGACGATGCACTAATGCACCAAGTCAGTGACTGGTGTAGTGGCGAAGTGCTCTACTTTGCAATTTTGTCGTTCTTCCGGCGCCGCTTCCTGTTAATGGTTGGCCGTGAAACAACCTAATGCGACGGCGAAAACTCCGGTAACCGATGAAGAGCTTTTGGACGAACTGCAGCGTCGCGCGGTTCTCTATTTTTGGGAGAAAGCCGATCAGGCCACAGGATTAGTAAACGACCGCGCCAGTAATTTTGGCGGAGATGACTATACGGCGGCATCGACGGCGGCCACAGGGTACGGCCTGGCAGCGTTGCCGATCGGGGTTGAACATGGTTGGCTAGACCTAGATCAAGCCGCAGCTCGAG
The DNA here is from genome assembly GCA_035484035.1 of Chthoniobacterales bacterium. Lineage (GTDB taxonomy): Bacteria > Verrucomicrobiota > Verrucomicrobiia > Chthoniobacterales > JAFAMB01 > JAFAMB01. Next base: position 1,043 of record DATHPI010000465.1, read on the forward strand.
CGCGCACCACCCTGCGCTTTTTGCTGACTATGCCACACCAACATGGCTGGTTGATTCATTTTCTCGACAAACGAAACGGCCAACGTCTCTGGAAAAGTGAGTTTTCCAGCATAGACACTGCCCTCCTGATGGCAGGCGCCATCACCTGTGGTCAATATTTTGCCCGCGACACGCGGACCGCTGACATAGCAGAGTTAGCCGATACCCTGTACCGACGAATCGATTGGTGGTGGATGCGGACCAACAATGGTACCCGAACGGACAAGCAGGTGCTTTCGCACGGATGGAGGCCCGAAACAGGTTTCATAACTTATGACTATGGCGCCTACAGCGAGGCGATTCTGCTCTATTTGCTCGGGCTTGGTGCGCCGGTCAATCCCCTGCCAGTGACAGCTTGGGTAGCAATCCAGCGCCCCTTGCAAACCTACGCGGGAATTGAGTCTCTCAAAGGAGGGCCCATCTTCATCCACCAGATGCCATCCGGATTTTTCTATTTCCGCAATCAGCGTGACGTTCTCGGCTTTGACTATTGGGCCTCATCGACAAGTGCCATGAAAATACATCACCAATATTGCATGGATCGAGCGACCCAGGTTCAAACGTATGCCCAGGGCTTCTGGGGCCTCAATGCGAGCGACGGACCGGATGGGTACGCCGCCTATGGAGCGATTGACGGTTCTGAGAACGGCACCGTCTCGCCCACCGGTGCTATTTCGGCGATAACCTTTGTTCCGGCCTTGGCCCTCTCCATGGCCCGTTCACTCTATGAAAAGTTGGAACAACGTCTGTGGGGTAAGTATGGATTCTCCAATGCCTTGAATATCGACCGAGACTGGTACGATCATGATGTCATTGGCATTGATCTCGGGATGGCGCTCTTGGCGATTGAGAACCATCGAACCGGTTTAATCTGGACATTGATGCATAGCTTCTATTCCACGGCTCCTGCGCTCAGAGCCGCCGGATTTCTTCTAACGCTTGAACCGGAGCCTAGACCCGTGCTACGGGCGGGGGCGAATGCGACAATCGGATAGTTCGTTAGAGCTGCTATTGCAGGTCTCTTTTCTCGTTCCTGCAATACTTCGGACGGAATTTCTTAAGATTGCAGTGAAAATCACTATTGTTACGCAATCCAGCGGCGTGAGTCCATCGGCTAGCGCCCCGATACTATTCAACTTTAACACGCCCGAATTTGTTCATTATGCCAGCCGCAGCCACCGTATAAACATTTTCTTTCCGGCAATTGGGCGGCTTGAGAATCCGCCCTTTCTTTTAATATACCCAAATAATTAAAAGTTTTTGCGTGCTTGCGAGAACTGTGTAATTTCACAGAACAAAGTTAAATTACTATTCACTCAGTGCATTTCTCATCCAAGAACCTCGCGCAGGCCGCTCAAATAGCGGAACAAATCGAATCACTCGAAAACCAACTTAGCCTTCTGCTTCGGGGAGAAAACTCCGTCTCAGAAAAGGCGAGCATTCCAAAGTCGGCACCGAAGCGCAGAGTCTCCTCGCCTAAAAAGGCAGAGTCGGCAGCGCCTAAGGCACCTGATGAAGCAAGGGGCACGCTTCGCCCAGCTGTGGTTGCCATCCTGAAAAAGAGCAAGAATCCTTTAAAGACCGCGGATATATACGACGCGCTGGTCGAGCAGGGGTACCAGTTTACTTTCAAGGAAGCGAAAAAGGTCCTTGGAATTCGCCTTTACAAAATGTTAGGCGTACAGCCGCTAGGAGGAGGCCTTTTCAAGGCAAAGTAGGAAACACCGGCCCAAGTCACGGAGTGGTTCCATTTCTGGAAAGCTCCGTGCCAAACCGAATCTTGTAGGGATTCCTGCTACAACCTTGTCAGGAATCCGAGTTGCGGGGTCTTTGGTGCCGGCAAAAGGATCCCTAGTTTTTTTCCTTTGACCGAGTTAGTGAGAAAGTGATTAACGGACAGCTGGAACCTTGACTTTCCTGGCCATCCCCTCCGCGGTGAGTATTGGCCTATATCAATGCATCGTGCAGAATCTCTGCAGGATGCTGGGCAATGCGCCCGGTACAATCTTTAATCTGGTGCCTGCAGCTGGTGCCAGGTGCAGCGATTAAAGTGGCAGCCGGCGCAGATCGCACTGCCGGCATCAGCACCAGTTCCGCCACCTGCATGGAGACGTCGTAATGTTCCTCTTCGTAGCCAAAAGACCCGGCCATCCCGCAACAACCAGAGGGAATGAGTTTGACCTTATAGTTGACAGGCAACTGGAGAGCTTTCACCGTCGCAGCGATCGAGGCTAACGATTTCTGATGGCAGTGACCATGCAAGCTGACTTCGCGCGATTTCTGGGTGAACGCCTCGCGCCTGATCCGGCCACGTTCGGCCTCCCGGGCAATAAATTCGTCGACTAACAGTGAGCGCTTGGAGAGTTCCCGTGCGGCACCGATCAGTTCGGCGGGAACGAGGTCTGGGATCTCATCCCGGAAACCAAGGATGGCCGATGGTTCAATGCCTATCAGGGGAGTATCGTCCGTGACGACATCCTTTAGCAACTCGACATTGCGAATTGCCAAACGTCGTGCGTCTCGGAGAAGCCCCTTGGAAATTTGCGCGCGGCCGCTGTCGACATGCTTCGGAATAATGATCTCGTAACCCAAACGGTTTAACAAACGCACGGCCTTTCTACCAGCTCCCACGTCATTGAAGTTTGTAAACTCATCGCAAAAGAGGAAAACCCGCCCATTGGGAAACAATCCTTCCTTGTTTGCGTGATTCTGGTGCCAGCGACGGAGCGTGGCGGCATACAGTCGGGGCAGGGAACGCTCCGGCGCGAAGCCGGCAAGTCGCTTGAACAAGCGGGACGTGACCCGGTTTGTCACCAGAAAGTTATATATCCCAGGAGCAATCTGAGCTGCTGCCATGGCGGAAGAGAACCCGGCGATCAGCTTGGAACGGAACGGCACCCCACGCGCGTCGTAATACTGCTGGAGCCATTCAGCCTTCAGGCGAGCAACGTCCACGTTGGACGGGCACTCCGACTTGCATCCTTTGCACGAAAGACATAGGTCCATTACCGCAGCGATTTCTTCACTATCGAATGGGTTGGATTTCGGCGAACGGGTCAGCACCTCGCGCAGAATATTTGCCCGGGCGCGCGTGGTGTCGCGTTCGTTGCGCGTGGCCATGTAACTCGGGCACATGGTTCCACCCATCAGGTGAGATTTTCGACAGTCGCCTGAACCATTGCACTGCTCGGCGGCGCGCAGAATGCCGCGGGAGTCCGCAAAGTTAAGCACAGTAGGTATTTCGCGTACGGCTTGGCCAGGTTCATAGCGCAAACTAGCGTCCATCGGCGGTGTGTCGGTGATCTTGCCAGGATTGAAGAGACCTGCCGGGTCCCATTTCTTTTTAATTTCCCGGAAAAGAGCGTAGTTCTTTTTGCCAACCATGAAGGGAAGAAACTCCCCGCGTAATCGTCCATCCCCATGTTCACCACTGAGCGACCCGCCACATCGCTTGACCAGGTGAGCAATTTCCGTGGCGATTACTCGGAAGAGCCGTCGGTGCTCTTCCTCCTTGAGATTCAGAATAGGTCGGAGATGCAATTCGCCAGAACCGGCGTGCGCGTAGTGAACGGCAGCAAGACCATGACCGCCCAGAATAGAATCAAATTCCCGAACGAATGCCGGCAGATCCTCCGGATCAATTGCGGTATCTTCGATCACCGCCACCGGTTTTGCGTCCCCAGGGATATTAGAAAGAAGGCCCAGTGCTGCTTTACGCAAATTCCAAACCCGGTTCTGGTCCGCGCCCCAGACTACCGGATAATGATAGCCGAGACCGGCAGCTCGCAGCTCGGTTTCTAGATTCGCCGCCCGGGCGGCGACCTCTTCGCGAGTGTCAGCAGCTAGCTCGACCGCCAGAATAGCACCTGGATCTCCTTGAACAAAAAAGCGGTTTTGACGTTGCTCAATATTAACCTTGGTGCATTCAAGGATATTGTTATCCATCAGCTCGCACGCTCGTGCCGAATGTCGTAAGGCGACTAGATTAGCACGCAAAGCTTCGTCAATAGTGGCGCAGTGCACGCAAACCAATGCGGCCACTCGCGGCGGCAGCGGTTCGCACGACAAGGTGATCTCCGTCAGAAATGCCAATGTTCCTTCAGAACCGGCCAACAGGCGGCAGAAATTGAACTGCGGACCATCGGGCACGAACGGAGAACATTCAGCCAGCGAATCGATCGCATATCCAGTATTCCGGCGATGGATGGATTTCTTGGGGAACTCACGCGCTATCTCCTCACGGTTCTCCGCCTTACCGAGTAACTCGCCGATCTGCCGATAGAGAAGGGCCTCAAACGCATCGCTTTGACATTTCGCGGCAAACTCGTCTGGCGAAAGTGCCCCAAATTCCGCGATAGAACCATCGGCGAGCACTGCCCGCACCGAAATGACGTGATCGCGGGTGCTGCCATAAACCACAGAGTTCGCACCGCAGGCATTGTTGCCGACCATCCCCCCAATCATGCAGCGGTTCTGAGTCGAAGTTTCGGGAGCGAAGAAAAGCCCATGAGGGGCCAAGGCGAGGTTCAGTTCGTTGCGCACGACACCGGGTTGGACCCGGACGCGGCGGGCATCCGCGTCGATGGCCACAATCCGGGTCAAGTAACGGGAAATATCCACCACGATGCCCTCGCCAACGACCTGGCCGGCCAAGGATGTACCAGCGGCTCTCGGGATAATGGATGTTCCATGTTCACGGGCAAACCGGATGAGTGTGCAAATGTCATTCTCGGTTCTGGGGAGCGCCACAGCTAGAGGCATCTCACGATAAACGGAGGCATCGGTCGCATAGAGCGTCCGCATCGTCGCATCGAAATGGAAATCTCCTTCGAGTTCGGCCGCTAGCTGTTCCAAGGCGGATAGGCTTGGTCGCGTCATGTGTTCCTCCATACTCTTCGTTGATTGGCGCGTCGGATCGGGGGGTTGGACATTTGCCGCCTGTCTCTTCAAAACGCCCTTCGACGGCCGGTAAACCACCATACAATTGAACAATCAAAGAAAGCAAGATAGGTCGGGCTCCGGACAGTGAATCACAAAAAACTGCACAGTTTCTTGCCGCCTCCGTGAGGAAGAGGCTATCAATACCTACCTCCCTATATTCTCGGGGTCTGGCTAATGAGCTCCACGTCAACATCCATCTGGGTAGCGCTTCGCAACCCCGTTTTTTGCAAACTGTGGCTGGCCAGCGTGGTTTCCGGGTGTTGCGTCTCGGCCCATGACATGGCCGCAACCTGGGTAATGAATACAATGACCCCGTCGCCCTTGTACCTCTCCCTGTTGTCCACTGCCGCTTCTCTGCCTTTCTTTTTGTTTACGTTCCCCGCGGGCGCTCTGGCCGACATGGTCAATCGCAAGAAACTTTTATGCGTGATGCACGTCTGGCTAGTCGCAGCGGCGGCCGGGCTGGCGGTCTTTGGGTCGCTCAAACTGCTGAGTCCATCCATCATCCTAATTGCCGTATTTCTTCTGGGAATCGGGTTTGCCTGCAACTCTCCGGCCTGGACATCGGTGATCCCAGACGTCGTGACTAAAGAGGAACTTCCTTCGGCGGTCACTCTGGGCGGGGTACAAATGAATATTTCCGGGGTCATCGGGCCTGCGCTGGGCGGATTGATGCTTCCGTTGATCGGGGCAAACGCCGTTTTCGCGGTCAATGCGGTCGGCTTTCTTCTAGTGCTCACCGCCATCCTGAGCTGGCACAATCCGCGCAAACGCTCAAGAGCTCCTACGGAAAGCATGCTCGAAGCGTTCGTCGGCGCGGTGCGCTACGTCCGTTACAGTCGCGGAATCCAAGTTGTGCTGATCCGAGCCCTGATGTTCTCTTTGCTGATCTCGGTTATCCCCTCCTTGCTCCCGGCGGTGGGACTCAAGGCGCTCAACCTGAGCTCCTCGCATCTGGGGATTCTTTTCACCAGCATGGCCGTCGGCGCGCTCTTAGGCGCGGTCTTTGTGGTCCCGTGGGCAAGAGCGCATTTCAGTTCCAATGAGGTCACGATTCTGGCCAGCCTTCTGATTGCCGCCGTCTATATCTTGATGGCCGCCATTCGCCAGCTTGAAATCTTCATGGCGGTTGCCGCCTTGGCCGGTCTAGGCTGGACCCTGGCAGCTTCCGAGCTTTGGGTGGTGGCTCAGCTGGCGATGCCAGGTTGGACACGTGGGCGACTGAATGCGGCCACCATCATGGTCTCGCAGGGCGGTATCGCTATCGGTGGTCTTGCCTGGGGTGCAGCCGCAGCGTTTACCGGTTTCGAGTACACGCTGCTGCTGGCGACTTTGCTAGTTTGCTTCAATCTGGTGATGGCCGGGCCGCTCTCGATTGACTTCATTAAGTCACTGGATGCGGAGCCGGCCCATCCACCGCGTATTCCAACCTTCCCCGAGCCTCCGGACGCCGACGAGGGTCCGATCGCAGTAGTCGCAGAGGTCACCGTGGGAGAAGAAGATCGCAAACAGTTTTTGGAATTGATGCGAGAACTCCGCCTGGTTTACCTGCGCAACGGAGCTTCCAGCGTTCGGCTTTACGAGAGTCTTTCGAACCATTCTATATTCCGGATGGAAGCGGTCTCGCCCACCTGGCAAGAACATCTGGTCCTGCACCGTCGCATGACCAAGACGGAACGTGACATTCTAGACCGAGTCTTAGAATTGCACTCCGGCGAAAAAGCCGCGGTTTTCCATTATGTCCTGATCACTAAGGATATCTCCAATCCGAGGCCCCTAGTAAACATTCAAGGACAGGGGTGATCCTCTTAGGCTGCCGACTGTTTCCTGGGTGCTAACGCTTGCTCGGTTGGTACGGCAATCACGTTCTGAGCCGGGTCAGGAAAATCACCGAGAACCAGCCGTCTTCTGAGTTCTCTCCGGTCAACCATTCTTGAGTCTGGAGCTTGTAGTTCCTGAAGCCGGAGACTGCAAAAATCGTGCCTCGCGACAATGTCCAACACTTCCAGCATTTGCTCGACGGCTTTCCGTTGAGCCTCAATCGCGCCAACTAGATCGTTGACAATTTGCTTGTCTTCCGCACCCTTGATGTGCCGTATGCTCCCTTTAACGTACGCGAGATGGCGATCGGCATCTTTCAGTCGATCTTTGACGGGCCACAATTCTGTTTTGGACAACATAATGACATTACTCTACACACAACATGCAGCCCTTGGCAAGCTAAAGTACCACAACTAATTGTGGTTTCGCCTAAATCGTGTGGGTGATACTGGACGCTCTCCCGCCGAAAAAGCTGGGCCGTGTTTTCGCTGGAATCGCTTTCCGTTCATAGACCATTTTCAATCGAATTCAACCCTACATTTCTTTCGAAGTGACATATGGAATACCGCAGACTTGGCGATACGAATATGGAGGTGTCGGTGCTCGGCTTTGGAGCATCTTCGCTTGGCGGGGTGTTTCACGAGGTGAATTTCGATGAGTGCGCCGAGACTGTCGGGAACGCCCTCGAAGGTGGGATCAATTTTATCGATGTTGCGCCGGCTTACGGCGAGACACTCGCGGAATTAAACCTGGGAAAGGCGCTCCACGGTATCCGTCGCGATCAATATTATCTCGCTACCAAGATTGGGTCTTATAGTGAAGCGAAAGGGGATTACGATTATTCCCCGGAACGCACCGAGCGCAGCTTGCACGCGAGCCTCAAACGATTGGGAGTGGAATATGTCGACCTTGTCCAATGCCATGACATCGAGTTTGCCGATCATCGACAGATTCTCGATGAAACACTGCCCACGTTGCATCAACTCAAGAGCGAGGGCTTAGTGCGCTATATCGGCGTGACCGGTCTGCCGCTCAAAGTCTTTCGGAGCCTCCTGGATCGAGCGGATCGCGGTACCATCGACACCCTCCTGTCATTTTGCCACTACCAATTAAATGACGACTCATTGGTCGATCTGATCCCCTATGCTAAGGAAAAGGGGGTGGGTATAATCAATGCCTCACCGACCGGGATGGGACTGCTCACCGCTCGGGGAGCGCCCGAATGGCACCCTGCCAGCAAAATCATTATCGATGGTTGTCGCCAAGCGGTCGAATACTGCGCCGCCAGAGGTGTCGATATCGTCAAGCTAGCGGTCCAATTCTCCTGCTCGAATCCTGACATTGCCACGACGCTCGTCAGCACCGCTCGACCGAAAAACATCCGCGACAACGTTGCTTTTGTTGAGGAACCAATCGACGAGAATCTGCTTTCCGAGATACTTAACCTTTTGAAACCGATCCATAATTTCAACTACACCCGGGGACGCCATGAGTATCGAGATCCGATTCGAGGCAGCTCAATATGAAAGCTATCCGCCTCGAAGAGCCTTGGCGCCTCGCACTATTCTCCGCTGATGAGCCCAGCGCTTCACTGAAACCTGACGAAGTACTGGTTCGCGTGCGTCGGATTGGCGTCTGTGGCACCGATATCCATGCCTTCAACGGAAACCAGCCTTTTTTTAGCTACCCTCGGATTCTCGGTCACGAGCTTGGCGTTGAGGTCACAGCGGTAGGCAGCTCTTCGCGAAACGTGCATCCGGGCGACCAATGTGCAGTGGAGCCTTATCTGAACTGTGGACATTGCATCGCCTGCCGTTCCGGCAAACCCAACTGTTGCGTTAGCCTGCAGGTATTGGGAGTTCACGCCGATGGCGGAATGCGCGAGTCCATGGTTGTGCCCGCCCGCAAGTTGCATCCTTCCGAAAATCTGAAGCTGGATCAATTGGCGTTGATCGAAACGCTCGCCATCGGGTGCCACGCTGTGGAGCGGGCCCGCGTGGAGGCTAGCGAATATGCGCTGGTGGTCGGAGCCGGGCCCATTGGCCTAACCGTGGTGCAGTTTGCCATTGAAGCCGGAGCACAAGTGATCGTTCTCGATATTAATCGGAAGCGCTTGGAGTTTTGCCGGGAAAAACTTGGCGCTCCTTTCTCCATTGATGCCGGCATCGAAAATCCGCTCGAAGCATTAAAAAGGATAACCGGGGGCGATCTGCCGACCGTAGTTTTTGATGCCACCGGAAATCCCCAATCGATGATGGCGGCTTTCAAGTACCCGGCCAATGGCGGTCGGTTGGTTTTCGTCGGACTATTTCAAGGTGACGTTACTTTCAACGATCCAGAATTTCATCGGCGTGAACTTACCATTTTAGCCAGTCGGAATGCGCGCTCCGAGGATTTCACCCGGATCATCGGCCTCGTCGAAAGTGGCCGCATCGACACTGATCCCTGGATCACCCATCGTGCCTCATTTGCGGAGGTGATCACCGAGTTTCCCCGTTGGACTAGACCCGAGACCGGCGTGCTCAAAGCGGTGATTGAAGTCTAAGGAATGTCACCGAAGCCGATTTCAGGCCAGTGCGTGCGCCCGCAATTCTTCCAGGTCGACAAATTCGACCGCGGACGAATGTGTCGCTTCTAAATCCACGGGCGGCGCAACGCCGGCCTCCAGCGCCTCTTTCCAGCGAGTCACGCACAGGCACCACCGATCGCCCGGAGCAAGACCTGAGAA
>DATHPI010000466.1:0-31973 GCA_035484035.1 Chthoniobacterales bacterium
TCCAGCAGGCCAGCCAGAACGCCGATCTGGTATCCAATCAGCGTGCCGCCCTGGAAGCGCAGCTCAAGCAATCCCAGGATAAGCTCCAACAGGCACAGAAGAACGCGGATTTGGCTTCCAGCCAGCGTTCCGCTTTGGAAACTCAGCTCAAGGACGCCAGAGAGAAGCTCAAGCAGGCCCAGGACGCCGCTGATCTGGCCTCAAACCAAGGGGCTGCCTTGGAAACCCAGCTCAAGGACGCTCAAGGGAAGCTCCAGAATGCTGATCTGGCTTCGAATCAGCGTGCCACTTTGGAAACGCAACTCAAAGAGGCCCAGGACGAGCTCCAGCAGGCTCAGCAGAATGCTGATCTGGCTTCGGATCAGCGCGCCGCTTTGGAAACGCAGCTCAAGCAGACCCAGGACAAGCTCCAACAAATTCAACAGAATGCTGATTTGGCTTTCAGCCAACGTGCCGCGCTAGAGACTCAATTAAGAGAGGCCGAAGAAAAAGCTCAACTGGCTCAAAAGATTGCAGATCTTGTTGCTGCCCAGGCACACCCTGAACAGAATGGAACTTCAAAAGAAGGCGTTGTAAGGAAGAATGAGCGATCCCCAAACCAACCTGGGTCAGGACGGGCTTTGCCGCTCGATGCTGGCCAGAATCCCGAGCCTGGCAACTCAACTCAACCGTTGATTGCGCCGGTTCAGTCGACCGGCCATTAAAGTGGGCGGCCGAACTGCAATTTATTTTGTTACCATAGAATGGAAGAACAGGAGAGTTGAAAAGTGTCCTTAGAAAATTCAGATGCATTATGAAACCTAGGATCCATCCATTTTGCATATCAGCGATCGTCGTAGTGCTGTTATTGTTACCCCCGGTTCTAAGCGTTTTTGCCGGAGATATTCTTTATGAGGATGAGTTCACCAACTTAGACCCGAGTTGGGGCACCCCTGGCGACATCTTGAGTGTCAAGGATGGTAAACTAATTCTCAAGCCTGCGCTCAACACCACGCAAAGCGTGTTAAACCAATCGAATGTTTTCGATGACGCGGATATCCAGGTCGAGGTCACCTTATCTTCCGGCGATCCGATCGTGGCGGGGGGCTTGATTTTTTGGGCCAAGGATTACAGCAATTTCTACTGCTTATGCATCGATGGTAAGGGTTCGTTCAAAATAAGCCACTTTGTGACCGATCGCTGGCTCACTCCAGTCGGCTGGACAGAAAGCGACGCGATTAACAAGGGAGTTGCACAAGGCAACAAACTGCGAGTGGTGACCAAAGGGCGCCAGGCAAGCGCTTTTATCAATGATAAGCAGGTCATCACAATCAATGGCCAGCCTCCACAAGGGGGAGGCTGCGTCGGAGTTTCCGGTGGCTCGGCCCAAGACTCACAGAATACCTGGCAGTTTGCGGATTTGCGGGTCATTTCCACGGCCTCAAACGCCGCCGCTTCTCCCGCTTCGACGCCCACGCCTGCAACTGCGACGGCAGTGGCTGCGATTCCGGCGGCGGCGATTCCAGCGGCTGCCACTCCGACACCCGCGCCTCCGGCTCCGACGCCCGTCCCCACGGCTCAACAGGTCTCGCTACGACTCCATGGATCCAACACGCTTGGAAAGGAAATCGTTCCGACACTCTGTGAAGATTTCTTGAAATATCAGGGTGCCACTTCTGTTCAGCGAAAACCTGGGTCAAGAGAAGACGAAGTCGACATCGAAGCGGTTTTGCCGGCCGAATCGAACGAACCGATCATTTTCGAGATCGAATCTCATGGCTCAAGCACGGCCTTTGAGGATCTCGCAAGCGGTCAGTGCGACATTGGGATGTCTTCCCGGCAGGTAAAGCAGGAAGAAGTTCAACGGTGTGCCTCCGCTGGTTTAGGCAATATGTCTTCGCCGGCCTGCGAAAATGTCATCGGCTTGGATGCCATCGCTGTGCTCGTCCACAAGAATAACCCGGTGAACTCGCTCACCAAACAGCAACTCGCCGACATCTTTACCGGCAGAATCACGGATTGGTCTCAAGTCGGCGGTCCGGCCGGTCCGATCTATCTTTATGCCCCTGACGAAAAATCCGGCACTTTGGATACCTTCAAGTCTGTCATCCTCGGTTCCAAGCCTCTCTTTTTCCGAGCCTCGCGTTTTGAGGATAGCATCAGGCTTTCCGAAGCAGTGGCAGCCGATACGAATGGCATTGGTTTTGCCGGCAAGGCATTTACCCGCAACTGCAAAGCCGTAGCCATTCCGGATGCGAATGGAAAACCTCAGCTGCCAACGACGTTTGCCGTTTCAATTGGAGATTATCCGCTCTCCCATCGCTCGTATCTGTATGTGCCCGCGAACACCCAGAACAAATGGGCGCACAAGTTTATCGAATTCGCGCTCCCGAAACTGGAGGTCTTCTCCTGGTGGACGTCGGGCAGCGAAGCCGCGGCGCTCAATTCGCTATTTGAGGTCTATAAAAAACAATATGCCGGTGTCGGTATTATTAACGCGACCGTAGCGGGCGGAAGCGGTTCGGGAGCGCGTCCGGTCCTGCAAACGCGTTTGGCAGTCAATAATCCGCCGGATACCTGGCAAAGTCATCCCGGCTTGGAACTGCTGGGCCAGTATGTGGCATCGGGCTATTGCGAGCCGATCACCGAACTTTATCAAAGCGGAGGCTGGGAAAAGGCTTTCCCGAAGGCCCTCGTGAACCTGGTGTCTCAGGACGGAAAGGCCTATGCGGTATTAACCGGTATCCACCATGGGAACGTCCTTTGGTACAACAAAAAGCTTTTGGATCAGAACGGCATCAAGGTCCGCCAGAACATGACCTTTGATGAGTTCTTTGAGATCTGCGACAAGCTGAAGGCAGCTGGCATTACGGCCATCGGCGTAGGTGACTCGGGCATTTGGGCTTCCTCCCAGCTTTTTGAGAACACTCTTCTCGGCGTCGTTGGTCCACAAGGGTGGGCGGATCTCTTCACCGGTAAGATGAAATGGGATGATCCCAAGGTGAAATTGGCAATGACCTATTTTGCCAAAATGCAAGGCTACATCAATCCTGACCACGCGAGCCTGACCTGGGATCAGGCGGTCAAGGAGTTGATGGACGGTAAAGTAGCCTTCAACTCGATGGGAGACTGGGCAGATGGTGAGTTTATTAAAGCGAACTTGAAGGAAAATGTGGACTTCGGCTGGGTCAATCACCCAGGAACGGGTGGCTCTTTTCTGATTGTTGCGGACGGTTTCACTTTGGCTAAAGGAGCGCCCCACAAAGAATCGGCCATCGCCTGGCTGAAAAGCATCGGCAGCAAGGAAGCTCAGGAGGCATTCAATCCATTGAAGGGCTCAATCCCGGCTCGGACCGATGTGGATAAATCGAAATTTGACGGTTACCACCAATGGTCGATGGAAGAATTCGCCAAAGATAAACTGCTCCCGAGTTGCGTCCACGGTGAAGCGGCTCCGGAAGCTTTTCAGAAAGCGCTGAACGATGCGGTCTCCACTTTCGTCGCAGACAAAAATGTGGAAACCTTCTCAACTGCTCTAGTGCAGGAGGCGAAAAAGGTTGGCCCAAATACGATGGGACGACTCGAGTTTGCCAGTCAGACAATCGAATTGGTAAGCCCGGAGGTGCCTAAGGACGCGCCGCCTGGGTACGCAAATGACGTCAAAGGCGCTGCCAAACTCAATATCATTTTCCATTTTCGTCCCGGAAGCACCCAGCTGGACAACAACGCCTTGGCAGATCTAAAACGCCTGGTCGACCTGCTGAACAATCCGACCTATCAAGGCCGGCATCTGCTCCTCTTCGGTTTCTCCGACAACTATGGCGGCAATCGGACGAATCTTAGAATTTCGAAAGAACGCGCCTACGCAGTTGCCGAACAGTTACAAAGCCATGGGTTGGCCTCATCGCTGGTGACCGGTTATGGGAAGGCATTGCCAATCGCTCCCAACGATGCCGAAGAAGGTCGCGAGCAGAACAGGCGGGTCGAAGTCTGGCTCAGACCATAAGGCAGGAGACAGGATTCAGGATTCAGGAGTCAAGAGTCAGGGCCATCTCTCTTGCCGGCGACGCCAGAATTTGTCCTGCGACTGCCGAACTCCCGAACTCGTGAGGTCCTGACTTCTGAATCCTGACTCCTGACTCCTGACTCCTGGCCTTGGCTCCCGGCTCCCGGCTCCCGGCTCCTGAATCCTGTCTCCTGAACGGAATCGAGCCTTGAAAAGCTGCGGTCCCGCTGCCATAAGCAACGACTAGACATGACCAAGACCGAACTTCAAGTCGCGCTCGCTGAAGCCACTCAGACCAACAAGAAAACCGCTGGATTGTTCCTGGACACGCTGAACACCCTCGCCTACAAAGCCATCAAAAAGAACGGTGAATTCGTCTTGCCCGGCTTCGGCAAGCTCGTTAAGCAGAAAAGGAAGGCTCGCGTGGGTTTCAATCCCAAGACGCAGGAGAAGATCAAGATTCCAGCTAAAACCGTCGTTAAATTTCGAGTCGCCAAGGCGGCCAAGGACGCGATCCTGGGAGTCAAAAAGTAGTTCTTCAGGATCTCGGGAGATCCCGGGCTGCAGGAGTTACGGAATGGGCAGCGGTTTTCCGAACCGTCGGACGCCGGTACAACGGGAGCCATGCGATAAAAACGCGGCTCGCCGACAGGTCTCGGTCCCGGACATATCCGGGCTCCAGGGCTTCTGCTCCTGAATTTCTGCAACTCTGACCAGGGAGGCCGGCACGATTTGAGTAAATACGTAAAACCATAATGATCACTGGATTCGTTACTTTATAAGTAGACTTCATGTATACTAGAAAAATTGGAAACTTTTATCCATATATGCGTTGTATTATGCCGCAATTTTACGCAGCCTAAACGCTGCCGAACGTTCATCCGAATTTTGGCGGCCGCAGCCGTTTCGTTCTGTTCGCCGGTGACAGGTCAGGAGCAGAAAGGTTGGGAATTTGACTCGTCCCAAAGCAAGACAAACGTTTCCAAGTCCGATGCTCAGCAGGTCTATGAGGTCTTACTCAAAATGCTGGATCGCTGGAATGCCCACGATATCGAGGGACATTTGGAAGTGTATTGGAAATCACCGGAACTGTTGGTGGTCGTGGATTCTGAACAGTTTAACGGCTGGCAGCAACTGCATGATTCCTATATCAACGGGTATCCGGATCGCAGTACCATGGGTTTTATCCAACCCAAACGCATCCAGGTCAAGCTGTTGAAACCGGACCTCGCGTTAGCTCTCACCTGGTGGTCCGTCACTTTCCCGAGTTCCAAACAGACCGTGGTGGGAAATAGCACCATGAACCTCCAGAAGTTTAGTGATGGATGGAAGATCGTAGCCTCGCACACGAGTATCGCTGCGATGTGATCGGCCATGATCTCGCAAAAATTCACTGCCAGGCAAACAACGTAGGAAACGGATTGTCTTGCGCGGGCCACTCAAGCATGATGGTCGGCATCGGGAGATGCGAGACGAAGCGTCGACTAGGGAGCTGCCCGGATGGCGAAAAGCTCGAGCTCTGCTGAAGGAATCAAAATATGAATACCAAGCTAGCCCCCCAAGATATCCACCGACTTCTGCACGCGGAACATGATGACCCGTTCGGCGTGCTCGGGTTGCATCAGATCGATCAAGCCTGGGTTGTGCGCAGTTTTAGACCGGATGCGAAAGAACTCGCGATTCTGGATCGCCACAACCTCTCGCGGCGCTTCCCCGCCGATCGCATCGCAGAGGAGGGCCTTTTTGAAGCCCAATTGGAAGGTGTGACGGAAGACTTTGACTATCTGATCGAGGTAACCACCTGGTCCGGAGCTACCTTTCAGTTGAGTGATCCCTACTCATATGGTCCGATCTTAGGCGAACTGGACATGCACCTGTATAAGGTCGGTAACCACTATGAGATCTATGAGAAACTGGGAGCTCACCTAACGGAAATCAATGGATATGCGGGCGTCTGTTTTGCCGTTTGGGCTCCCAATGCTCAACGGGTCAGCGTGGTGGGTGACTTTAATGGCTGGGACGGCCGTACCCATCCGATGCGAAGACGGGTCGAAGCTGGGATCTGGGAAATCTTCATCCCAGGAGTAGGTGAAAATGATCATTATAAGTACGAAGTCCGCAATTGCTTTGGCAATATCGTCCTGAAAAGCGATCCATTTTCGTTCTTTGGGCAGCACGGGGTGCAAACAGCATCCTTGGTCTTCAATCTCAATCGCTTTAAATGGAGTGACGACGCGTGGATCGCGGAACGTAAGACTCGGTACTGGCCTAAACAACCTGTTAGCATTTATGAGGTGCACCTTGGATCGTGGGGAAGAGTTCCCGAGGAGCACAACCGATATCTAAGTTATACTGAGTTTGCAGATCGGTTGATCCCCTATGTCAAAGAAATGGGCTACACCCATATCGAACTGCTACCCGTAGCCGAGCATCCGTTTGACGGTTCCTGGGGTTACCAGGTCACTGGGTACTATGCGCCGACCAGCCGTTTTGGAAATCCGGATGAGTTTCGTCATTTCGTCGACCGCTGTCACCAGGAGGGAATTGGAGTTATTCTGGACTGGGTCCCCGGCCATTTCCCCAAAGACTCCTTCGGATTAGCTGAATTCGACGGAACACGTCTTTACGAACACGCTGATCCGCGCCAGGGAGAACACCGCGATTGGGGAACGCTGATTTTTAATTTCGGTCGCAATGAAGTACGAAACTTCCTGATCGCCAACGGACTTTTCTGGCTCGACAAATACCATATCGACGGGCTGCGAGTGGATGCCGTTGCTTCCATGCTCTACCTTGACTACTCCAGGAAACCTGGCGAATGGGTACCCAATGTTCATGGCGGGCGCGAGAATCTCGATGCCATCGAATTCATGAAACACTTTAACGCCGTTTGCTACGAGCGTTTCCCGGGAATTATGACCATCGCCGAAGAATCGACGGCCTGGCCTGGGGTCTCGCGTCCGACCTACTTGGGTGGATTGGGATTTGGTTTCAAGTGGAATATGGGTTGGATGCACGACTTTCTCCAATACATGAGCCATGAACCCATCCATCGCCGCTACCATCAAGGAGAAGCCTCCTTCTCTTTGGTCTATGCATTCCAGGAACATTTTGTCCTGGTCTTAAGCCACGATGAAGTCGTGCACGGCAAGGGGTCTTTATTGAACAAAATGCCGGGTGACCCTTGGCAGAAGTTCGCTAACCTCCGCATGTTTTATGCCTGGATGTATGCGCACCCCGGCAAAAAGCTGCTGTTCATGGGATGTGAGATCGGCCAGTGGCTGGAGTGGAACCACAACCAAAGCATCGATTGGCACCTCCTCCATTATCCCTTGCACGATGGCCTTCGACGTCTGGTCCAACATCTCAATTATATTTACAAGAGCGAGCCCGCTTTTTCGGAGAACGATGATAGTTATGCCGGATTCGAATGGATCGACTTGCACGATGCCGATAACAGCATTTTCACCTTCGTCCGCAAGGGGGAATCCGGTTCGACAATTCTCTTCGCGGTCAATGCCACACCGGTTCCCAGACACGCCTATCGAATTGGAGCGCCCGGTGAGGGTTGGTACGAAGAAATTTTGAATACCGATGCCGGTATCTACGGAGGTGGCAACATCGGCAACTGGGGCGGCCTGCACGCCGATCCCATCGGTTGGCAAGGACGCTCGCATTCCCTTTGCCTAACTTTGCCTCCGTTATCCACAATCGGATTTAAACGGCACGAGTATAAGTGATGTCGTCTCATTAGCCTATTATCGATTACGATTTATTTGCTAGCCTCGGGGGAAGTGCTAACAACGTGGAACATCGCTCAACGTGCGAACGGAACACAGGCTGGAAGCCGATGCTCCATTAGCCTTCCGGAGTGTCGAGCGATCTCCCAGACCATCTCGGGAGCTACCGCCGTGGACCTGGAGTGACGACGCGACGGCGTTAATGGAGCATGGGCTTCCAGCCTGTGTTCCGTTCGCACCGTTGAGCGGTGCTTCCAGGGGGAACGATGATCGAGGGTCCACGGGTGGTTCAGGCAGATGCAACAGGTGAGTGAGCCCTTCGAGCCGTTTGGGGCATAGGCTTGCCAGCCTCCATCGATGATCGAAACTCCACACGGTGGTTTGTTCCGTTCGTGCGGTCCAGACAAGCCTCCAATCGACTCTAGACAAGCGTCTGGGTTTACCCTGAGTAGTCAGGATAAACGATCTTTGTCCACGTGTAATTTAAGTTCAGCGAGTTTTTAACTAGAAACCTGTCGCTACTCCTGATCCAATTGGTGCTCAGATGGGACAAATTTAGGTTTGTTCCCTGCAGAGGGCGCAGCCGATTTTTAAACCTCCACCTGTTCCTCCCAATGAACTACCAAAAAACTACCAAAAAAGGCATGTTTGTCACTGAGGACGGCCAGAACGTTCTGTTCACCTTCCTTCTCCTCATCTTGCTGTTTGCTCTATGGGGATTCTGCAACGGCATGATCGACGTGATGGATAAGCATTTTCAGGAAGTGCTCCATCTGACCTTGTCGCAATCTGCCTCGGTGCAATTCGCCCACTATCTAGGCTATTTCATCATGGCGCTTCCAGCGGGCTGGCTGGCCTCGAAACTAGGCTACAAAGGCGGCATCATCGCGGGCCTCTTATTGGTGGCATTGGGTGGGTTCTGGTTTATCCCGGCCACCCATATCGGATCTTTCTGGGCGTTTTTGGTGGGTGTCTGCGCGATTGCCGCGGGTCTCACCTTCCTCGAAACCATCGCCAATCCGTATGCCACGGTCTTAGGGGCTGAAGAATATGGCGCCACCCGAATCAATCTGGCCCAGTCCTGCAACGGCATTGGCTTGATTTTCGGCCCCATCGCGGGCGGCATGTTTTTCTATTCCAAGAATGCCTCCGGAGAGAGCACCGGGAGCGAGAATCTCTGGATTCCGTATGCCGGTGTCGGGGTGGTGGTCATCATCCTGGCGATTGTCTTCTTTTTCGCCAATGTCCCCGACATCAAAGCCAAGGACGACTTTCATATGGACGACTCGACACCCGGGGTTTCACACTCCATCTGGTCGCACCCCCATTTCGTAATGGCCGTCATTGCCCAATTTCTTTATGTCGCTGCGCAGGCCGGCATTTTCAGCTTCTTTATCAATTACGTAACCTCGCAGGTCCCCGAAATTCCCTCGACGCTTGACGCGGCCATCCAGAACAGCCCGGACTTCTTGAAACATTGGTTAAACAGTTTGACCGAAATTCGCACCACCGGAGCGGTCGCTTTCAGCAATAAAGGCGCTTCCAATCTCGTATCGGTAGGCCTCCTTCTTTTCCTGGGCGGTCGGTTCATCGGCACCGCTCTGCTTAGAAAATTCTCCGCCCACAAGCTTCTGGGTCTATATGGCGCCATTAATACGGTGCTCTGCCTGCTGATCTTTTTGAAGTTAGGGTGGCTGTCCGGGGCTTGCGTCCTGGGGACCTATTTCTTTATGTCGATTATGTTCCCGACCATTTTTGCGCTCGGCATTTTTGGGCTGGGGCAGCGGGCAAAAAAGGCGTCTTCCTTTCTGGTCATGGCCATCATGGGCGGCGCTATCCTGCCAAAGGTGATGGGCGCAATCGCCGACATGTCCGACCTGTCTCGCGGATTTATTGTGCCAATGCTCTGCTTTGCCTTTATTGCGACCTATGCCTATATGTGGCCCAAACTGAGTGGTTCTGAGGGTCTGCACGGTGTATCCACGACCGGCGGGCATTAGTGTACCGTCTCCTAAATCCCCCCTTGGGCCTCGTTGCGTTCAAAATGGGTCGTTTGCGAGGAGGTCCGAGCCGGACTGGTGCCAAAGTCGCATATCTGGCCTATTCGAAGCGCTGTCGCTTGCTCAGGGCATTCGACGCGCTATCTCACCTACGCCGCATTTGCGGTCGGATGGCTTGCCATGAGCAAGCGTCAGCGCGTCGAATGGATGGGGGTTCAGGAAATATCGGCGTCGGGTACGTAAATGAAGACCAAGTCCTGGTCCATCCCTTTAGGATCGACCGACCTCTCGAACACCAGCAGGTTTTCTGTCCCGATCAGACAATGTTCCATTCCGGGTTCAAAATGAAACCGATCGCCCGGGGCGAGCGCTTCGACGGTCAGCGGTTCATGGGTGGCATTTCGATACAAGATGAGCCCTGCACCTTCCTGCACTTCCAGGTGTTCGTCCTTTTCCTCGTGCATTTCAAGAGCGAGATAGCCGCCTTGACGAACCACGAGATACTTTTCGACACGCGGGTGTTCGTGGAGAATGATGACTACGCCTCCCCAGGGTGTTTGAATGATCCCGTCGCCACCCCTTTGAATGCGGTCGAGGAGTTCGGGAAAAAGCGCGGTAGTTCCAACCGGTCCATCGCGGAAGTGCTGCCTCCAGAGCAGGCACGCCTGGCGGCAATAATGATTGAAGGCTTCCTGGGAGTCGATGCGCGACTGGGCACTCAAGCTACCCGCGATGGCTGCGTACCTGGAGTTTGCTGCCAACTTGCGATGATTTAGATCAAAACTAGCATTCATTTTGGAGAAAAAAGTTTCTTTCTCCACTAACACCTTTTAGCATGGGAAAACCAGGCGTTTGTTGCCTTTCCACATTGTTGCTCGTGCATAGTCCTCAACCCTAGAAGGCAGGTCAGGCAGTTTTGCCTGCCATATCTATACATTCCTTCCGATGAACACTGAATTTTACACTTTTGGCGAAATACTCTGGGACTGTTTGCCATCCGGTAGGCACGCGGGCGGTGCCCCCTTCAACGTCGCTGCTCACCTTGCGCAATTAGGAGTCTCCGTCTCCTTGCTCTCGTCGGTCGGCCAGGATCCTCTCGGCGATGAAATCCTGGATGTTGCTAAAAATAAAGGGGTGAACGTGCAGTTTGTGGACCGGGCTCGAATTGGCCTTCCCACCGGCACTGTGATTGCCACGATAGACGCTCTGGGCAACGCCACCTACGAACTCGTTCAGCCGGTGGCCTGGGACGAGATTATTGTTTCTGAAGACGCCTTCGCGGCGGTGGCCAAAGCGGGTGCCTTTATCTTCGGCTCCTTGGCCGGTCGCTCGCCGTACAATCTTCAGCAGTTGGATCGTTTGCTCGATATCAAAGGACCTTTGAAGTTCTTCGATGTTAATTTGCGTCCTCCGTTTGCCGATCCAAAGCGTATCGTGGAGCTGGCGGTTCGCGCTGATGTCCTCAAGCTCAATCACGACGAAGTTGGCCAGATGGCTTCCTGGCTGCAAACCGGCGAGGCAACACCCAACCCACCCGGCAATCCGGACGCTGTCGCCGAAGCTTGTGCGATCCTATCGAGGGCCACCCATACGCCTCGAATTTGCGTAACCATGGGCTCAGCGGGCGCAGCGCTCTGGGATCGTGGCAACCTCGTGACCGCTTCTGCGCCGAAAATAGTCGTTAAGGACACCGTTGGCGCGGGAGATGCTTTCATGGCCGGTCTGATGATCGGGCTGACGCGTGGAGTCGACGCCCAAACCGTGGTGGAAACTGCTTGCCGTCTGGGTGCCATTGTGGCCTCGCATGACGGAGCGACGCCCATCTTAGCGCCAGAAATTATACAGGAGTTCAGATCCAAGCTAAAGGCCGGTTAGCTTGGAAAGGTAGGGTGAGGCTCCGCCCGAACCGGGGCTTCCCGCATCGCCCTGCCTTTTGACGTCATCCCGTCAGTGGGAATCCTGGAAAGGATCGCGTGACCGTGCGATGTCTTCCAGGGCAATCGATGATCGCGGCGGGCGAGTAGGGCTTTGGGGCCAATCGCCCCGCTTACTTCGTCCAGCCAGCGTAGCGATCGACGTTCTCCTTGGTAATCAGACCAACCGGGATAAGGGTCGGATCTTCCTTGGGCTTCTTACCCTCCATGATGTCGTAACCGATCTTGACGGCTTCTTCAGCCATTAAGTAAGGATCCTGTGCAGCGGTGGCTGCGATCAAGCTGCTCGGATCTTTCAGAAAAGGCACAATGTCTGGCGAACCGTCCACTCCCACGATAAAGAACTCTTTTCGTTGAGCTTGCTTCGCTGCCAGGTCACAGCCGATGGCGGTCGGATCGTTGATGGCAAAGACCGCATCGATATGTGGAAACGCCGTTAAAAGGTCGCTCATCACCCGCAAGCCTCCATCGCGGCTGCCACCGGCGTTCTGGTCTTGGGATATGACTTTAAGATCCGGATGCTTGTTGATCTCCTCCAGGAAGCCGGCTACCCGATCGGTGACCGCCGTAACTGGAGGCCCATTGACAATGACAATCTGGCCCTTGCCTTTCAGCCGCTCCGCCACGTAAATGCCGTCCTTAGTGCCGGCCTGCTTGTTGTTCGAGGTGACCGTGGCGTCCACCCCGCCTTCAGCCCCGACGTCTACGGCGACCACCGTGACCCCCGCCTGCTTCGCCCGCATCACGGCAGGGGCGATGCCCTTGCTGTCCGCCGCACCTAGCAGGATCAGGTTAACATTCGAGGAAATGAAGTTATCAATCTGATTGGTTTGGTTATTGACATCGTAATTGCTCGACAGAGAGGTGAACTTTACCTTGTCGTTAATCTGCTTGGCTTTGGTTTCCGCGCCGTGGGCGATCTGGACAAAGAAGGGATTCCCGAGGTCGCCTACCGTCAGGGCCACCGAATTAAGCTTTTTGGTCTCTGCAACCGTCGTCGTCGCCAGGAGGCCTGCCAAAAGCCAGCTGCTCATCGTTCGACTTCCAATCCGAAAAAGGGTGGTGATGCTCATGTTCGGGGAATAATTAATTTAGGTGCTGTTTCAGATGGAAAGCTAAAATTTATCAGGTGTCTGCAGCAATTTTTGCACTTCCGGACTTTTGTAATTTTCTGGAGTTATCAAGACCGGCGGCAGCTCAACCTTCTTATTATCAATCGTGGCGTTCTTCCGTGCCTTATCGATATAGTCAACCCCTTGATATCCCATTTGATACGGATCTTGCGCAATGATGCATTGAATCACTCCCGCCTCGAACAGCGGCAGAATTTCCGGGCTCGGATCAAAGGTCACCACCTTTAGCTTCTGCTCCAGACCCTTTGCTTTGACGGCTTGGCAAGCGCCGACCGCCGTAGGTGCACAGGCCGAGAAAATGCCCACCAGATCCGGATTCCCATTCAGTAAATCCGAGGCGATATTCAACGAGGTCGCGGCGTCAGCGTTCGTCCACTGTGTCGGAAGGACTTTCATATTGGGAAACTTGGCGATCGCATCGTTGAAGCCGGTGCTTCTTTTTGAACTCACCGAACCAGCCTGAATGCCGAGGTTCGCGACTAAGCCTTTCTCTCCTAACAATTTTGCCATCTGGAGGCCGGCCTTATACCCTCCGTCGTAGTTGTCGGTAGTGACACTGGCTTTTGGCAAATCGCTATCAATACCAGAATCGACCATTACCACCGGTACCCCGTTTTGTAAGGCCTCTTCGACGGGCGGGATAAGTCCTTTCGAATCAAGAGCAGCCAGCAGAATGCCGGCAGGCTTTGACCTGGAGATATTGCGCACCAAGTCGACTTGACTCGCGATTTCCGACTCTGTGGCCGGACCCTGATAATCGATGGTATAACCGAGCTCTTTGGCCCGATCTTTCGCTCCCTTGACCAGAAATAGATAAAAGGTGGCTGACGTCGACTTCGGGATAAATACGATTGTTCCCTGGTCCTTGGCTTGCCCGAATACGGTGTCGGTACAATTCAGGAGAAGAAGGGGGATGGCAATGGACGTAAAAACACGGATTATTTTTTTCATGCGCGGACCTTGGGGAGATTTGGGGGGGCCTGGTAAGAGCTTCACCTGGATCGTATCTCTTCGTGGTTCGACTTCAACCTAAAAGGTTCTTGCCTTATAAGGATCGCGGCACACGCGCGGAATGTTTCGCGGGCGTCCTCATCTTCGCTCAAAGCTGCCTTTTCAGTTGGTCCACCGCCACCGCCGCAATGATTACGCCGCCATTCACGACATATTGCCAGAAGGCGTTCACCCCTAAAATATTGAGACCGTTTCGGATGGTTGTTTCGATGATTGCGCCGATCAGCGTCGCGACGACGTTACCTTCTCCGCCGAATAAGCTGGTGCCGCCTATGACCACGGCGCCAATCGCCGAAAGTTCATATCCACTACCTCCTGCCGGTTGAATCGTCGCCAGACGAGCCCCTTCGATGATGGACGCCACTCCGCACAATAAACCGCCACCGGCGTAGATGCAGAGGGTCACCAGTTTTAGATTGATTCCCGATAAGACTGCCGCTTCTGCATTACTCCCGATAGCATAGATAAACCGCCCAAACCGTGTGTAGTGAGCGACGAAGAAAACCAAAGCAAACACCAGCAGGAGGATGATCGTCGGGACAGGAATGACGTTAAAAACCTTTCCCTGACCAATCCACAGGTATTGGGGACTCAGACCAAAAATCGGAATACCTCTCGACAAGATCAACGCCAATCCTCTCGCGATGCCCAGCATTCCGAGGGTCGCTATAAACGGCGGCACCCGGAGCCGGGTAATAAAAAAGCCGTTTACCAGCCCTAATAGCCCTCCGCAGAGGATCGTGGTCAGGAGTGCGGCAGGCAGGTTAGAAGTCCTTTGTAAAACCAGTCCTCCGAGAACCCCGGAACAGGCGAAGAGCGAGCCCACGGAAAGGTCGATTCCACCGGAAATGATAATCAGTGTGCTTCCCGCTGCAATGATGCCAATCACCGCCGTTTGCAGGGTGATTTCGGAGATGTTGCCAACGGTCAAAAAATAGGGAGAAAGCCGCGAAAGGACTAACCACATCGCGATTAGTATCAAGAACATAGAAACCGCTTGATTACTAAACGCAGCGCGAATCTGGCGTGGGATCATCCGGTTGGTCTTTCGTCCTACGCTCGCTTTTCTGAACCTCTTCCGCTCACCGGATCAAGCGCATGCTGTATTCGACAATTTCCTGCTTATTCGTCTCGCGCGCGTTCAGTTCGGCAACGACACGGTGGTCTGACAACACCAGGATCCAATCAGCAATTTCCAATATTTCTTGTATGTCGCTGGAAATTAAAATTACGGCTTTCTGCGGTTTCTTGATGAACCGACGCACAAGATCGTATATTTCCTTCCGGGCTCCAACATCAATGCCCATGGTCGGTTCATCCAGAATTAATACCTGGCAATTGGCCTCCAGCCATTTGGCAAAGATCACCTTTTGTTTATTCCCACCGCTTAAGTACTTCACCTGCTGGGAAACACCGCTCGTTCTGATCTTCACCGATTTGATCGTTTCCTTCGCTAGTCTCGTCTCGGAAGCACGATCCAGGAATACCCGATGCAGTTTCGCCAAAAGCGCCAGGGTCAGGTTTTCCCGTACACCCATGTTAAGACACAGCCCTTCACTATCTCGATCTTCTGGCAGGTAGCCAATCCCGGATCTCACCGCATGACGAGGGCTTCTGACCTTGATTTTTTTCCCCTGCAGATACATTTTGCCCGTCACCATCTTGTCCACCCCAAAGATCGCCCGGGCCAACTCCGTTTTCCCGGCGCCCACCAGGCCGGTGATGCCCAGAATCTCGTTGGCGCGCAGCCCTAGATTGAATGGACGCGCAAAGTGTTGGTTCGTGACATCTTCCAGCGCGAAAACAATTTCGCTCTGGCGAGCGGACCTGTCCCTTAGCTCTATCGGCATCTCTCGACCGATCATCAACCGGACAATCTCTCTTAACTCCGCATCCCGGAGATTGAGGGTGGCAATATGGGTGCCATCACGGAGAATAGTTACCCGATCCCCAATCTGCTTTATTTCCTCAAGTTTATGAGAGACATAGATAATGCTGATTCCCTGTGTTTTTAATTCCGCGATCATTTCGAAAAGGACATCGATCTCCCTTTTGCTAAGTGCTGCCGTCGGTTCATCCATGATGATAATTTCAGGACTTTTCGACAGGGCGATCGCGATCTCGAGCATCTGCTTCTTTGCGACACTGAGATCTTTCACTTTGGCCCGGGGGTCGATCGGGAAGTGGATTTTATCGAGCGCAGCCTGGGCGTGATGATAGACGGCAGACCAGTTCACCAGCATTCCTCTCTCAGTGGTGAATCCTCGGATGGCCAAATTCTCGGCCACGCTTAGGTGAGGCACCAGGTGAAAGTTTTGGTAAATTGTCACTATGCCCAAATCTTCTGCTGCTTTTGGACCATAGCTCGGATTGATCTCTTTCCCCTTCAGTCGGATCGTGCCGGAATCTAATTTATAGGCACCCGAAAGAATTTTGATCAGGGTGGACTTGCCGGCTCCGTTTTCGCCCAGGAGAGCGTGGATTTCGCCTTTCCGGAGATCAAAGTTTACATTCTTAAGCACTCGGATCCCGTAGAAGGACTTGCAAATATCTTGCAGATGTAAGAGAGACTCCAAGGGGGAACGGTTCTTTACGGATTGCGATTTTCGACCTGGGAGTAGATTTACAGTACTCCTGGCGAACGGCACAAGGGTGTTATTTTTCCCACGACCAGACCAGCGTCTTTGTTCTCAATTTGTTCCTTATTGACCACTCCGTCCGGAGGGTTCAATCGTGTGATGATTCTGCGCCACCGGTAAACCGTTGAGAAAGGTTCTATAAGGAGCTTTTAACAGGATGGTATGAGAAATGCTTCGTTAACAAATCCCGAGAACCAACGACATTATTGCCTGTAGTAAAGCTTGCATCCTGGAAAATGAAAGCGAGGATCGTTTCGAAGGTTCGACAGAACAATTGCTTCGAGGACTTTGGTCATGCCAGATCTTATAGAGTTGCACGAGCCCATTGCGACCGCAGATTTTGCACCCAAGAGTATCCTGTCCAGTGAAATCGCCCGCGCTAAACCTTCCTTAAGGGCGCTGCGGATCGGAT
Source organism: Chthoniobacterales bacterium (assembly GCA_035484035.1). Classification (GTDB taxonomy): domain Bacteria; phylum Verrucomicrobiota; class Verrucomicrobiia; order Chthoniobacterales; family JAFAMB01; genus JAFAMB01. The sequence continues at coordinate 16,855 of DATHPI010000466.1, forward strand.
TCTCGATCTCCTACGCTAAAAAGCGAATCCGAGCGGGCAAACCGAAAAAGCCTCCCTATTTCGCCTGCTGTTACAACGTGGGTGACTTGGGGGATGTTAACGTCGTCGCCTTTTACCATCCGCTCATTGGCGATTGGGATCTGATGGAAAAGGATGCTTGGGGCTATCGGATGCGCATCCGCTCGGCCATCCGAGAGGAGATGATTCATTCCATTCAAGTCATCACGGTCAAGAGCCGGTACGAAAAATCAATCGAGTTGACCCAGCAATTCAAGACAGCCGAGCGCTATTACGAGCATCTTCTGGGCAAAATTATTGATGAACTGGCGACCACCAGTGATGGGCAGGAACTCGTTTGTACCGCCGCCCAGCTCTATTACGAGGACTGGAGCATCACCTCGATGCAAAAGCTGAGAGAAACCGACAAGAGGCTCCACGGTCGTGATGGGTACTTGGTGAGCGAGCTGATCCGTCAGCTCGTCCAGATCCGATTTGGCGAGTTGACCAGCGAAGAGGCTAAGGGCAAAGCCTGGGATAAGAAGAGACTTTTCAACACGGCAAAATATGGTACGACCGAGAACCTTCTCCGGTTCATGGCCGGGACATTGCGCGAGGCAGTACCCAAATTGATTCAGTTGAGTCCCACATTGGCTGAAGCTCTCGTCGAGATTGAACGAACCATTCAGAAGATCAGCCAAATTCAAGGGTAGTCGCAGCGGGCGGTGTGGGTTCTGTGCGAGAAACGCCCGGCAAAACGAAAAAAGCATCGCACGGAGGTCACAGAGGGGGATTGGGGTTGGGTGTTGAGAGGTTTTTTGGACACCGCGGCTCCGTGAGAGAACCGCGCCAAAAAAAGAGAGCATCGCACAGAGGTCACAGAGGCCACAGAGGGGGGACCGGGATTGGTTGTTGATACGCTTTTTTGGACACCGCGGCTTCCGTGAAAGAACCGCGCGAAAAAAGAAAGCATCGCACAGAGGTCACAGAGGCCACAGAGGGGGGACCGGAATTGGTTGTTGATACGCTTTTTTGGACACCAGCGCTTCCGTGCGAGAAACGCGCCAAAAAAAAGAGAGCATCGCACAGAGGTCACGCCCGCATTTTCCGAACCGGCTTCCTAAACACCCGCCAGCCGCTTAATCCTTACGGCTTTGCTTTTCGATAACTCCTCAATCGCTATCGGTCTTTGATTCCCGGTGTTCTCTTTTTCGCTTTTTTCTCGCCCATCAGCCACCGATGTCCACCAAACCCTCTCGTCCACAACGTCACGTTCCCCCTCTGTGGCCTCTGTGACCTCCGTGACCTCTGTGCGATGCTTTCCCGGATTCGCGTGTTTCTCGCCCATCAGCCACGTTGTCCACCGAAAGCCTCTTACGCACAACGCCGTTTCCCCCTCTGTGACCTCCGTGACCTCTGTGCGATGCTTTCCCCGTGATGAAGTTTTTTCTAATCAACTTTTTGGTCACGCTGATCGCTTACGGACTGGTCACCTTTGTTTACCCTAGTGAAGGCACTGTTGTGCCCAGGATATGTCTCATCTGGGGAGCTCCGTTGTTAGGAACGCTGGTCACATGGTGGATGACCAAGGTTATATGGCCTGGAAGGGCTCTGGGAGCGCACGCTCTAGCTATCTATACGGTGAGCGGTATCTACTGCCTCGTCTACCAGCAAAAGGCAATTTTGGATACCCTGCAATACGTCACCACTGCGTACTTTATACCAGGAGCGATCTTGGCCGTGGTGGGTGGAATTTTTTGCAAGTTCGTGGTCAAGTGAGATCAGGATGTAGGAGCCAGGTACACTCGCAGTGCAGCCTTGAAAGGCTCCGGTATTTTTTGTGACACTGGGCGGATACGTATGATGAACGAACTGCGCACCGCGTTGCCAACGGACGAAGAGCGAAAGGCGGCGGGACGTGCGCTGCGGGAGAAGATCAAGCGTGGCGATCTGGGCCGCTGGCAGCCGAAAAATGAACGGGCGGATCCGATCGATCTCATTGAGGAGGCGCACGTTGGTCGGCTGGAGCGCCTGGTCCCCGTGAGGATTGGCCGGATGGTGACCTCACCCTATGCTTTTCTGCGCGGGGCCGCATCCCTGATGGCCGAAGACTTCGCCCGCCTGCCCAGAACCGGGATCGAGCCGGTGATCTGCGGCGACGCCCACCTGGGCAATTTCGGTTTCTACGCCTCACCCGAGCGCGATCTGGTGTTCGACCTCAACGACTTCGACGAGGCGCACCCAGGCCCGTGGGAATGGGACCTCTGGCGGCTGACGACGAGTATTTGGGTGGCCGGTCGGCAGAACGGTCTCGCCGAAGCGACCTGCGAAGACGCGGTACTTCGGTGTGCGGCGGCGTACCGGCGGCAAATCGCTGGGCTTGCCGGTCAGCCGCTGTTGGCTCGCTCATTCGACCGGATGGACATCGACCGGATGCGGCAGGAGATGGCGGACTGGTCGTTGCGCGCGGAGATCGAGCGTTCGGCGAACCTGGCGCGCCTGCGGACCAGCGACCGGGCGCTACCCAAGCTGACCCGTGAGCGCGATGGAGTGCGCCACATTGTCGACCAGCCGCCCGTGATAACGCATGTCTGCGATGAGGAGAAGGAGCGGCTCATCGATGGGCTGGAAGAGTATCTGAAAACGATTCCTCCCCACTGGCGCCGGGTGCTCAGCTCCTACGTAGTCGTCGACCTGGCCCATAAGGTGGTCGGTGTTGGTAGTGTGGGATTGCGGGCGTTTGTGGCCCTCCTGCAAGGAAACGGGGCGCATGACATGATCTTTCTGCAACTCAAACAGGCCCGGCGCTCGTGTGTGGCCTCCTTTGTCCACGGCGACGTCGCGTGGCACACCCATCAGGGCCAAAGGGTGGTGGAGTACCAGCAGACGCTCCAGACCGTCAGTGACCCGCTGCTGGGTTGGACCACAGTGGACCAACGCGACTACTATGTCCGCCAGTTTCGAGATATGAAGGGTGCCGTCACCGTGGAAGGCATGGATGGCTCCGCGCTCATGGACTACGGCCGGATCTGCGGCGCCCTGCTCGCCAAAGGTCATGCCCGCTCGACAGGTGCCACAATGCTTTCCGGCTACCTCGGCAAGAGCGACGTTGCTGACCGGGCATTCGCGCATTTCGCACGTGCTTATGCAGACCAGACGGAAGCTGACCACCGTGCGCTCCAGCAGGCTGTCAAGGCTGGTCGACTACCTGCCGAACATGGAGTCTAATATTAGTAATAAGCCGATGGATTTCTATATTAACAAAGACACCCAGCTTTGCATGTCGCTGGCCGCCCGCCCCGGAAATTTCGGAACCCGATTCCATAATTTTTTGTACCGTGAGTTGGGCCTGAATTTTATTTATAAGGCATTTACGACACGTGATATCGGCTCGGCCATTGGTGGGGTGCGTGCACTGGGAATCCGCGGATGCGCCATTTCGATGCCATTCAAAGAAGTATGTATTGAGCACCTGGATGAATTGGATGCTTCCGCGAAGGGGATTCAGTCCGTCAACACGATCGTCAATACCGATGGGTATCTGAAAGGGTACAACACCGATTATACTGCCGTTGCGAAGCTCATCCGATCCAGTGAGATTCCTGCCGGCGCTGGTTTTGTCCTCCTGGGCAGCGGCGGAATGGCGAAGGCTGTTGCTTGCGCGCTCCGGGACTCCGGATTTACAGAGGGCTTGATCGTGGCCAGGAATGAAACGACGGGCCCGGCACTCGCCCGTCAATATGGTTTTCGCTGGAACAGGGAGCCGGTGGATGAAAAATGCGAATTACTTATTAACGTGACACCGATTGGCATGGCCGGCGGCGCCGAAACCGATGAACTACCTTTTCCGGAAGAATCGGTTCGATCCGCGCGATTCGTCTTCGATGTGGTCGCTCTTCCTCCGGAGACACCGCTGATTCGATTGGCGCACTCGCTCGGAAAATTTACCATCACGGGAGCGGAGGTGATCGCGCTGCAGGCGATCGAACAATTTGTACTCTACACCGGTGTTCGACCGAGTGCGGAACTAATAGAAATGGCGGCCGCCTTTGCCCGTATGTAATCTACTTTGCAACCTCAAATCAGCGCCGGAATATTTGTTCATGGAAGCTTTTGAGAGCAGGCCGCCAGACGAACATGCTATGAGTTCCGCCGGGTAAGGTCGTATAGACGTGTTCGACCTTTGCTTCCTTCAGCCGGGCTTCGAACTCGGTCACATGTTTTCCGACTATCTCTTCACCGAGGGCGCATCGGTAAGGCCGATCGCCAGTACGGAAAGCATTCAGGAGAACTCGCATCGAGAGCGCGGGGTTACCATCTATTCGCCGACCGCTCCTTGAGGTCTGCGGGAGGGGCAGCGTTGAAGCGAAGCGAAGAAGGGATTTCAGAAGGAAGACTGGAACTGGGATTGTTTCATTCGGGGGAATTCTGTCTAATTTTTTGGGAAACAAGGCTTTCAAACGGAGAACCTGGCTCCATGTCCCGACTTTCTGAGCCCGGTTCAGCGAAACAAGAGCCGACCAGCGCCAAAAGCACAGAGCTACTTTTTCATGATGCGGGGGGATGTTACGACCAGAAACGTTTAATCCGGATACAGCAAAAAAAGCAATTTGAATAGTTGCGTCGTATGTCGTTTCGACCGGTCATCTTCGCCGGAGTTGCATCGCGCATGTCAGACAGGCTGCGGCTGCTCGAGGAGATTTCCTCATAGTTGTGGCGATCTGAATACAAGCCGATTCGCACGTTTAATCGTCTTTCCGTTTAGTTTTCCTCAGCTACTGTTTCAGAGATGTCTGACAAGAACATCTCTTCGACCAAACGGGCGCGAAGGCTGCCCGACGCGATTGCCGAGTATTTGGTGGCGACAGCTCGAGAATTAGCTCCTGGCTCAAGACTCCCGTCCGAGAGTCAACTGGCCAAAAAGTTCGGGGTGAGTCGATCAGCAGTGCGCGAGGCGGTCTCTGGTGTAGAGTCGCTGGGCCTGGTACAGATACGAAAAGGGGCCGGCATGTTTGTCCGCGCGCCGATTTTAGGAAATCTCGAGTTCCGAGGGCTCGACTCCAGCAATCTTGGCAGTACCGCTAAGCTGCTGGAAATCCGGACCGGTCTCGACGCGGCCGCCGCACGCATCGCGGCAATTCGGCGGACCACGGAGGAGGTTGAATTCCTTCGTGAAATGAATACCGCCGCTTCTCGGCCGGACCTCACGATCCCGGAAACTGTGGAAGCGGATCTGGCGTTTCACTTGGCGATCGTCCGGGCGACACGCAATGAATACTTTGTTTCTATCCAGACTTTTCTCCTCGAGCATCTCCGTGCCGGAATTCTGTTTACTCGGACGCTGGAATCTTATTCCAAAGAGATGATGGAGGAGGTTCAGCGTGAACACAGCGAGATTTTTCAGGCAATTGAAAATCGAAAGGCGGATCTCGCTTCCCGTTTGGCTTCACAACATGTTCTGAATGCCCGTCGTCGCATGAAGAATGCCTTTGCCGCTCACCTTATCCCTGATCTGGAGTAGGCAAGGTTCTGCCGCCTTCTTGAATCGTGCTCGTGCTCGTTATCGTGCTCGTCCTCGTCTCCGCCTGACACTGACACTTCCCCAGGCGAGCAACACCAGCAAGGCCCTTGCCCTAAAAACCTAAACAGCTGCCTGACCCATCAGGCGCGAAATCGCGTACGGTGGAAGCGTAACAGACTCCCCGGAGAATGATCGTTCTAACGAGCGCATCACCGATAAATCCTCGGTCGCTAGCTCGAAGTTGGCAGCGGATAAAACAGAAAGGCTACCCACTAACTTTGGCCTCAATTCGACGGTTTCCGGTTGGTCGGTTAGGTTAGCCAGCCAGACCTCTATCCGGTCATCGCGTTCTGCTGCAATCGCCTGGACCTCGCGAGGATTCGAAATAACTAAATCGACGAGCGGTTGTCCGCGCAAGGCAGCCAAGCCTTTGATCGCGTGAAAAACTGGATAAACTCCTCCCGCTTGATCGAACCATGGCTGCGGGTAATCCCTCTTCGCATAGGCGATGCCGAATTCCCCGACCGTCCCGCCTAATGTTAGCGCGGAAGCGCCCCCTTGTGCGAAGCGCGCCACAAATCCCACCGACCAAGCCGCGGCGAACAGTCCGCGTTGACGAGGATCCATTCCGTTCATGGCCTGACGGATATTACGAGGGTTCGCCATCGGGGCTTCTCCGTAGGGGTTCATCCGTAATCCGATCGCACTCGGACCGACGTGGTACGGTTTGCCGTCAATAAAGGATTCGACACTCTGTGCCAGATACGGGAGTGACTCCAATCCTTCCATCGCTGAACGGTCGTCGCCGGCATGAAAGATCGCGACCGTCGTAAAAGTGACAAAGTCAAGCAGTGCGACGGGCGGCCGCTTTCGATTGAGCTCCGTGAAGAAGCTGGCCATACCGCCACCCAGTCGCGTCTCGGGAAGAGCCGCCCGAAGCGCCCGGTAACAGTCTTCTAAGGATGGGCAGGGCGGCCAGGGACTGCCCGGTAGCGTGCATTTGAGGTCCGGGGCCGGGGAGATCATGATGGCGGCGAAAGGATTGTCGAGGTCGCGCACAGCGCGACCAAGATCCTGGATGTCTCGTTCGAAATGATCAACGGTGGGTACAACGAACTCCAGCCACAATTCGACTCCCAGTGCTCTGCCGATGGCGGCGACGCGTTTCAGATCGGCCGGGCTATGTCCGAGACGCGGATCATAGTAACAAACGAGATGGGATGGGGCGGCTTGCCTCAATAAAGGCAAATTTTGCTCGGTACCCTCCGAGTCTTTCGGATCGAGTCCAAGCCCAAGCGGTGGCATGGCCCTGTTCGTCGGTTTGCCAAGAGTAATCGAGAGACCGGTCTCGACCGATTCGATCTCGCTCGCGCTGCCGGAGACGATCAGCGTGACTTTCTGGTCGATTGTCTCACCTTTGGCGATCAGGTATGGCCAGGGCAACGCTAGCGGGCGAACATAGGTTTTGTAAGAAGCGTCCGTCCAGTTGCGCTGATCTTCCATTTCGAAAGTATCGCCTTCCATGCGGCAGGTTACGTGGAGTCCGGGGAAAAATTGATGCCTGATCCCTCGCAGGGCAGTCATAGGTTGAACAGGATCGATTAATAGGGGAAACCGTGTTTCTTCGGTCATCCCATCGACGTGTTCGATCGTGCATGCAGCACCGGCCACCCCCTCAATCGGATGGAGCACGACAAAACCAGTTCGATTGGTGCGAAAATCCGATATCGCCGTTCCTTTTCCAGAGAAGCTAAGTGAACCATCGGATTGGCCTTCGATTGCCGCCAAAAACCGAAATTCTTCTTCTCCTTCTTTTACGGTCGCTTCATACGAGACGCGAAACATCTCGGGCTCTTCCTGAAAATGGAGCCGACCGATCTGCGGTGCGTAGGTGCCCCAGTTTTTGTCGCGTACGACAAACGAAACGGCGCGAATCATCTCCCGGCTGTGATAACGAATATGACGAAGATTACCGGCTTCGAATTCCATTGTGAGCGGACCAGCCCGCAGAATTCGCGGTGGCTCAACTGGTTCGTCTGTTCCATATAACCGAATCGCATCTGAGATTGCCTCTGGCATGGGAATAAGGAGGTTAAGTTTAGGGTCAACGAGAGAAAGACCGGGTGGATAGGAGCCGCTCGATCAAAACAGCCGCAATGATGACGGCGCCGATCGCCGATCCCTGCCAGAACGGCGATACGTTCAAGAGGTTTAGCCCGTTCCGAATCATCACCATAATAAGAACGCCAATCAAGGTGCCGAAGATTGACCCGCGCCCGCCGTAGAGGCTGGATCCGCCGATCACCACCGCCGCGATGGCATCGAGTTCAAGGCCAGTTCCCGCGACTGGATCAATCGACATGACCTGCGCTGAGGAAAAGGTGATCGCGACGGTTGCCAGTCCGCTGGCAATCACATAGGGAAGAATGCTAAAGGCCAATACATTGAGGCCGGCGGTCCGTGCAGCCTCGCGGTTAGAGCCGATTGCGTAAATGGTGCGTCCGCCTTTGGTCAGGTTCAGGTAAGCCCAGGCGAGTCCATACAGCACCAGCAAAGTAAGGACATTGGCGGGAATGCCCAGGACACTCGTATAAACGATATCGCCGAATTTATCGGGCAGATCAGCGATCGCCGTTGCCCCCGAAAAGATGTAAGCCAGGCTGCGCCCGATGGCCATGACGCCCAGGGTGACAACGAAGGCCGGAAGGCCAAATCGAGCGATCAACGCACCCGAAAAAAAGCCGATTATCATCCCTCCGAGGACAGCCAGCAGGATGGCGACCGGGATCGGAAAGTGTTCCAGGCCGCGCCCCAGGATGACTCCGGTTAAGCCAGCCACCGAACCAACAGAAAGGTCGATGCCACCGATCAAAATCACGAAGGTCATTCCGATAGCCACGATGCCGACCACCACGGACTGGTCGAGGACATTCCATAGGTTATTGGAAGTTAGAAAATGCGGCGAAAGGAAGGAGAGCGCCGCGCCAAGCACGAGCGCGAGCGCGAGCATTCGGATTTCCAGCCGCGCCAGCAGTTTGCTCCAGAGAGAACGTTGAGCGGTCGTGGAATTCATCCGGCACTCTTCACTGGCTTTTGATAATCCGATCCAGGAAGGTCTGGATCTGTTCCCGAAGTTGCTGGGCAGGCGGAAGGGGAAACCGGCTGTTAAGCGTGATCCCCACCCAACCCATGTCATGGCCACGCCTGCTGCGCACGGAAAGCAAAAGCGTGGCGAGTTTATTTTCTGGTTCGGAGACGAAGTCCTCAGACTTTTCCGTGAGAGCCGCTGGAATCCGGGTCTTTTCGATTGTTGGCGTATCCGCAGCGCGAAACCCTGGGTCAGCCTCCGGGTTGGCGATCGCGGCGTACAGGCAAAATAGCCGATCTTGATCCACCAAAGTCCAGAATGCTGCGCCGTTCAGATCGTGTGCGATATCTCGCAGAAAGGCGCTGTTCTTTTCCATCGAGGTCCGAGGCGCGGCGAAAAGAGTCAGTTTTTCTTCATTGAGCATCCCGCTCGGCACGTTGGCAATGGATAAGCCGTCGCTGATGACGACAATGCGTTCGCAAAGGCTCAAAAGTTCTTCGAAATCGGAAGAAATAACCACGATTCCGACGCCGGTCTCTGCGGTGTGACGAAGTATAGCGTAAATTGTGGTGCGAGTTCCGATATCCACCCCTTTGGTTGGCTCATCGAGAAGGAGGAGTGAGGGCTCCAGCAAGAGCCATCGCGCGATGATAATCTTTTGCTGCATCCCGCCCGAGAAGTTGAGCAGGTTGGTATCGAGGCGTTGGGCGGGAAGTCCCAGGTTTTGGATCAGCTCATCGACCTTGAGCTTTCGTTGAGAATACCCCAATCCGAATTTGCGAGAGGCTGCCAGGTGCCCCAACAGCAGGTTCTCGCGAACGGAAAAGTCCGGGACAATACCTTGAACGCGACGATCCTCTGCGACAAATCCGATGCCGGCGCGAATGGCATCCGCGGCTCGCCTGGGCTCATACCGTTTTCCATTGAGGTGGAGCTCTCCGCCTTGTCGAGGGCGTAGCCCAAAGATCGCCTCCACGGTTTCTGAGCGGCCGGCTCCGACGAGTCCTCCTAATCCGAGGATTTCTCCTTGATGCACTTGGAAAGAAACATCGCGGACACCGGGGGCCGAGCTGAGGTTCTTGACTTCCAGGACCGCCGGCCGTGAAAAGTGGCGCACTGAGCGGCTCTTTTCGGCAGGCAAGGTGGATCTCATCTCTTGACCGACCATCAGCCGGATTAATTCCGCCTGACTCAATGACCCTGTCTCCAGTGACTTCGCCACCGTGCGGCCTTCTCGCATCACGGTGACCCGATCAGTAATAGCGAAGACTTCCTCCAGTCGATGCGAGACGAAGACCAGCGTGTGACCAGCTCGCTTCAGTGTAGTCATCACCTGAAACAAGCGCTCCACCTCGGGTGGACTCAAAGACGCGGTTGGTTCGTCGAAAATGATTAACGTGGAATTGAGTGCTAGCGCTTTTGCAATCTCGACCAGCTGGCGTTGGGCCGCGGAGAGAAGGCGAACCTCTCGATCCAACGGCAACGTTTCTTTTTGACCAAGCCGGTCCAGGATTTCTTCCGCTTGGCGCTTTAGCCGGTGGTAGGAAAGCAATCCTGGACGGCCGAGTTCCGCCAGAAAGACATTCTCGAGGACCGAAAGATCTGGGGCCAGCGAGGTCTCCTGCATGACCATCGTGATCCCATGTTGAATAGCTTCGCGCGCCGTTCGCAAGTTCAACGGGCGACCTTGCAACGTGATCGAGCCAGCGTCTCTGATGACCTGACCGGAGATGACCTTTGAGAGCGTCGACTTACCGGCTCCATTGGCTCCCAGCAAGCCCATCACTTCCCCCGGATAGACGTCTAACTCTGCTCCGGACAACGCTCGCGTGCGATCGAATGCTTTCTCGATCCCAAGGGCCACAAGCATCGGCACAGAATCACCCCGAGACTGAACCGCGGCTTCGGAGTCCTCGACCTTCATCGATCTCGACGCTTACTTCATTTCATTCGCAAAAACGGTTTCCTTAATCGTCGGAAGCATCTCGTCTATATTTTTGCTGGTCACAATCACGATCGGAACCAGGACCTGTTTTTCGACCTGTTCCCCCTTAAGATGCTTAAACAAAGCTTCGCCCGAGCGAACTCCCATTAAATAGGGCTGTTGCATTCCGGAGACCACGATTTCGCCCTTCTTTAAAAGGTCCACAAACTCGGGAATTCCATCAAACCCTGCGACCACAATAGATCCCTCTCTTCGAGCCGCCTTGATGGCGCGCAGCGCTCCCATCGTCGGCTGATCGGTTTCGATAAACATCCCCTTCATGTTTGGATTAGCCGTTAGCATGTCCTGGGTGTATTTGAACGTCTCGCTCGCCGTATAATTCTGCATCTGCTCAAGCGCACTTTCCTTAATTGCTCCCTCTTGGAGCGCTGCCCGGAACCCCGCGGTTCGCAGCTTGCCATTATTCCTGGTCAGAGAAATTGTGACCAGTCCGACGGTGCCGTCGGTCATGCCTTTCTCCTTCATCGCGGCAACGAGCGCCTTGCCCGTCCCATAAGCGCCTTCACGATTGTCGGAGATGATGAACGATACGTACTCCCCCTCGTTCGTTCCGATATCGGCGATGACGACCGGGATGCTCGCCTTTTGGGCGAGCGCCAGGACGCTCGGACAAGTAGAGCTGTCGGTCGGCGAGATCACAATTCCGGCCACTCCACGGGCGATGGCGTCCTGTGCGTTTTTCAATTGTGTCTGAGCGTCATTATGACTATCGAACGCCTGATAACCGTACCCCTCCTTTTGGGCGACACTTTCAACACCTTTTGAAAGATAACGCCAGAAAGGTAGATCTAATCCTGGTGTTAAATAAACAATGTCCTTCGCCGAGGCAGTCAGCTGCGAACAAAGCGCTAACGCAATCGCGGCACAGCAGAGTCCAACCAATGTATTCTTCGCGGGGGGATGCATGATGCCGAACCTGTCAGACAGGTTGCGGCTTGTCGAGAAGTTTCTCCGAGACGGCCAAGGAGATTTTCCCCCTCGGCACGCCACGTCTTCAGACGATGCAACTAAGCCGTGGCTGCGCTTAAAGCAGCCTGTAGCTTGGCTTCATCCTCGTGCGAAAGGGAGGTCTTAAGGATCTTTCCGCCTGTTCCCTTCAGCTCCTCCAGCGCCTTGTCCGGGGTGGCTTTTCTGACCAGGACGAAAAGGCTCGAACTGCCGGGAGTCATCGTGTCAGCCAATTCCTTCATGAAATTATCGTTGATCCCCACGTCCGTCAGCGCACCGGAAGCTGCGCCTGCCGCTGCGCCCACTGCCATGCCGACAAGGGGATTCAGGAAGATCAAGCCGATGAGCGATCCCCAGAAGCCGCCGCTGACCGCCCCGACAGCCGTCAGGTTCACTGCCTGGTGCAACTTAATCTTGCCTTGATCGTCTTTGACGACGACAACTGCGTCTTCAAGGTCAAGCAGGTATTCGCTCTGCAGCTTCCGCAGCTTGAGGCGAACCTCTTCCGCCTTAAATGGATCATCGTAACCGACCACAATTAAAGTGCTCATATTCTTGAATTGCTTCTGTCACACCATCCAAGATGTCAATTCCGAATGGCGCTTCTTCAAAGATAAGGGCGCCAATTTAAAGGCATCAAAATCAGAACTAAAGCAGCTTTCCTATGGCAAATCCATTTGTACACGTTGAACTGAATACGACCGACGTTCCCAAGGCGAAGGACTTCTACGGAAATTTGTTTGGCTGGAAACTAGAGGACGTACCAATGCCAAATGGTACCTATACAATGATCGGCGTGGGGGAGGGAACCGGCGGAGGAATTATGCAACACCCCATACCCGGCGCCCCTTCTGCCTGGCTGGCCTATGTGTTGGTCGACGATATCGCGGCTGCCACGGAAAAGGCCAGATCGCTCGGCGCCACGGTGATCAAAGACGTAACCGAGATCATCGGAGCCGGCTGGCTCAGCATTATTGTCGACCCAACCGGGGCCACGCTCGGCCTTTGGAAGCCAAGTCACTCCGGGTAGAGTGAGGCTCCGCCCGTAAGCGCCTACTTGTTGTGCTATGTAGAAAACCCGGTTTAAGCCCCGGGACCCCTCAAAATAAACGGTTTGTCTGAAGGTGCCGAGAGGCTATCAGGTGAATCTCGCACCTGTTGCTGCGTAAAAAACGGAACGTACCAGGTCAAACCGGAATGCGCGCAGGAGATGAATCCTTCAGCGAATTCCTTGATAAAGTCCTATTCTGCTGCGATAAACAACGGCTAGACATGACGAAGACAGAAATCCAAGTAGCGCTCGCCGCCGCCACCGAGACCACCAAAAGAACTGCCGGAGTATTCCTCGAGACGCTCTGCGCGCTCGCATACAAAGAGACGAAAAAAACTGGCGAATTCGTCCTGCCTGGTTTTGGCAAGCTCGTAAAGCAAAAGAGAAAAGCGCGCACGGGCTTTAATCCCAAAACTCAACAGAAGATAAAGATTCCCGCGAAAACGGTGATCAAGTTTCGCGTCGCCAAGGCGGCCAAAGACGGGGTTTTAGGGGTAAAGAAATAGTCTCGGTTCCTAGCGGTTCCCTCACGAAGTGCCCTGGATTTTGCACGTTCCTAATCCATGGCCCGAAGTGGCCAAAATAGCTTAGCCCAGGGTTTACCCTGGGTTAGTCGAAAATAAACGTTTAGCCCTGAAGCTGAAGGGGCTAAACGCACACGCGATCCGGTTCAAAGGTTCCGAACCGATTATCGCCGTATCTCATGGCCCCTTCAGCTTCAGGGCTAATTCGGGTGGGGAGAACTACCCAGGGTAAATCCGGGCTACGCTCTTTAGGCCACTTCGGGCCACGGATTGGCCGTATGACCGACAAGGCGAAAATTCTCCGACGTGACCTTCTACAAATGTCCAAACTGCAGAGCCCCTTCGGCTTCGGGTGGTAGACATTTGCTTCTTGTCGAGCCCCAAGCGACTCGAATGGAATAGGCAATTCATGTCCGCGGCGGAGAGGCGGGCCATTTCCGCCCACAAAAGCAATTTGTTGTGACTCCTAAATTACCACTAAAATTCGAAAAGTGATACATAATCTCTAGCGGTTTGGACTACTTCCGTGTACTCATTTTGGAGGCCCATGACAAGCATCCCTGCAAAGATCCTCGCTGTTGAAAAACAGGCGGATAAACATCATGTCATCGTGCGGATCTTAGTGCCAAAATATCGAGGCTCATTTAACACGCTGAAGTTCGGAGAAAACAAACCGCTGATGGGTTTCTGTCACAATGGCCGGTTGGATCTCATCTATTACCGAGATCCTGGCCTCAAAGAAGGGCAGACGTTTCCTCTCTGGACCATTCAATGATCAGGATCGTCAGGCAGGCGCATCGGCCCGGAAACATAAGGCGTTTTTGTCGCGCATAGCGGGCGGCCGAGGAGAGAGGTCCAACGGTAGAAGCAAAGCTAATGCAGTAGTTCGAGATTAGCTGCGAGATCTTCCGTCGATCTCGAGCGAGTCTCGGCCGGCGGCCAGGGATTGAGGCTCCAACGCCTGGATGGTCACGCGCGTTTTAACGAGGTGGGCTGGATGATTTTGCTGCACATAGGAGATCATCGCTTCACGAACGTCGCAACGCAGTGTCCACAGCTTGTCTGGGTCACTCGCGCTGACCAATGCACGGATCTGAATCGAAGTTTCCTTAGCGTCAGCAATCACCATGGACTTTGTCCGCCCGTCCCACGCCGGGTGTGCCTCAACGTATCGAAAAAACTCCTCCCTGAGTTCGTTCACTGGCAGGTGATAGTCAAAGTAGAGAAAGACCGTCCCGAGAAGTTCGGGAGAGCGGCGCGTCCAGTTCTCGAACGGCTTCTCCAGAAAGAAGGTGATCGGGACAACCAAACGTCGCTGGTCCCACAGGTGGACAACAACGTAAGCCAATGTTATTTCCTCAACCCTTCCCGTCTCACCCTGCACCACCACCAGATCATCCAGCAGGATCGGCTGCGTTAATGCTAACTGAAATCCGGCGAAGAGACTGCCGAGCGAGCGCTGCACCACGACCCCGGCCAGCACCGTGATGAGCCCGGCCGATGCCAGTAAACTCGTGCCGATGTGACGTAACGGCTCACAAAAAACCATGGCCGTCGCGACGGTCAGGAATCCCACAACAAACAGAATAGCCCTCCGCAGCGCGGAGACCTCCGTATAAAGTGCACGCGATCGAACGTCAACTCCTCCGCGAACCCGATGGGATTGAATGATCTTGTCTGCAGCCAGGCTGACCTGTCGGCAGGCCAGGTACCCAGTCCCCAGTATCACCAACGCGTTAACGAGGTCCCGCGAGTGAGCGGTGACGGCAGCCGGAAGACCGATTCGGTCTACCGTGAAAACCATCGCAACCAACGGAATCCCGATCTGCAGCGCGTCAGCGCAAAGAACTGCGACGACACTTTCCCAGTGGGAAGAGTCACCGGCTGCCAAAGCGCGGAGGCGTCGATTGGTGACGTAAATCAGCCTGCCCGTCAAAGAGCAGAGAGTCAGGAGAGTGATAATCTGCAGGATTTCCGCTTGGCGC
>DATHPI010000467.1:0-8428 GCA_035484035.1 Chthoniobacterales bacterium
CGATCTCTGACTGGTTGCCTCATGAATTGACAGCTCAAGATTTTTTCCGCTGCGTTGCGGTAAGGCTTGGCGCTGATCAACTGTCTTTCCTCTTCACCGAAGCGAATAAGCGATAGATGATCTTGTCAACTGAACTGACCGCGGCAAGGGAGGAACCATACGACAAGATTTATCCAGAAATCGCTATGAAATCTCTTTTGCCAAATACAAAATTTAGGCTTCGCGCTCAGGGAGGTCTGAGTCAGAGGCGGTTACAAGCGCCGCCCAATGGGCACTCTCCGCCGTTGTCAGGATCAACCATCCTCAAGGATCTGCAATTCCGTTCGCAAGCGGCAAAGCTGCTTGGCCATCTGGATCAGCTATCGCGGGCAAGAGTGCGTCTCTACAGCTCTCCGGTCTCAGCACCTCCCCAGTACAGGTTGCCGGAGATCCCCCGCTTATCTTTGTCGGCGATCAACCGGGCGAATCAGAAATTCGGCTCGGGATCTTCGCCGGATTGCGTGGGGAGGACAATGTGGGTGCCAAAGCGATTGTCGAGTTCATTGATGACCTGGTCGCCACGAGTCCGAACAGGTTGATTGCAGACTGAGAAAATGAGAGAGGTGGAGTTTACCTAGATGCATTATTCCCCGAAACCAGTTCCTTTCGACGAGGTCTGGAAGAAGGGGCGACACATGCCCAAACCAAGGTCCACGAGGGAAAAAAGAAGGAGTCGGGATCCCCTACTCCCTCTGCGCTCATCTTCGCAAGGGCCGTCGAGACCGGATGGTTTGGCCCTTTTCGCGATGCCAGCGTGGACACGCGACAGTGAACGGATTTTTCGCGGATCGTTTTTTTTTCTCTTGAAACAATACTGTTTCAGTATTCTTATTTCGGTTAAATCTCTCGCCATGATCTCATCTAACGTTGCTTACTCGGAAGACCTCTTTACCGGTGTCCAATCGGAGACTCGGTCAGACCAATATTCTGGGACTCGAAGCCGTCACCGCCAGTTGGCTTGGCAAGATCGTCTGCATTTCCGATGAACAAGAATGTTTTAATCGCTGCCAACGAATCGGCGCACACCAAAGGCCTGCTCCAGGGACTCAAAGGAATGGGCATTCCGGCGCATCTGCTGTCTACTGCGCGCTCGACCATGGCCTTTCTTCAGGATCAGTGCCCCGCTGTCATCGTCATCGATAAAGCGCTTCCTGATATGTCAGGCCTTAGTCTGTGCCGCTTGATCAAGACCGACGGATCAACAGTATCGGCACTTGTCCTGATTTTATTGGACGAGGTGGGCGATCAACTAGTCGCGTTTGAGCAAGGGGCTGCAGATTGCGTGATGAAACCATTCAACGTTCGAAAACTGACGCTTCAGATCCGCAATCTTTTGCGGTCCATCGGCGGCTCGGTCAAAGCGGACGAATTAAAGATTGGCGATCTTTCTCTGGATCGCGCGCGGCACGAAGTGAGGGCGGCAAACACTATAATTGATTGTACCCCAAAAGAGTTCATCCTGCTGGGTCTTCTGATGGAGCGTTCGGGCAGAGTCCAGACAAGAGAACAGCTGCTGAATGAGCTCTGGGAGATGGATTTGGAAGTGAGTCCGCGTGCCGTTGATCGCCATGTTTGCTGTTTGCGAGCTAAGCTTGGACCGTTAGGACGGTATATCGAGACGATTCCAAGTGCCGGATATCGGTTGCTGGCTCAAGACCGGATCGCGGCTTAGACAAAAATCATTTCGACAATGATTCATGACCATCACAAACGACGCCGATCCTACGAACTGATCGCCAAGCCGTTTGCGGTGGAGGAATACGCAGGGACGGCAAACTTCTCGAACCGGCGTTGGGCCTGATGACTAATGTCGGCATCGAGTTTTTGAGTTCACCCGAGTGCGCGTGTCCGGAGCGCTGCCAGCGCCTTCTGAAAGGCATCCGACGTTTCCTCGGGGCTCGCGGCGCTCATCTGCAGGTCACGAATGAGGCCGTCGGTGAGCGAATAGACCCAACCACGGACAGAGAGTTGTTGGCCACGTTTCCAAGCCTCTTGGACCACCGTAGACCTGCAAACATTGAGCACTTGCTCGATCACGTTCAGCTCGCAAAGCGTGTCTGGTCGGCCTTGTTCGGGCAGCGACTCGAGGAGGGAGGCGTGTTTGAGGCGAACGTCCTGGATGTGGCGCAACCAATTGTCAATGAGCCCAAAGTGCCGATTGAGCAGGGCTGCCATGACCCCGCCGCATCCGTGGTGACCCACGACAAGAACGTGCTTAACCTGGAGCACGTCCACGGCATACTGGAGAACCGAAAGACAGTTTAAGTCGGTATGGACGACGACGTTGCCGACATTACGGTGGACGAAGACTTCACCGGGCACTAGTCCGACGATCTGGTTAGCAGGCACGCGGCTGTCGGAGCAGCCGATCCAAAGATACTGCGGCAACTGCTGTTGTGCCAGGGCGGCAAAGAAGCCCGGCTCGCTCTTCTCCATTTGCGCGGCCCAGGCGCGGTTCTGCTCAAAAAGTTGCTGTAGGCCTGGCATGAGACTAACTGTTAGATCCAGAACTCATTTGGCATTCCCGACGGACAATAAGAGCTTACCCTCTGTCTTTCGACTTTCCAGGAGCTCATGGGCTTCTGCTGCTTGAGCCAGCGGTAGCACGCGGCCGATATGCAATTTCAGCCAACCCGCTCGTATTCCCGCGATGACGTCTTTCGCGCGCTGCATCAACTCCTCGGGGGTACGTAGATAATTCTGTAGACTTCCGCCCGAAACCGTCAATGCCCTCGGCATTAATGCATTGGGTGAAACCGGATCGGCAGGACCGCTTGCTGCGCCGAAAATCACGATGTGGCCGCGTACCGCCACCGCTTCCAGATCACCCTTAAAGGTGGTGCTCCCCACACCGTCGATTATCAGATCTGCACCCCGCCCGTCAGTGATCCGCTTGGCTTCAGCCACAAAGTCCTGCTCTTCGTAGAGGATGACGTGGTCAGCGCCGGACACGCGCGCCGTCCGTGCTTTAGCCTCTGTCGAGACTGTTCCGATCACGTTCGCACCGAGGTGCTTAGCCCACTGCACCAGCAGACCTCCCATCCCTCCCGCAGCCGCGTGAATTAGCACGAAGCTGCCGGGCACAGGCTGCCGGAATTCATGGATGAGATAGTGTGCCGTCAGGCCCTGCAGCGGGAACGCCGCTCCTTCCTCGAATGTAAATTCCTCCGGTAGAGGAATCAGGCGTGCGGCATCGGCAAGGATGGCTTCTGAATAGGCATCCGGCAGACCCGTAAACGCCACTCGATCAGATGGCTTCACGTTACGAACGCCTTCGCCAACGGACTCAACCACGCCGGAGCCTTCCAAGCCTGGAGTGAAAGGCACTTGGCGGGGATAGGTGCCACGACGTTGGCCAACGTCGACAAAGTTCACACCCGCAGTTACGATGCGCACCACTGCTTGACCTGGGCCCGGCGCTTCGAGGGGCGCGACCTCCTCGAGTTTCAGCACTTCGGGTCCGCCTTGTTTTTCCACTCGAATGGCTTTCATAACATGCCTCTGATAGTCGAAGAATACCCAGCAATTTACTTCTTTCGCAAAAGGCCAAAGAACTAACCGCAAGCCGGATGTTGCGGCTACTTCGTTTGGCCCTGTTAAACCGTTGGAGCAATTCTAAGAACCCATTCCAAACAGGTCAATGCCGCCGGTTCGTGCTACTTCGGCTGGGGAACAATCCGGAGGTAAGGCTTAGGTGCCTTCCAGCCATCAGGATATTTCCGTTTGGCTTCCTCGTCCGAGACTGCCGACACGATAATCACATCCTCGCCGCTCTTCCAGTTCACTGGAGTTGCGACCTTGTGGGTAGCCGTGAGCTGAATCGAATCAAGGACTCGCAGAACTTCGTCAAAGTTGCGGCCTGTGGTCATCGGGTAAACGAGCATCAGCTTGATTTTCTTGTCAGGGCCAATCAGGAACACGGTGCGTACCGTGGCATTGTTTGCGGCCGTGCGACCTTCGGAGGTGGTTCCCGCCTCGTTCGCCAGCATGTCATAGAGCTTTGCAACCTTGAGCTCCGGGTCGCCGATCAATGGGTAGTTCACCCTGTGGCCCTGAGTCTCTTCGATGTCCGCTGCCCATTTTCCATGACTGCTGACCGGATCCACGCTCAGCCCGATAATCTTACAGTTTCGCTTCGCGAATTCGGGCTGCAACCCGGCCATATAGCCTAGTTCGGTGGTGCAAACCGGAGTAAAGTTTTTCGGATGCGAAAACAAGATCGCCCAGCCATCGCCGATCCATTCGTGAAAGTTGATAGCGCCTTCGGTGGTTTCCGCTGAAAAATTGGGGGCTTCGTCATTTATGCGTAAACTCATGTTCGCCGGAAGTTAGGGGCCTCGTCATCTATGGGCAAGCTGATATTTTATCTCTGGCAAAAGTTTTGATTAACAAACGCGCTGCGCCGCATTTCGTTGCCCCTAGATCTCTTCCAAGAGCGACTCAACAGGGCGGTCTGGGTAGAGATCGTGCTCTGCCAGCCACTGGTTATTAAAAAGCTTCGACTGGTATTTGTGTCCTGAGTCGCAGAGGATCGTGACGATGGTTTGCCCGGGGCCGCTTTCCTGCGCATATTTGACGGCTCCCGCGATATTGATTCCCGAGGAGAGACCGAGAAATAAACCTTCGTCTCGCAGCAGTTGACTAACAATCGTCAGGGCGGATTGGTCAGTCACGCGGTAGGCGCGATCGACTGCAACGCCCTCGAGATTTCTGGTTACCCTGGTTTGTCCGATACCTTCAGCATAGGATTCTCCATCTTTTATGTTAGTATGTCCTTGCGTAAACCAAGACCACATAGCGGCGCCGTAAGGGTCGGCACATACCAGGGCAATTTCTTTCCGGCGCTCTTTGAGATAGAGTCCCGTGCCCGCCAGGGTACCACCGGTTCCGATAGCGGCGACAAAAGCACTAACTTCGCCCGTCGTCTGATCCCAAATCTCCGGCCCGGTGGTCATGAAGTGGGCGTGGCGATTTGCCGTATTGTCGAACTGGTTTGCCCAAAACCACCCATTTGCGGCTGCCAGGTTTTGAGCGATGTGATTATAATTTCCCGGGTCGCTATAAGGCTTCTCCGGAACCGTGAAGACTGTCGCCCCGAGAGTCCTGAGAAGACATATTTTTTCCGGTGCCTGCGTTTCCGGAATGACAATCACGGTGCGATAACCCTTTGCATGCCCGACAACGGTGAGGCCGATGCCGGTATTCCCTGCGGTCCCTTCGACGATCGTGTCTCCCGGTCGCAATTGTCCATCGGATTCCGCATCCAGGATGATGCCAAGCGCTGCCCGATCCTTCACCGAGCCCCCAGGGTTCATGAATTCAGCCTTGCCGAGGATCTCGCAGCCAGTCAGTTCGGACAGCCTTCGGAGGCGGATAAGAGGGGTTTTACCAATATGGTTTTCCACTCCTGTGTAACGTGTCGAGCTCATTCGTTCTGATTAATCGGTTATCAGCCAGATCGTGTCGACTCTTCAGCTGCGAGTAACGTTTTTTCTATTCTATTTTTCTATTCTATTAATCCCGGACCAATTCACTATTATATTAACGCTCGCTTCGCAATTGTCTGACCAACGCCGCCGTCACGATGGCGCGTAATCGTTTTCCGATGCCCCAATACGGCTGTACCGATCAATGACAGCACACTTCGCGGCCGGATCGCATAAAGGCGCTGCGAGACGATGCACTACGCACGCCATTCTGGTTTTCGCTCTTTGCTCGCCTCGGAAAGACCTCTACGGACACCCTCCGCATCGAAGTTTGTTCCGTAAACTGGTGTATCGGGTTGTTGCCGCCAAGACTCATCCAGGCTGCCGGCATCAATACCATCGAAACCCAGCTCATCGATGAGCCGCAGGATGACGGCTTTAGCTTCATTATCATCGCCTGCCACCGGCAACGCAATGCGTCCCGGGGTGCCTTTAGGCTGACCCAACTCCAGCAAGTGTTGAGCATGGATATTGTTGAAGGCCTTGATCACGGGACGGTTCAGCTGCTGGGCAACCCATCGGCTCTCCGTCGTTCCGGCTTCGATTGCCTCGATCCGACCGTCGCGTTGTTGCGGGTAATAATTGCCGGTATCCACGATGACGACCGTATCGGGCGTAGCCGCGAACAAGTCGCGAGGCAACCTTGGAATATTTCTCTCAGGGATCGTCACGATGACCACTTCTCCACTCCTGGCGGCTTCGGCAACCGAGACGGGCTTTGCGCCGGTCTCTGCGGCCAATTCAGCGAGGCTCCCAGGGCCTCGTGAATTAGCCACTGAAACATGATGCCCGAGGGCGGTAAACCGACGAGTAAGGGTGCCACCAATTTCTCCTGCGCCAATAATGCCAATTTTCATACTGGTTCGGTATAGAATGGGTCTTTCCTCCACCATGTCAACAACATCATTGATCAACATTCACTCTGCAGGCGTGACCGCAATCTCCAAGCGACCGGGAACCCTGATTTCGTATCGGATTTCAATCTGCTCTTTGACCCGGAAGCCGCCGAAATTGCCATCACGGCGGTATGGCCAAAGATTATGTCGGTGGCTGCTGTAACAACGAATCAAAAGAAAGTTCTGATAATGTCGATGTCAGTCTCGGACCTGGCTACGGCTCTCAGAAGCAGGCCTATCTATCTCCCGAGTAAGCGAATTGCATGGGATGTGAAAAGAACGTCTGCGGTCTTGAGATCGATGAAAAACCTAATCTGAAGGTCAGCGGAACGGCACGGTGGTCATTGCGGGGTCCAGGCATTGGCGCAACAGGGCGAGGCGTCGACGCAGCCTCTCAATGGGCGCATACTCGGTACGGATGCCCCACCACAAGCGGCCAAAGCCAGTGGGAATCACCAACCGGCTTTGAGCCAGTTCCCAAATAAGGGGCCGGTTGTAGCCGCCGAGAAATGCCGCCGCCATCGCCGGCAGGTTTTCCTCGGCCACAGAACCAAGCAGGTCGAGCAGAAAAACCGTTATGTCGTCAGCGTGCCGGTCATCGGGCGAAGATGTTGCGACATGAACCGTTTCGAAGTCGATCAAACGCACCCGCTGGGTGCTTTGATCGAAGATCACGTTGCCGAAGTTTGGATCGCCGTGCGACCAAGGGCCTCCGAAATAAGGCGAAAACAGCCCATGCACTCGGCGGAATTCCAAGCCCGCAGCGTAGAGCGCATCTTCCTCCAGCCTGGCTTCCCCGTTGAGGGTCTCTAAGTCAATGCCCGGCAAGCGCTCAAGCCACACATACCCATCGTCTCCAGAAAACGCCAAAAACTCTTCCCCATTTAACAAGCGAAAACTGGCAACTTCCTGTTCCCGCCATACCCAAGCGTTTTCCGCTACGGAAATCGGATTCCCAGCCAACCGGAAGAACAAGTTGGCACCTAAGGCCACCACCCTACTTCCCCGCCGACGCCGTTTGACCCACATCAACTTACCGTCCCGGATCCTCAACCGCATCTCGTTGATTCGAACTTTGTCGATCATCGCCCCGGCAAACCGAAATGTGCGCGCAACTAAATTCAAAGGCATGCTTTAATAAAGTTCACAAACCCACTAGAACGAACATCGCCTGTTGGCAAACCGCTAACGAATCGAAAATGGCGGCAAACGCCGCTTACGGCGAAGTGACGTCTGCTCAAATGGCTGCCTTCTTCACCGACACCGAAACCCAGGCAAATCGACTGACACATGACTGACCTCACAGCCTTCGCTCCAATAGTGGCGGAAAATGAAGTTCTTTTTGAGAGGCGTCTCTGACCGTTCTTGAAGCGGACGTTTTTGAGCTTGGAAATTGGACTTCATACTCCTCTACGAGCTATTCGAATCGTCGAGTTCACCCGGATGCACCTGTTCGCAGCGCCGTAAGCGCGTCTGAAAGAGTTTCCGACGCCTCGTCCGGGCTCTGGACGCTCATCTGCAGGTCGCCGTGGCGTTCAGCCTAGGCTTTGAGCGGATCTGGCTTGAGTCAAAAAAGCGGCTTCCGGAGTACATGGAACGAAAACCGGCCGACACCGAGGCAGATTTCAACTCTTCCCTCTTTTTCGCAAAGTCGATATTTCCCGTTCTTTCAAGTGGTCCTTCCGTGAGGAATTTAAAATTCCTGGCGGGAAACGTCATTACCCATGGCGACATCAATTCCGTTACTCAACACCTAACCAAGGAGCTCCCAATGGCGTTTTATGCTCCCGGGACCTTGTGATTACGGATGTTTCCGATGAGATATTAAAGAGTCGGACAGGAGGCAACTCTCTGCGTGCAATGTTAAATTAGCGTGAGTAACCAGGATGCTAAAAAATGAATGGATGGCTTAACAAATGGATTGTCCCGCTGCTAGTCTTGTTTGTCACATTAGTGGCATTATCCATCGCTGCCTTTGTAGGTTTTGGCGTTCATCTATTGCACTAA
>DATHPI010000468.1:0-6811 GCA_035484035.1 Chthoniobacterales bacterium
CGCGACAGCTTGCGGCGCTTGTTCGAACAACTCATCGAGAAGAGCTTTCTGCTTCTGAAGGCGATCGGCCAGGGAAGTTAGCAGCACGACTACGACAATCATTAAATTGACCACAGCAATACCGGGGATGCCGAGAGCGGAGATGGGCAACGCGTGGGACAAATCCGGGAACTCGGCACAGGGTATAAAACTGGCCGAAGCCATGCCGGTGTAATGCATGACAGCAATGGCCGCCCCAAGCAGCACTGCGCTTGCAACTTTTCGCAGGTACTGGCCCACAGCCTCTTCCCTAAAAAGAAACGTCAACCAGAGCGACATCAGAGAAAACACTATCGCTAATACTACAGAGATAGTTACAAGTGCCGGAGAGTAGTGGCAGACTGCCCGCAGCCGCATCGATTCCATGGCAGTATAATGCATGGCGGCAACGCCTCCACCCATAAAGATGCTAGCGGTAAAAGCTCGAACGAATCCCATTTTGCGCCGGCTCACCACAAACAGGCCCAGGGCAGAAGTACAAAAGCTAGTTAAATAAGATAGTAATGCTGTGGGCCAGTCGTACTCCATCGGGATTGGCAAGCGAAATGCCAGCATCCCGGTGTAGTGCATTGACCAAGTGCTGATTCCCATCGCTACGGCGCCTCCTATTAGCCAGGATGCTCGCGTCCACCCTTGAGCCGCAGTTACTCGTCCTGCGAGCTCAATCGTGCAATAGGAGCCCAGTATAGCGATCAAAACGGATAGAATGACCACACGGTAATCGTAATAACCAATCATATTTCATAGGAGAAGAGGTCACAGCGGTAGTGTTGCAACTTTGAAATCGAAGGGGAGATGGGCGAGACAACTCCAATGTCAGCCTTCCATTCCAAAAATACCAACAATAAAGCGATAGAGCAGGCCGACCTTCGCGCACACCGTACTCCAGCACGCCTGGCCTTTGCGGATCAGCCGACATGCCACCGCTGAAGGAAGATATAACCGCCAGCACAGTGGACTGCAGTGGTGACTCGCTTCCAGCCTTCGACCTGCTCGGCGGTATGAATGCCGGGTAACCAAAAGGTACACACCCGTTTCCAATTTTTGTCTGAGTTCTTCTGTCGTTTTTTCCCGGTTGAGGATACAGGCTCTTGATGACGCGGCAATTCGCCGAACAGCGCAAATTGTGACTAGGTTTGGCCAAGATTGGCGGAGCGACCCTGGCGCTTTCGCTTATCCTAGGAAAAAGAACCGGTGTATGCTCTCCAAAATCACGCGAGATTGGCACTGCAGTTGACCAGACGTTTTGACAAGGCGATGAAGGCCGGGGCATTGGCAAAGCGTTCCCGAATTGCTCACGATGTTCATGATACGTTCGCCCAGTGTCTTACGGGAATATATGCTCAAATTGGGTGCCCTCAGTCGCACAGACGCTGCGATCTGCGCGCTGCGAAAAGGCCTGATCAAGATATAGTGCACGACCTCACTCCTTTGGTAATTTACGCTTCTCTCTGGTCGGCATCAAACTCGATGCTGGAACTGTCAAAGGAGGTGGAACGACTACCAGAAGCTAACTAAACTTTGCCTGACGCCATTGGTATCCTGTGTCCGAAATAGTAAGAGGTATTCGGCCGCAAGAACCACGGAAGCATAGCCCAGTCCTGGTATGTGGTTAGCGCGGTATGTGGGGCCCAAAGGACCACGAAATGTTTCCAGGGTTTACCCTGGGAAATTGTGTTTTATCGCGTCGTGACCTGAAGGGGCACCAGTCGAATTCAGGAGTTACGAAGCAAATATCGAGTCGACCGCTAGTTGAACTCCAGTGCAAATTGGGAAAAGCCTTGAGCAAAATGGGCGGAGCGACGGTGGCACCTTCGCTTATCGTTTTTGGGGTGTGACATCGGTCGGGAACGCTCTACATTATCCGAAATGACTCTACCTGCTGACCCCCTTCCAGCTCGCCCGCAGGAAAGTGACTATGAGCGTTTCGGTTTGCAAAAACTCAACGCCGAGGAAATAGCTGCGCTAAGTCGCTTGGGGCGAAATCGAACGCTTGCGGATGGTGACCATCTGTTTTTCACAGGAGACCGGGACCTAAGCGTCTATATTGTTCTGCGCGGTCAAGCCCAAGTTTACTTCATGCGCGGAGGAACGGAGCGGGAAGTCGTGGTGCTTGGCGAGGGCCATGTTATCGGCGACATTTCGATGCTTACACGGATGGCAGCAGTTGTCAGCGTGCGGGCGCGTGGAGAGTTAGAGGTGACGGAGATCCCAGTGAAGGCATTCCGATCTGCCCTGTCGGATCTTCCGGCCATTGCGGAGAAGATTATAAACGCATTTGTGAGGCGACGAAAGTGGTTGGAGTCGATGGATGATTTTTCCGGTGTATTGCAAATCCTCGGTCGACGGCGTGACCCTGAAGCGTTCCAGATCCGTGACTTCCTCGAAAAAAATCATATCCCGCATGCTTTCATCGAGGAGGAGAGCGAGGAGGGTAGCGCGATATTGAAGCGTTATGACCTTTCCAATGACGGTCCAGGCGACCTGCCTGCAGTGATCATCGGCGCTGACAATCGGTTATTACGACGGCCTAGCTTACGCGAGGTTGGTTCTGCCACTGGCCTGCGCCGCTGTCTTGACGCGGAAGGCCATACTTTTGACCTGATGATCATCGGCGCCGGTCCGGCGGGTCTTTCCGCCGCTGTGGGTGCAAGCTCAGAGGGATTAGATACGGCAATATTGGAACGGTATGCTGCCGGCGGTCAGGCCGGCACCAGCTCAAAGATTGAGAATTATCCGGGCTTTCCCTCTGGAATCTCTGGGGCTGAGCTCACCAACCGAATTTTTCTTCAGGCCAACCGCTTCGGCGCGGGTTTCACTGCGGCATCACCGGCAGTCGGCATCCGCAATGAACATTCGGTCGACCGGGACGTTTGGGTGCTCGAACTCGAAGGCGGCGAGAGGCTGCGGTCCCGTTCTGTGCTGATCGCCACGGGGGCTCAATATCGCCGCCTCGACGCGGAGGGCCGTGAACGTTTCGAGGGAGCAGGCGTCTACTATGCGGCCCTCACAGTAGACCCGCACTTGTACGAACATTCGACCGTAGTCGTGGTTGGGGGCGGCAACTCGGCTGGACAGGCGATCATGTACCTTGCTCTGCGCGCCGAGAAAGTGTTTGTGGTCATTCGAGGTGAAAATCTCTACAAGAGTATGTCGAGCTATCTCGTGCACCGGATCGAGCAAATGCCAAATGTTGAGGTACTAAGACATACCCGCGTTCGCCGATGCGAAGGCGCCACCTGTCTCACAGCGGTCGAACTTGAGGATACGGAGACTAAATCTACGCGGTTAATTGAGACTCCGGCGCTATTTTCATTCATCGGAGCCTTACCGCATACGCGCTGGTTGCCGGCTGGGCTGGAGCGGGATGAAAAGGGTTTTATTAAAACCGGCCGCATGGTGTCGGACTCGCCACAATGGCCATTGCGCGACCGTAAGCCATCGCTGATGGAGACCAGCCTACCTGGCGTCTTCGCTGCTGGTGATGTGCGAGCCGGTTCCACCAAACGGTGCGTAGCTGCCGTGGGTGAAGGCGGGCAGGCTATTGAATGCGTCCACGACTTTCTTGGGACCTACGCCTAGCGAAGTTCCCATGCTCCTCTTCGGATTTTTGAGGGGAATATTTTCGCCGAGAAAAACGCTCAACATCAATCCTGCGGCTTGGCCTTCGTTTCGGGAACACTTCGATCATCCCTCTCGCGCAGCAACCAGTAAACGACCCCGAGTGCGATTACCGCGAAACCCAAAGCGACAATAGTCAACGCGGGTGTCACCTCAATATTGAGGACGATGAATTTTCGCGCGAGCGCCAGAATGCTGATGAGTATGACAGTCTTGACCTGGATGATGCGGTGAAGACGTTCCATTGTCTGAAGGATGCTGTGATTGAATTCCATGGCGATCAATAGCGTCATGATCGTCCCGAAAATGAGCTCGAATTCCTGGTGGTTTAAAGGGTTTAACGCACCGATCACAAGCAGCTTAAAAATCGTCACGATCAAACGAAGAAGAGCAATGGTAATGATAATAGCAATAGAGATCGTGAGTATCCATGTGATGATCTGTTCAAACTGGCCATAGAATGACAGCGCGTTCCATTCGCTCGATACAATTCCGAAGATCTTTCTAGATTTCATAAATTTATGACTGAGCCGAAAAGGGTTCTCGTTTGCAAATGTCGCCACGCGGCTATTGGCTCAATGAATTCGAAACAAAATGCGAAGATACTGGACGAGAGTCAGCTCGGCAAGCCGGAGCGATACACACACTGCGATTCGGCAATTTATTGAGAAAGGTGTTCAGGCCCAGTGATATGCGCGCTGGAATGGCCGGCTGGTGGCCGAAGTTTTGAGTTGTCAGCGATGATGCTGCCTGGCGCGTCATGCGCAAGCATGATCTGCAGTTAAATCGGCGTCAGAATTGGTGCGTAAGTACCGATCCTGAGTTTTCCCGCAAGGCGAGCGAAATCGTTGGTCTATATCTTAATCCACCGGAAAATGCCTTTTCCGGCGCCACGTCCCGTTTAAATTACCGTCGCCGATGCCAACTCGTTCCGCTACCTGCGACACCAGGTGAAGAATCTTTCTGGCACACTGTTTAATCTCGGGGCAGCATTGATTGGCCCCGGCATTCCCACTCCGCAACCAACTGTTTAAACAAAGTTAGCTTCTGCCAAGACCGCCTGGAGCGGATGACTGAGTCTGCCCGGTCGACGCGGATTGTAGCCTCTGGCGGCTCCTTGTTCCTGCAATTATCCGTTTTACGGGTAGCATGCCCTTTGTCGTAGACTGATGAGCGCCGAAAACTGAGGCTCCCCCGAGGCAAAAATCAGGCTTCTGCCTGACAAACAAGACGCCCTACATGGTCGAGTACCGGATATGTCAAAACAGACACACCACCAGTCCAAAGCGACCACCAACCATGATACCATTAAAATGGGCCGAAGAACGATGCGGCCGACCGCGACTGTGAAAAGCACTGAAGGCAAACTGCGGCGAAGCGGGTTTGCTTCGAGTTGACTTTCCCGATTATTCCGGACTGAAGTGCCTTCATCGAAAAAATAGGGATTGAAGAATTTCCATAACTGCCGAAAAGATGCTGCTTTAAAAATGAACGGCGAAGACCGCACGAAAATCCAAAACATCGTCCGCAGGCTGCGCGCAATTCTAGATGAGCTGCGAGAGTTGGAGAAGACCTCGCAGGACACCTCGGTAAAGCAAATGGCAATCTCGGCTGCGCTTGCGCTGGCGTGGGTCGACCTAGTCGAGAATTTCCAGACCAATGAGGATAATGGCGTTAACATATCAGAATAGACGTGACATTTTCGGAGCTGATCTGGTCCGCATGGCGAGCAATCTGGGATTGTCGAGGCCGGAGGTGTAGTCGAACTGTTTCGAGATCCAGCGGGATTCCCTCGCTAAGAGCGGGCACCGGATTCCTTCGGCGAGAAGAAAAGAGTAATACAGGCGGATGCTAGGGATTTCTTGCGCAAACCTGCCGACGAAGTAGCATTAGTCAGCGCGTAAAGGCGGTATCGCGGCCGAATCGCCAGCACGTGAAGTGCCTTCTCCTTGCTCAGGGGAATTTGAGGAGAATGCTCTGGTTCGTGACAGTTGCGACTACGCAGGCCTGCAAAACAAGGAATGGATTTATGATGCAAGAAACAGAAGTCTTAGATCAACTTTCCCGTTCTAAGGTCTACCAAGACTTTGAACGCGCTTTCCGCGAAGTGACTCAAATGCCGCTCCATTTAGCGGCGCCAAATAAACGGCTCTCAGCCTGCAATGGAAATGGCCACAGGTATGCGCACCAATTGTTAGATAAAACGGAAATTCCTGTGCGTCTTGGAGACAAGATCATTGGAATGCTCCAAATGGGACAACAAACTTTTGAAACGACGGCGACCGAACGTCATATTGGTTTAGAAAGACAAAGTCGAGATGCCGGGATGAGCAGGGGTTTCGGTAGGACCGGGGACGACGATTGCCAAATTTTTGTTCCCTCTCAATCGCGCTATGAGGCGATGGTGCGGCTCTTGGAAATATTTGCACAACAACTCTCATTCTTTGCTAATGAGATCCTGATTGAGCAAGATGAAAGGGAACCGTACCGAGTGCGGTTGGCCAGAGCGTATATATCCAACCATCAAAGTGAATATTTCAGCTTATCCGACTTGGCCCGATCGGTTCATGTCAGTACTTTTTACCTCTGCAAAATCTTCAAGAAGGCGACTGGACTTACCTTCATAGAATTTCGAAATCGGCTTAGAATTAAAATGGCAAAGAAATTACTCGTGAATCCGAATCTGAGTGTCAGTGAAATAGCCTATAGCGTAGGCTTTCAATCACTGACCCAGTTCAATCGACTGTTCCGGCGGACCGTTGGAGAATCACCGACTGCTTTTCGATGCAGTTTGAAAAGCAGGTGATCAACCCAGAGCGTGTCGAGCTGCAGTCGTGGCGGAATTGATTCCTCTATAAACATTTGGCCGCACCGAAATTTCGGCGCGGATCGATCAGAATGCAAAACCGGTCGAGGTGAGCCGGTGCAGGCTGGTGATTGGTTCTCTGTTTCACGCCACCTTTCGAGTCCGCTGCCAGCGTTTGCTTGAGGAGCGTACGTATGAGTTCCTGTAACGTTTGGCACGTCAGGTTAACCGCTCCTTTGCTAGCGGCCTCAGTCGCCGGCCTTCTCATGCTGATGCCGACTTCATCCGGGGCACGTGTGTACGTTCGGATTGCGCCGCCAGTGCCGATTATAGAAACGCTACCGC
>DATHPI010000469.1:0-19090 GCA_035484035.1 Chthoniobacterales bacterium
TGGCTCTTCTCTGGATGGCCGTATTCGGAACTGTATTTGCCTTCGGCAGTGAGAGCTCCGAGAAAATGGCCTGCTTCATGAGCCATCGTGCTGTCGGATCGACTGTCGGCGATCAGGGAGACGCGCTCTTTGGCATTGGTGGCGCCTTTGTCGGCTTGCCCTCCGTTCGTCACTTTCCGAACGAGAAAAAACGTCAACGCGGATCCTGAATCACGCGCGTCCAGAAAATCCTTCGGCAACTTCTGCATCTCGATGGACTCTGCCTGAGGCGAAAGGCCGTCGATCGTTGCCGCGTCCGTGCGCCCAAGTTCGAAGTAAACGTTGGCCTGCGGATTCCAGATCGCATTCATCTCGTCCAACAGTTTCTGGGGGTCAGCGGCACTGCCGAGGCTCACCAGCTGCTTGCCATCCCTGACCTGAGCCGGACGAATGGCAACTTTCACCGACTTTTTGTTGAGTACGATGACTTTGAGCGTCGCTTCGGCCCTGCCCGTCTTGGTGTTCTTTGCTTCCACTCTCGCTTTGTCGATTCCAACCGGAACGTCAGCCTTGATCCTAAATATGCGCCAGGAATCTTCCTCGAATCGTCGCAGTGCTTCTGCGGGATTCGAGGCGTTCTTTGCCGCCCCGGCACGTTCCTGCTTTGTCGTGAACTCGTAGACATGGACCATCGAGGGAATGGTGGACCGCACGTCGAGGCCCTTGGCGTCTTCCAGGATTACCATGGTCGAACCGCCGCTCGGGATGACGATCCCTTGCCCGCCCGAAGGCAGTTTCTCATCGACTCCCGAATACGCTGCGACTTCACGAAAGTTTGCGGCCATAGCGGGGAAAAGAGTACGTCTACCCGTGCGATTCTAAAAGCTCGTTCGAGCCCTTCTGCATCGAACAGCATTCAGGCTCGGCTGCGACATCAAGCAACACATGGCCGCGATTCGGATGATGTTTTCCTGGCTGACCGAAAAGGCATTCTCGCCATATCCAACCCGGGAGGTCAAAACACCCAGGGTCTACCGGTATCACCAACTACCTGGAGAACGGGGGAACTCTGGAGGTGGCTCGGCGGATTGCCGGTCATGCTGACAGCCGGACAACAAAACTGTCTAACCGTCGAGGACAGAAAGTTCTGCTCGAAGACATTTGGAAAGGATTCGATACTAAAGCTGAGGGATTTTTATGCCCGAATCCACGCGAGACCAAGTCTTATCAGTTACGGCCACAAGGACACAAACTGGCACAAGAATCTTGAGACACATCTTAAGCCGTATTTGCGAGACGGTTCGATCACTGGCCGGTCGGACGAACAGATTGTTGCTGGCTCAAAGTGGTTCGGAGAAATTAAGACATCGCTTACCAGTACAAAGGTTGCTGTCTTGTTGGTTATCCCTGACTTCCTCGCCTCTGACTTCATTCACGATACTGCACTTCATGGCTACACGATTTATGGAAGTACTCCCCAACATGGGAGTCGATGACCATGTGGGTCCGATTCCACAGATGATCGTTCCTCTCCGAGGAACCAATCATATTCTTCTGATCGATGGAGAAGGCCTTGCCGTACAGGCCGAGAGCCCGCATATGCTCGAGATCACGGAGGTCAAAAATTTTGTGAGAAAAGACCTTCCGAAGCCACGCATGTTCCGGCTCAGAGGCAGGGCGTTGCCGGGCAAAGGTGGTCTCTTGGTGGTAGCCCGCCGGGGAACGACAATTACTGCAAAACTGCGTGTCTTTGTTCTCGAGAATCGGATCGTCCGATTGGCTGTGCGTCCTCTCCAAACAGCCCCAGGGGTTTTCCATGCGAAAGTTCGTCCGGATCCAGTCGCATTTGTCTATGAAATGAACGAGATTTGGGCTCCGCAAGCAAACGTGCTAATCGATCTGGTTCCCTCCAAACCGGCGCTCATCGACGACCCGGACCAGATCGCGCGCGATTTGGGAGCCTTTGAAGCCGACGGCATCACGCCGGACACGAAGAAAGGCGTCTTCCAGGAGAGAATCCAGATGCTGACCTACGGAACCTTGCGGAGTTTTGCCCCCGTCTTTTTGTCTTATCTCGGGACGGATCCGGTCAAGAACACAGACCTTACTCTATTTGTGGTGCATGCGATCGCCGCCTACGCGGGCCACACCAGTGGTCTCACCGATGTGTCTTATCAATTTGCGCTGGTCTCGGAGGACGCCAACGCCCGCACCTGGGCTCACGAGCTCGGTCATTTTCTGAGAGGAGCGCCTGGCGAATCTGGAGTGGAGGGCGAGTTGATGGTATCTGGCGGTGAAGGGGAGAAAATCCCGGTACAGGACGCGGTTCAGGTCTTTAACCGGCGTCATACCTAGTGCCAGCAAGTCTGTGCCTGGCGTTTTACCTGCTGATTCGTTCAAAACCGAGCTGCGGGCCATTCAGCGATACCCTTGTGAATAGAGTTTCGAGGCAACCGGCCCAAGAGCTAAGGCCAGTTTGGGGAAGCTCGTGGTCCCACCACTGGAGTTGTCGAAGAACCACCCGACTACTTGGCTTGCAAGATTAATTGAAGTGGACGTTGGAATAGTTTGCGGGGATTCCCCCGACGGGTAAACCTAACAGGGTATCTAGGTAAACTCGTTCTCCGCCTTTATAAAGGACAGCGCGGCCGCCCGAGATGGGGGTGGTGACTATGTAGTTGGTGCCGGCGACTTCCCCTAAGTTGTTAATGGCGCCTCCTGCGCCGAGCCACAGGTCAGTGACGTTGTAATTGGGGAGAGGCGCCCAAGGTGGGTTAGCTTCGGATTGGGGGACCGCTGCTAAGAGGGCCAGGATCGTGCTCAATACGGCGGTGAATAACCGGAAAGAGCGAACTAAAAAGCCCAGGATTCTGGGGGCACGGCAGGGAGCATTTCATTTGTTCCTTTCGAGCTGGCGAGAATTCAGGTATTTGATAGCAACGGCTAAAAAGCGGTTCTGGGATGGGCGGCTCACGCCCCCCTCCGGCTGCTGCGGTACGACGTGTGCAGGGTCCGCTCTGCATGCCTCAATCTTGTTCTACCGGAATTTTCCCGGGAAGTTTCAAAGAAAATTAGTATTGAAGGCAGCGAGTTCCCGCAGGAGAGCCTGGAGGGAAGGCTCTCGTAGGCGCCCTTCTTGCGGACCAGGTGGGTTTTGGACCGGCTCCAGACCATCCAGAATTAGTAAGGTTCGGCGATGCTTGCTAATAAAATTTTCTTCGGTCCGCGTATTGTCTGTGGCCTCAGAGTTAAGGCGCGCCGCGAATCGCTAGATGGCGTCTTCCGTAGGCTCTGACGAGTGATTTTACGCAGGGCGTCGAGGGCATCTGTGATCGTCGGTATCGGGTTCAGAAGATCGACCGGGGGTCTGAAAGCGCCCCCCGGGGTCTTTCTCGAGGAGCGCCTCAAGTAGAACGACGACCGGCTGTGGAACAGCTTTAAGCAGATCGAGCGGTAAAGTTGCCTGCTGGTGCTGATGCATCACTTCACGGGGTGTGCCGCGGAATGGCGTCTGGCCGGTCAGCATTTCCCACAGCGTGATGCTCAACACTCCTGACTCTCTCGACCTGGATAGAGGCTTATCGCGCTAATAAAAACGCTGCAAGACGATCCTTGCAGGATTGGCAATCAGCCTGGCTTTGCCAACCTTTGCTCAACAAAAAAACACGCCTGATCCACAACTTCGCCAAGTGGCTGACGCGCTCTCTAAAAAATTGAACGATGCATGGAACAACAACGATGCCTCGGCCCTGGCCGCGCTCTTTACGAAGGACGCAGTCCTTGTGAATGACACAGGACCGATTTACGGCCGGGACGCCATCGAGAAAACGTATGCCGACCTCTTCCAGAAGTGCATTTCGGCAACCACATTAGCGTGGACGAAACCGATCCTCGAGAAGAACTGCGGGTAGCGATCCAACCCTTTCTATTTTTAGAGGAGTTTGCCGTTACTATTCCGCCTTCAAAACATAACCTTGAGCGATCTTCTCATAGTCTGCTACGGCTTTCTTTGTCCACTCTCCATTGGTGCCCAATTCTCGCGCCATGAGTTCCGCTACGCGCGGCGCAGCCTCAATGCTGGGCCGGGCACCGAGGAGCAGAGCGCGAGTTCGCCGCGCGAGCACATCCTCGACTGTTCGCGCCATTTCTTCGCGCACAGCCCAGACCACTTCGGCGCCGATATACGGCAGGTCGGGATGGATTTTGTTCGCCAACTCAGCGTCTGCCGCAGCGATCTCTCTAATCGCGGGTGCGTCGGCACCGTAAACGCGCAAGTTTGGCTCGGGAATACTCTGTTTGGTCCAGCCATGAACCTGCAAATGCTCGGTCTGGCATGGGCGTTCTTCGAAGCCGGCCAAAGTTTCGGCCTGAGTGACCGCATCCTCCGCCATTTTCCGATAAGTGGTCCATTTTCCGCCGGCGATGGTCAGGAGTCCGGAGTTTGAAATTAAGATCGTATGATCGCGGGAGAGAGCGGCTGTGCTCTTAGCGTCGCCTACTTTCACCAGCGGACGTAGACCGGCAAAAACGCTCAGCACGTCGCTGCGGCTCGGACGTTTGCTCAGATATTTGGAGGCGTTGGTAAGAATGAAACCGATCTCTTCCTCCATCGGACGCGGTTCAACTTCAATATGGTCCACCGACGTATCTGTGGTGCCGACCACCACACAGTCATGCCAGGGAACGGCAAACAGCACGCGGCCATCAGAGGTTTGCGGAACCATGATGGCGCTGTCGCCTGGTAGAAATGCCTTCGGCAACACCAGGTGCGCGCCCTGACTGGGGGCGATAATGGTTTTGGCGTCTGGTTCATCCATCTTCCGGACGGAATCACAAAAAACGCCCGTCGCGTTGACGACTACCTTGGCCCGAACCGTGTGTTGCTTCCCGCTCTCCGAATCCTGCAAAACCGCTCCAACCACCAGATCAGCCTCCTTAATCAGAGAGACCACGCCGAGGTAATTTGCCGCGGCACCGCCCAAATCAATAATTGTCTGGGCAAGGTTCACCGCCAGCCGCGAATCATCGAACTGCCCGTCGTAGTAAGAAACCCCGCCCTGCAAACCAGTGGCTTCGAGTGTAGGAATGCGTTTCAGCGTTTCTTCGCGGGAAAGACTCTCGGATGGCTTGAGCCCGAGCTTACCGGCGAGACGGTCGTAGATCGTCATTCCGATGCCGTAAAATGGCCCTTCCCACCAGCTGTAAATAGGGACGATGAATGCCAGCGGGTGGACCAGGTGCGGCGCGTTCTCGGTTAGCAACCCGCGCTCACGCAAGGCTTCCAGCACCAAGGAGATGTTTCCCTGTTTTAAGTAACGCACTCCGCCGTGTACCAGCTTTGTACTGCGACTCGAAGTTCCCTTGGAAAAATCATACTGCTCAACGACTAGCGTGTTATATCCCCGCGCTGCCGCATCAACTGCCACTCCAAGTCCTGTGGCTCCGCCGCCAATGACGAGAAAATCCCAGGGTTCCTTGGTATTCTCGATTCGATCCAGCACCTTATCGCGTTTCATAAACGATTCTGTTTCGGCTCCGTTCGGCGAGGCCCGCCGAAGCGGGCGCTCGCTCTTTTTTGGGTAGTGTTAGGAATGACTTCTCTTTGGCCGGCGCTGCGGCCTCAATCGTTGTGCTTAGGCTGACCAAGCTTTGGAGCGTCCGAGTGCCTTGTTCCAGCCGGCGCGAAGCTTCTCGCGTTCATCCTGTCCAATCTTAGGCTCGAACCTACGGTCTGAACCCCACTGGGAGGAAATCTCCTCCGTCGATTTGTAATAACCGACCGCGAGCGCGGCCAGGTAGGCAGCACCCATTGCCGTCGTTTCGCGGTTGCTGGCCCGGACAACTGGTACGCCCATCAAATCCGCCTGGAATTGCATCAGGAGGTTGTTAGCGCAAGCGCCGCCATCCACGCGAAGTTCAGCCACCTTAATGCCGGAATCGGCTTCCATCGCGGTCAGAACGTCGGTGACCTGAAACGCTATCCCTTCAAGTGCAGCTCGGGCGATGTGAGCCGCGGTGCTTCCGCGGGTCAGCCCAAGGATGGCGCCACGGGCGTAAGCGTCCCAATGAGGAGCGCCCAAGCCGACAAACGCTGGGACCAAATAGACCCCACCGCTATCTTCCACGCTGGCAGCGAGAGCTTCGACTTCAGACGAGGATTTAATGATTCCAAGGCCGTCACGCAGCCATTGGACAACCGCACCGGTGATGAAGACACTTCCTTCCAGCGCGTAGGTGGTCTGGCCACCAAGTCGCCAGGCGATCGTCGTGAGCAATTTGTTTTGCGATCGGATTGGTTCGGTCCCGGTGTTCATCAACATGAAAGAGCCGGTGCCATAGGTATTTTTGACCATCCCTGGTTTGCTGCACATTTGGCCGAAAAGCGCCGCTTGCTGGTCGCCAGCAATCCCGGCGATCGGAATCCCGGTTAAGGTACCGCCACTGGTCTCACCATAAACTTCGCTCGAGCTCTTGGCGGTTGGCAGCATCGAACGCGGCACATGAAGCGCCTGAAGCAGCTCATCATCCCAGTCTCGGGTGTGAATGTTGAAAAGCATCGTGCGAGAGGCGTTGGTTTCATCGGTTATGTGAACCTGGCCATTTGTTAATTTCCAGATGAGCCAGGAGTCAACCGTTCCAAAGGCGAGTTCGCCCCGCTCTGCCTTTTCGCGAGCTCCGGGAACATTCTCCAGCAGCCACCGGACCTTGGTACCCGAGAAGTAGGCGTCAATTACCAGGCCCGTCTTGCTTTCGATGAGTTTTTCCAGACCATCGGCCCTCATCTGGTCACAAATGGGAGCAGTCCGGCGATCTTGCCAGACGATCGCATGGAAAATTGGTTCACCTGTTTTTCGATCCCAAACCACGGCGGTCTCACGTTGGTTCGTGATGCCGATGGCCGCGATGTCTTTGAGATCGAGATTCGCGCGGCCAATCGCGTCTCCAACGACTTCGATTTGCGACGACCAGATCTCGTTCGGGTCGTGCTCAACCCATCCGGGCTGGGGGAAAAACTGAGTGAATTCTCTCTGGGCGACTGAGATCACTTTTCCGGCGTGATCGATGACCAGGGCTCTGGAACTGGTGGTTCCTTGATCCAAGGCTAAAAGATATTTTGGCATAGGGAGGTGATGTTTTAGGGTTTTAAAGTTATCGTTTGGCAGATTCGCGATGGCTAGGGTCTTCGCCGCTCGCACGATCAGTTTCATCGACAGCGTGCGCCTTAACCAAGGCTTTGCCGATAAACAGATCATAGGCTATTCCGCCCAGCAGACCGCCAACGATCGGTCCCAAGACCGGCGGCAACCAAACACTTGGTCCGTCGGTAAGCCCGTTATTCTTGAATCCCGCGACGACAGCGAACAGCCGTGGGCCCAAATCGCGCGCGGGGTTGATCGCATATCCGTTCATACCGCCAAACGAGATACCAATGGCCAGAACAATGAGTCCGATCACGACCGGAGCCATATTGGACCCTGGTTGCATATTGAACTTGTCGACGACGGCAAAAATCAGCCCGACCAGCAACGCAGTACCTACGACCTGGTCAAAAAATCCAGGCCAAAAGCCAGGGACCGCTGGAAAGGTCGAGAAAATTCCCGTGGTATGATCCAGGTTAGGATCTACCAGAATCCATTTGGCGTGGTAGGTGACAAAGAGCAGGAGCGCGGCGACGAACGCCCCCGCGAATTGGGCCACGATGTAATGGAGTGCTTTTGACCAGGGGAATCGTTTGGTGGCAGCCAGGGCAATTGTGACCGCCGGGTTGAGGTGGGCACCACTGATCGTACCGGAGATGTAAATACCAAAGGTGACGGCCAAGCCCCAGCCAAGGACAATGTTGGTGTAGCCGCCTTTGACGACTTCTCCGGGAATCGGCGGATTACTGCCGAAAAGAACGACCATTGCGACTGAACCGCAACCGAACAGAATCAGAACCATAGTTCCGAAGAATTCAGCTAAAAACTCTTGACCTTTTGTAAATTTCATCTTGGGAATTTCATTGTCTGCCTCGCCTTAGAGCTCGATCTTCTTCGAGCCGGTGTGTGCGTGAATGGCTTAGTGTTTGGTGGATAGTTAAGTGGCCGGTGTATACCGGGACACTGTTTTGGGGGGGAGCTCGGCAGTAAACGGAA
The DNA here is from genome assembly GCA_035484035.1 of Chthoniobacterales bacterium. Classification (GTDB taxonomy): domain Bacteria; phylum Verrucomicrobiota; class Verrucomicrobiia; order Chthoniobacterales; family JAFAMB01; genus JAFAMB01. The sequence goes on from DATHPI010000469.1 coordinate 8,115, forward strand.
CCTAAAGAGCTGCGAGCGGTTCGTCAATCATAATGAAAATTTGGACAAACTTAGCACCGTTTGGCGCCCCGCCCGGCTGCTTCAATTGATTAACAATCCCAACGGGTAAATTTGCGGGGGAATGACTGTAGATGACATTTTGATTGGCTTTATTCCTTTTCCTGCGCATAGCTAACAGCCAGATTACCGACCCTGAATTCTTCGGTCGCACCCCTTTTCTTTTTTTCGTATTTTCCGTTAGACTAGTGTTTACTTATCCCTTGGCAGTTGCGGACCCCCCAAACATGAAAAAGCTCATTAACTTACCCGAGAACGTCGTTCTTGAATCCATAACCGGCCTCGGCATCGCATTTAGCGATCTGATCAAGGTTCACACCGATCCACATTATATCACCCGTGCCGATGCTCCCGTGCAAGGCAAGGTCGCTTTAGTTTCCGGAGGTGGAAGCGGCCATGAACCGATGCATGGAGGCTTCGTTGGTCGCGGAATGCTCGACGCCGCTTGTCCCGGAGCTGTCTTCACGAGTCCCACACCGGACCAGATGTTGGAGGCCACCAAAGCGGTCAGCGGCGGCAAAGGTGTTCTTCACATTGTGAAGAATTACACCGGCGACGTGTTGAACTTTGAGATGGCGGCGGATCTGGCCAGGGCAGAGGACATTGAAGTCGAGGCGGTCGTGATTGATGATGACGTGGCCGTCAAGGACAGTCTCTGGACCGCCGGTCGGCGCGGGGTCGGCACGACCGTCCTCGCGGAGAAAATTTGCGGAGCAGCGGCCGAAGCCGGGCACTCGCTCAAAGAAGTGGCTGCCCTATGTCATAAGGTGAACGCTAACGGCCGGAGCATGGGAATGGCTCTGACTTCATGTACCGTACCACATGTCGGCAAGCCCACTTTCGACCTGCCGGAGGACGAGATGGAGATTGGCGTTGGCATCCATGGTGAGCCCGGAAGGTCTCGGTCAAAACTGAAGAGTGCGGACGAGATTACCGAAATACTCCTGGCGCCGATCATCGAAGATTTGCCCTTTAAATCGGGTGACGAAGTCTTGCTTTTTGTCAACAGCATGGGCGGCACGCCTCTGCTCGAGCTGTTTATCGTCTATCGGAAGGCGCACGAGATTCTAACCAAGGCCGGAATCAAGGTGACCAGGAATCTCGTCGGACCCTACATCACGAGTCTCGAGATGGCGGGCGCTTCAATTACCGTGCTGAAGCTGGATGGTGAATTGACAAAGCTGTGGGACGCACCGGTCCTGACGCCGGCACTTCGTTGGGGGGCTTGAGGCAGAAACTAAAAGGCAGGAGTTCAGGAGTTGCAGGAGTTCGGGAGTTACAGAATAAATCGGGCGGCTTACCGCATCGCCGATGGTTGCGGCTCTTCAAGGCGCGAACTCTGTTTTGCGCTCCAATTCTGACTCCTGAACTCCTGGACTCCTGAACTCCTGAACATTATGCCAAACATCTCTTCAAACCAAATTTTACTTTGGATCGAGCGCTATGCTGCCAAGATCGCTGACCAGAAAGACTACCTAACCCAATTGGACTCAGCGATCGGTGATGCAGACCACGGCGCCAATATGGATCGTGGCTTTCAAGCGGTGCTTGCCAAAAAGGCTGAATTGCAAAACGGCGACATCGGCGCTGCTCTCAAGGTGGTGGCGATGACTCTGATTTCAAAAGTCGGGGGCGCCAGCGGCGCCCTCTATGGAACCTTCTTCTTGCAGGCCAGTACTGCGGCCCAAGGAAAGAGCGAGCTTTCGGCGAGCGAGTTCGGATCCGTCTTGGAGAAGGGGCTGACGGGAATCATCTCGCGAGGCAAAGCAGCCATTGGCGACAAAACGATAGTCGACGCTTTGCAACCGGCCATCAAAGCCTACAGGCATTCGGTCGATTCCGGTGAGAACCTTGAGCAGGCCCTCTCCAACGCGGTGAGCGCCGCAGAGGAGGGTCTCAAATCGACCGTGCCGCTAGTCGCGCGTAAAGGTCGGGCCAGTTATTTAGGCGAGAGGAGCGCCGGGCACCCGGATCCGGGGGCCACTTCCACCCTTTTACTTATTCAGTCGGCAGCGGAAACTCTTGTCTAAATTCGCACAACGGTTCTTCGTATGCATTTTGCGCCCGTCGTACGTTCTCCCGAAGGGTCAAGAAAGCGCTTTCTTGGCCACTTCGGGCCGTATGATTTGGAATGACCTATAACCCCATACCGTCTTCATGGTAGGCCTCGTTCTAGTTTCCCATAGCCGACCATTGGCCGAAGCAGTCGGTGACTTGGTGCGCCGTGCGGTCAATTCAGACCTGCAGCTGAGCTATTGCGGTGGAGTAGGCGAAGATCGGACGGAGCTGGGCACTGATGCGATCGAAATTCAGGAAGCAATCAGCAGCGTCTACTCCGACGAGGGAGTGCTTGTTCTAATGGACATGGGAAGTGCCATATTGAGCGCCGAGACGGCGAAAGAACTCTTGAGCCCCGAGCAGCAGGAAAAGGTTCGCCTGACCTCTGCGCCACTTGTGGAAGGAGGGGTCGCCGCCGCAGTCCAAGCGCAGCTGGGATCTTCTCTCGATGAAGTGGCGAACGCTGCGTTGCAAAGTCTATTGCCCAAGCAGGATCAGGTTCAGGATGTTGCGTTAGGCGTTCAGGCGGCATCTCCGGCCACGAACCTCTCGGCGGACGAGAATCTGGAAGTCACGATTCAGAATCCGCATGGCCTGCATTTGCGCCCTGCGGCTGCTCTGATCAAAACTTTGTCCGCTTTTCCCGCCGAAGTGTTCATCGAAAATCGAACCGAAAGTCGTGGCCCGGTTCTGGCCAGAAGCCTGGTGGATGTCGCCCGTTTACAGATTCGCCAGGGTGATTCCGTGCGATTCTCGATTTCGGCAGCGGACCCACAACCGGTGATCGCCGCGATTCGATCTCTGGTGGAGAGCCAATTCGGCGAATCCGCTCAACCAGTCCCTCCAAGCGAGCCCATTAGCGTGCCGGATGTCTCTCAACCTTTCGCCGTATCGCGCGGGATTGCGATTGGTCGTCCCCTTCGACTGGATACCATCGTCGCTTCGGTGCCGAGATATCGGTTGGAGTTAGCAACGGAGATCGCGCGTGAAGTGGCGAGCCTCCGCTCGGCGGTCGCATCAGCCATAGCTGAATTTGATGCTCGCGTTGACCGGCTCAGAACTTCGCTTCCTGAGAATGAGCTGGAAATTTTCCAAGCTCAACGAATGCTTTTTGCAGATCCGAGCATCCTCAAGGAGGTCCAGTCAAAAATCCAAGAGCAACGTTTGAACGCCGCCGCCGCATGGCATGAGATCCTTTCTCGCTACGCAGCCGAGCAGGAAAAGGCGGACGATCCCTATCTTCGGGCTCGAGGAGCGGACTTCCGAGAAGTGGACCGAACTGTGCTTGCACGCCTGATCAACGATAAAGAGGGAACTGGCTTGCCCGACCAGGCGTTCACTGAGCCCACGATACTGATTTGCGAGGAACTGACCCCGACTCTCTCAGAGCAGTTGCGTCGCCTCTCGATTGCAGGAGTGATCCAACTCGGAGGCGGCACGACATCCCATGGAGCCATTTTGGCTCGAGCGCTCGGCATTCCGGCGATCGGGGGAGCCAGGAAAGATTCCGAGCGACTTCGGCCAGCTCAACAGGTTGCGATCAACGGATCTGAAGGTGTTCTCTGGATAGATCCTTCCCCGGATGTCTTGGGTGACCTGATCGGTCAGCAGCAACGCGAGCTCTCCGAAAACCAGTCGGCGCTCCAAAAGAGCCATCAACCCGCGATTACGATAGACGGGATTTCGATCCAAGTCGGTGGCAATGCCGGTTCCGTTAAGGACATTTTGGAAGCTCGAGCGAACGGCGCCGAATTTATCGGTCTTTTTCGGTCAGAATTTCTTTTCCAGGATTTCACTGAGGAACCGGACGAGGATCAACAGCTTGCAGTTTACCAAGAAGCTCTCGCGCCCTCTGCAGGCTCGTTTCCGGTAACCGTTCGTTTGTTGGACATAGGGGGGGACAAACCGCTCAAATTCCTGCCGCAACCAAAGGAAGCAAATCCATTTCTCGGGGTCCGCGGAGTCAGATTGCTGATGGCGAATCCACGCTTTTTCCGGTCTCATCTGCGGGCTGTGCTACGGTTGGCAGTTTCGTTTCAGGTTCAACTCCTGATCCCGATGGTGACAGACTTGTCAGAAATTCTCGCGACCAGAAAAATGCTCGCCGAAATCGATGGTGAACTGACAAAGGAAAACGTGCCTCACCAATGGCCGATCCCCGTAGGCGCCATGATCGAGACGCCGTCGGCCGGGCTTTTGATCGACCAACTTTTACCGCATCTCAACTTCCTTAGTATTGGCACCAACGATCTCACCCAATACATCCTGTGCGCCGAAAGAGGAAGCGCCTCGTTATCGGCCTTCTCCGATTCGCTTCATCCAGCGGTTCTCCGAGTTTGCGAGCAGGTGATCCGCGCAGCCCAGGAACACGATGTTAAAGCGTCGATCTGTGGGGAGATTGCCTCTGATCCTGAAGCCCTCCCAATCTGGCTCGCTCTCGGACTCCGCGATTTCAGTGTCACGGCCGTCGAAATCCCAGCCATCAAGGCTCTGATCCGCAAGCTGACTATTTCCGGGGTTGCCGCCCGAATGGCCTCCGAGCGTCTTTCTTTCCTGGGACCGCTGGACGTCCGAAAGTTTTCCAAAACCTTTATCCAGTAAAGCAAATAAACTGCCATCGCTGCAAAATTTAACCGCTGAAATCGACGTTGCTGCCAACGCGACGCGTCGGTAAATTACCCCCCACGTCTATGGCGATTCTGCAAGCGCGCCCCACGCTTCGTGATATCGGGGTTAAGACCGGCTTTCATTACTCGACGGTGTCGCTCGCATTGCGAGATCACCCCCGAATTTCCGATTCGACGAAGCAGATCATCCGGGAAGCTGCGGAGGGACTCGGTTACCAACCGGACGCCATGCTCAGTTCACTTTGTGCCTATCGCCTGACGAAGCGGCCGCCGAAGGATCAGACGGTGATCGCGTGGATAACAAACCACCGCACTCAAACTGGCTGGGGAATGTCCGCTTGTACACGGGACTATTTCGATGGTGCATCGCAACGTGCGGCGGAACGCGGTTACCGAGTGGAAACATTCTGGCTCGCTGAACCGGCAATGACTGGTCAACGGATGAGCAGAATTCTTCGAACTCGTGGCGTTCAAGGCGTGCTCCTGCCACCCCAGGAACATCTAACCAGGATCGACCTGGACTGGGATAACCTGTCCGCCGTGACATTTGGATACACGCTCGTCCACCCGCGTTTGCATCTGGTCTCAAACCATGAATACCGGTCCATGGGCACGCTCTTTGCCGAATTGGAAAAGAGATCCTACCGACGAGTCGGCTTGGTGAATCTGCGCGAACATGACAAACGAGTCGACAACAACTGGTTGGCCGCCTACCTCGTCGAACAGACTCGCCTGCCGCTGGAACATCAATTGCCGTCGCTGGTCCTCGATCAGTGGAATACCAAGACATTCTTGGCATGGGTTGAGCACTATCGACCAGATGCAATTGTCACCAGGCTTCCGGAGGTCATTCGCAGTCTCAGGCGTGCCGGCTACCGCGTACCGGACGACGTTGGTGTCGCTTACCACACGCTCGATGAAAAGAGTCTTTGTTTGTCAGGTATGAAGAAAAACTCTTTCCAGATCGGAGAAATGGCGGTCGATCTACTTATCGACATGCTTCACCGCAACGAACGGGGCGTCCCGATCCACCCTTATCTGCTGATGGTCGAAGGATCCTGGGTAGAGGGTAACACTCTGCGGCCAGCGCCTGCCTCGACTTCCGCTGCGTCACCGTTTGTGTCAGTTTAGCGCCAGCTTCATGTACAAGCGGACGACGATGAGGGCTAGGAGCATTGGCACGTGACGCTGTTGGATTCTTGCCCAAGTTGGCTGAGTCATGGAGCCCTTCGGGGTGCTGCAGAATTTTCGCCACGTCGGTCAAACGGCCAATCTGTGGCCCGAAGTGGCCTAAAGAGCTTAGCCCAGGGTTTACACTGGGTTAGCCGAAATAGACGTTTCGCCCTGAAGGGGCTAGAAAATGCACAGGCGATTCGATTTCAGAGGGTCAGAACCGATTCTCGCGGACCTGGCGGCCCCTTCAGGGCTAATTCGAGTGGGAGGAGTTTCCCAGGGTAAACCCTGGGCTAAGCTCTTTAGGCCACTTCGGGCCACAGACTAGAAAGGTCGTCCCGAAAATCCGCGTAGCGTTCACAGATTGGAAACGTCCAAACCATTCGAGGGACAGGACATCATTAATCAGTCAACAGTTTGACCGAGATATCGTTTCAGGTCTGCTGCATTGAGGAGTATGATCTTTTCATTGCCTCCCTTGAACCAAATATGAACACCCTGAACCTCCTTCAGGTGGAACGTGGCCTGCGGACGATCGCTCGCATTTCGCTGGAAAACGAAAAGTACTTTTGTGATTTGGATGGCGAAATGGGCGACGCCGATTTCGGAAAATCAATCCGGGACGGTTTTAGCGCTGTGCTGAGCGAACTGCCGTCGATCGATCGATCGGACATGGGGACCTTCCTTATTAAAGTCGGCACCGTTTTTGCCTCGCATGCCGGCGGCACCTCCGGACCCATGTGGGGCACCGCATTTTTAAAAGCGGGCCTGAAGGCGAAAGGAAAAAAGGAACTCACCCTGGCTGATCTTGTGCAAATGGGCCGAGCCGCCGTGCAAGGGATCATGGCTCGCGGCGGCGCGCAGGTAGGCGATAAAACGCTGATCGATGCGATTGTTCCAGCCTTGGACAAGGTTGAAGAACTCCAACAAGGCGGACAAATCGATTTTAAATCCGCGCTTAAATCCGCGTCCGAAGCTGCCACAGCCGCCGTCGAAGGAACCCGGCATTGGCCCGCGAAACGGGGGCGTCAATCGTACGCCGGCGATCGCACGATCGGCACGCTTGATCCCGGAATTGTCGCGGTGGCGATGATGTTGACAGCCGTTGCCCACGACTTTGATTAGACTTTCCCCTGAAGAGTAGTGCTGCGATTTCAAACTTTCGTTCCCCTCCGTTTCTCTAGCCAGAACCTCATCCCCCCCAATCATGAATAAATTCGTTAATTCACCTGACCACTTCGTTGCCGAAATGTTGGAAGGCATTGCCTTGGCAAATCCAGGCAAGCTCAAGTACGTGCCGCGCTACAACATCCTCTACCGTGCGGATCGACCCAATGACGACTTTGTATCAATCATCCAAGGTTCCGGCAGCGGCCATGAACCGGCTCACGTGATGGCGGTCGGGCCAGGTATGTTGGACGCCGCGTGTCCCGGCGGCGTCTTTGCGGCGCCTCCGATGGACTATGTCCTCGAATGCACCAAATTATTGAATTCCAAAAAGGGGGTGCTGCACCTCATCAACAACTATACGGGCGATCGTGCCGCCTGGGACATGGCGCGGGAATTGGCAGAAGCTGAAGAAATCAAAATCGGCGTGGTCCTGATCAATGATGACGTGGCCGTGATGAACAGTGCATACACAGTGGGCCGCCGCGGTGTGGCTGGGAACTTTTTCGTAATCAAGGCCTGCGGGGCTGCCGCTGCCACCGGTGCTAACCTCGAAGAGTTGGTGACGCTGGGAGAAAAAGTCGTGGGTGTCGTGCGCACGATGGGTGTCGCGATTTCCGGTTGTCGGCCACCCGGCAAAGACAAACCAATCTTCGAGCTTGCCGAAGGCGAAATGGAAATGGGAGTCGGGATTCACGGCGAGAAGGGGCGACGCCGCGATAAGCTTCCAAGCGCTGACCACGTGGTGGACGAGCTCTTCGACGCCGTTTCCACAGATCTGCCCTTCAGTCGCGGCGATAATGTCGGACTGATGATCAATGGCCTGGGCGGCACCCCGCCGAGTGAACTTTTCGTACTCTACCGCCGTGCAGCGTTACGTTGCAAGGATGCCGGAATCCAGGTGGTGCGAAACTATGTCGGTGAGTACTGTACATCGCTGGAGATGGCAGGCTTCTCGCTGACGCTGATTCGGCTGGATGACGAGCTCACGCGCCTGCTCGACGCGCCAGCGGAGATCCCATGGCGGGTTTTCTGAGAGCCAGTTAAGACCAACCGCCGACCACGCGCATTCCTATGCCAGCAGTATCACTTAGAGAAATCCTGCAGCCGGCCTTTGCAGCCAGATACGGCGTAGGAGCCTTTAACATCGTGAACGACCTGACGATGGCGGCGGTCTTGGATGCCGCGGTGGAAGTTAAATCGCCCGTCATTATTCAGGTCTCCGTCAAAACGGTGAAAATGTGGGGAGCCAAACTGCTTCAGCAGATGTTCGCGGAAATGGCTTCCCATCGACCTGTTCCGGCCACGTTGCATTTAGATCATTGTCCAGATATCGAGATGATTAAAACCTGCCTTCAGGCCGGTTGGAATTCGGTTCTGTTCGATGCCTCGAGCTTGAGTTACCAGGATAACCTCCGTCTCTGCAAAGAAGTCGTGGCCTTTGCAAAAAAACAGGGTGCCGGCGTCGAGGGTGAACTCGAAGCCGTCCGCGGAATTGAGGACGACGTTGGCAGCGACGTCGAAGGTGAATTGGTTCCAGTGGACCGGTGCGTCGAATTCATCGAAGCGACGGGGATTGATTGTTTCGCGCCGGCCATCGGCACGGCGCACGGATTGTATAAGACCGAACCTAAAATCGATTTCGAACGGGTGTCGGCGATCGTGGCTCGACATCCTACGCCGATCGTTCTTCACGGTGGGACAGGCCTTTCGAGTGACACTTTCAAGAAACTCATCGCCGCTGGCTGCGCCAAGGTGAACATTTCGACGATGTTGAAAATTACCTTCGCCGACAGCTTCAAGAACTACCTCGAGGCCAAACCAAAAGAATACGACCCCATGAAGCTTCAGAAGGCTGTGCACGCGGATCTGGTGAAAATGGCGAAAGGATTCATGGAGACCTTCGGCAGCGTGGGAAGAGCCTGAAGCGTATGGAGCGAGGCTTGATTTTCGACTGTGACGGCGTCCTGGCGGACACAGAACTCCACGGTCATCTGTTGGCGTTTAACCGGATGTGGAAGAAGCTCGGCGTTCCCTGGCAGTGGTCGGATGAGCAATACGCTGAAAAGCTGAAAATCGGAGGCGGCAAAGAACGGATGGCGAGCTTGTTCCTGGAGCAAGAGTTTCAGCAAGTGTTTCCCGTTCCAAAAAGCGAAGAAGAGCGCAAAGCTCTGATCACGACCTGGCACAAGCAGAAGACGGCAATTTACCAGCAGATCATCTCATCGGGGGCGATTCCCCCGCGTTCCGGGATCAAGAGAATCGCGGAATCCGCTCTCACCGCAGGTTGGAAGTTGGGGGTGGCTTCAACCTCCGCTCGACCGTCCGTGGAGGCGGTGCTAACCCATGTCGTAGGGGAGTCCACCGCAAAACAATTTGCGGTATTTGCCGGTGACGTCGTCGCGGCAAAAAAGCCTGCACCGGACATTTACTTGCTGGCGATCAAAGAATTGGGAATCGTTCCAGAAAATTGCGTGGCGATCGAAGACTCCCGAAATGGTCTCTTGTCCGCTCATACCGCTGGCATGCCGGTATTGGTGACAACCAGCTGGTTCACCAAGTCTGAGAGTTTTTCGGAGGCTCGTCTCGTCGTCTCGGCTCTGGGCGATCCAGACGGTGAACAGTCAAGGGTGATTGAAAACCGGATCGGCCGTACAGTCGGAGAGTATGTCAAATTAGAGGATCTCGCAGCCCTCTTGCCAGCGTGATGATAGAACGATTGCGAGGAAGCACCCCGCAGGTGAGCGCGCTTAAAGATTCGAATTGGCTCAGTGGGACAAAGGGATCTTGTGGATCTAAATTAAGATCTTTGAGGAGTTCGGCGGCACCACAACCCTTGCGAGCCGTCTTTCCCCCGGCCGGGTAGTTTTTTTCTGGTCCTAGTAACCTCCAAACGAGTATTAACTTCTCCTCGTTTACAAGGAGGTGAAAATGTCAAGACTGACATTGAAGTCGTCTGTCTGTATTGTGTTGCAATCGGCCTGTCTGGTCTCAACTGTCGTCCGATCGGGTGCCCAACTTTTGACTGTTCCCCCTGCACCACCGCCAGGATCAACCGCCAACAGCTTAGTGATCGCCGGCAATGTCGACATAGATCGTCTGACGCTTAACGTAAATTTTTTTCCCGGCAATGGAGTTGGAGTTACTGCCAATTCGGGAACTGCTCGTCTGACGAACACGGCAATCAATTTGGGAAGTTCCGGCGGAGTTAGAGGGATTGTGGCCAATGGTCCAGGAGCCACGGTCACACTGGGCGCCGGCTCGTCCGTGAACGCGTCCGGGGGAGGTGGCGGTAATTTCGGGGTCCAGGTCAACGGCGGAACAATTATTTTGACCGACGACGCGTTTGTTAATATGCCCGGTGGGGGCGGTTCTTCTCAGGTACAAGTCAATGGCGGCGGAGCCTTTGACATGACCGGCGGGTTTTTGCAAGTCAGTGGTGGCGGTGGTAATGGGATTCGAGCAGGAGATGATAGCACGGGTGGGACGGTTAACTTGAACGGTACTGCGGTGACCGTGCTAGGTTCGGGAGGTAATTCTTCTGGAGTATGGGCTAATATTTCAGGATCGAAAGCCACACTGGTCGATACCTCCGTGACGGTGAGCGGCCCGGGCGGCGGAAACTTTGGCGTTAAAGCTACCGCCGGCGCCGGGGTTAACCTGGCAGCCGGATCAGTCCTGGTGAATGCCACTGGCGACAACAACATTGGCGTATTAGCTGGACCATCCGGCTCGACTGCAATGCTGAACGGTACCTCTGTGATGGTCTCTGGTAGTAATTCCAGCATAGGCGTCCAGGCGGATGGTGCAAACTCGGTCCTTACGGGTATCGACAGTACGATTGTTTCGACGGGCTTCAATAATATTGGAGCGCGAGCACAGAATGGCGCTTCG
>DATHPI010000470.1:0-20302 GCA_035484035.1 Chthoniobacterales bacterium
CCCGCGCCAATTCACCCAAGGCGGCCTCCAATTCGGCGCGGGTCCATTGTTTGAACCAGGCAACAAGATCAGCCTCTGTCATTTTACCAAAACGGTTTCCGTTTTGATCCAACGCCAATTCATCGTCCTCTACCTCGCTAACTCGCGCAGCGCATCACGGTATTTACGCATACCCTTTCGCGCTATCGCCATTTCTTCCTCAAACTCGGGGTCATAAGCTGTGAGGCGATAGCCATCCGGACTTTTGGTCAGGAAGACCTTGTCGCCCTTTTGGACCTCCAGACGGTTTACTGCTTCTTTGGGTAGAAGGACGCCCAAAGGGTTCCCGACCGCGGTCACGGTAAGGGCCATCGTAGCGGGGGTGGTGATTTTTTGCATCGCTGTTTTACTAATGGTATAACAGCACTCGGACCTGCAGGTACTAAATCGCCGGTTGCTGTTGGGTCAGACAATGGAACGCGCCCAGCCCCCAGATCAACTCCGTGCAATCGATCGGGATAATCCGCCGTTCCGGGAAACAAAGCTGGAGAATTTCGGAAGCACGCTGGTCCAGGGGTGAACAGAACGCCGGCAAAAGGACGACTTTGTTCGCGACGTAATAATTCGCGTAACTCGCTGGGAGTCGGCGGCCTTCTCGATCGACTCGCGGCGGCATCGGTAGCGGACGAACTTCCAGTGATGTCCCGTCCTCAGCTTTCATCGTTTTGAGGATCGCCAGGTTCGCCTGGAGCGGTTCGAAGTTGGGATCTTTTGGGTCCTCCTCAACAGCGGTCAGAACGGCTGCCCGACCAAAGAACCTGCTGATATCGTCGACGTGTCCATCCGTGTCATCGCCTTCAATCCCATCACCTAACCAGAGGATATTGGTAACGCCCAAATAGGCGCGCAAGGTTTGTTCGATCTCGATTTTTGATTTTCCAGGGTTGCGATTGGGATTGAGCAAACAGGAGGTGGTGGTGAGCAGGCTTCCCGTGCCGTTCGCGTCAAACGAACCGCCCTCCATCACCAATCTTGGATAGAAAACAGGGAGATGAAGATGCTCTGCGATCCGGGTCGGTACCACCTCGTCGAGATCGAAGGGAGGGTATTTGTTGCCCCAGGCATTGTAATCCCAATCGACCACAGCCAGGCGCGGGTCACGATTACGTGTGAGGAAGATCGGGCCATGATCGCGGCACCACGGTTCATTGGTAGGGATGTGGAAATACTCAACATGACGGGTATCGATATCCTTTAACAACAGACGGACCTGCTGCTCGTGATCAGGGTCGGTGACATTGATTTTGACCGGTTCAGACTGGCGCAACGCGTCAATCATCCGGACGAACACGGGTATCACAGCATCGTACGAATCGGGAAAACTAATCCCCTCACGCCGCGGCCAGGAGAGCCAGGTTGCCGCGTGCGATTCCCACTCGGCCGGCATCCGATATCCCTGCGCCGCCGGACTTATTTCGTAATCAAGCCCGTCGAACATCACGCGCATAAACGGAAACAGTTTCGCATCAGGCTTCTGCTTCTCAGTCGATATACCGCTTGCTGATGTCAGCGTAGGCGTCGATTCGACGATCTCGAAGGAAGGGCCAGTGGATCCGCTGCTGTTCGAGTTGGGCCAGATCGATCTCGACCACCAAGGCTTCTTCTTTGTGCACGGACGCCTTCCCGATGATCTCTCCGGCCGGGTCCGCCACGAAGCTCTGTCCCCAGAATTCAATCCCGTCTCCTCCCGAAGGCGCTTCGTGGCCTGTTCTGTTCGGTACCGCAACAAAACAGCCGTTCGCGATCGCATGGGATCGTTGGATCGTCTCCCAGGAGGAATGTTGTCGCTGGCCATAGGATTGTTTTTCGCTTGGATGCCAGCCGATTGCGGTGGGATAAAAAAGGATTTCGGCGCCGCTCAGAGCGGTCAGTCGAGCGCCTTCTGGATACCATTGATCCCAACAAATCAGGACGCCGATCGTGGCAAACCTGGTTTTCCAGGACTTGAACCCAAGATCCCCGGGGGCGAAATAGAACTTCTCGTAGAATAGCGGGTCGTCCGGAATATGCATTTTTCGATACTTCCCGATACACTGGCCGTCCGCATCGATGATTGCCGCTGAGTTATGGTAAAGTCCCGCCGCGCGTTTTTCGAATATGGGCGCGATCACGACCACGCCAAGCTCCTTGGCGATCTCCCCTAAGCGCACAGTAGTCGGCCCCGGTATCCCTTCTGCGAATCGGAAATATCCGTGGTCTTCGCTTTGGCAAAAGTAAACCGTTGAAAAAATCTCCTGCAGGCAAACGATATTGGCACCCTCTGAAGCGGCGCGGCGGATCATGGTTTCCGCCTTTTCGATGTTTTCAAGCGGATTGATCGAGCAGCGCATCTGGACCAAGCCGAGTTTCAGCATGGAATGTATTAGGGTTAATCAACTTCCGGCGCAAAGCGCTTCTTGTAAATTCTTCTCCACAATTTCCTCTTGGATTCGCGACCTTTGCAATGGAGGGTGAAATTCAAATGCTCAAAGATATTCGGATTGTCATTCACACAAGCAAAGGAGACATCGAAGCAACGACCTTTCCGGCCAAAACTCCTGTTACAGCTGCAAATTTCCTGAATCTGGCGTCCCGTAAGTTTTATGACGGACTTTCGTTTCACCGGGTTGTCCCGCGTTTCGTCATCCAGGGTGGTGACCCTGAAGGAACCGGAAGGGGAGGACCTGGCTACAAATTTGAAAATGAAATAGATTCTTCTTTATCTCACCTCAACGTTGGTACGCTGGCGATGGCCAACGCCGGTGCGCACACGAATGGCAGCCAGTTCTACGTGACGATCGAGTCACTCAGTCCTCAGCATGTCAAAATGCTGGATGGCAGTTACTCGATCTTTGGACAGGTGACCAAAGGCCTCGATGTCACCACCAAAATTGTTCAAGGAGATAAGATCCAATCCATCGATATTCTTGACTCCACCGACGAATTATTTGCGGAGCAAAAGACTCGGCTCAAAGATTGGAACAAAACGCTGGATCAAAAATTTGGGAAAAAGCTTTGAGGCCGGGATTCAGAATTCAGGATTCAGAAGTCAGAATGGGGCCGCGGTCTCCGGCTATTTGGATAACAGCCTGGTGCGTACCTTTTGCGCTTGATTCCTCAATTTCCACGGGTTCACCTCCTGGCTTCTCTGAAACTAAGATGAGTTTCTCCTCAAATCTTCAGGCGCTTACCCGTGGGTTGCTCTGACTTCTGTCTTCTGAATTCTGAAGTGAAGAAGAATGCGGACTGCAGATTACGATTATCAGCTTCCGGACGAGCTGATCGCCCGTTACCCAACCAAGCGGCGGGATGAATCGCGAATGATGCTCGTGGAGCGTCACAGCCAGCGGATCAGTCATTTGGATTTCCGCGATTTTGGCGCGTTAGTGCGACCCGAGGAGCTGGTTGTTCTTAACAACACCAAAGTCATTCCAGCTCGGATCCGGTTCCCTGGCCGCAACGCGGAAATGCTGTTTCTCGAACAGGTTGACCCGCTGACCTGGCGATGCCTGGTCCGGCCGGGCAAATCATTTTCCCTGGGTCGAACATTTTCGGTCCATGACCATGTCGGGACAGTCTTGGAAGTGGGTGATGCAGGCGATCGAACGATCGGGTTCGATCGGGAGATTGATCTGAACGAAATTGGGGAAATACCGCTTCCACCGTATATGGACCGTGCCCCGGAGGCTATTGACCGTGAACGTTATCAAACCGTCTTTGCCTCGCAAACAGGGGCGATTGCGGCGCCAACCGCCGGGTTGCATTTTACGCTGGAGCTCCTGGATCGGATCCCGCACGAGTTTCTCACCCTGCACGTGGGCGTTGGAACGTTCAAACCGGTGAAGGCTGCGGATCTCACCCAGCATCAACTGCATCGTGAAGAATTCGAAATGACCGCGGCTGCGGCGACCAGGATTCAGGAGGCTCGGGAAGTATTGGCGGTGGGGACAACGACGGTGCGGACCCTGGAAACTCTGATGCAGCGGTTTAACAAAGTGCAGCCGGGCAAAGGGGAGACCGATATCTTTATCTATCCGCCCTTTCAGTTTCGGCGGGTGAATTCATTGCTGACCAATTTTCATCTCCCGAAATCGACGCTCTTGATGCTGGTTGCCGCGTTTGCCGATCGCCGGTTCATCCTCGAAGCGTACCGGGAAGCGGTCAAGGAGCGCTACCGCTTTTTCAGCTACGGAGACTGCATGCTGATCCGGTAAGGGATTCCGGTTGGGTGAGGCTCCGCCCTAGGCGAAGCCCCCGTTGACACTCGCAACCTCTTCAATCGTGCTCGTTATCGATCTTTGATCGTGGTCGGCGAAAAAGAAACGGAAAATCGAGGACGAGCACGAAAACGAGCACGAGGACGATTGGGGGAGGCGGAGCCTCACCTTACCCCTCTCGCTTGCCCCGGAAGAACCGCTGGAGAATTTCTCGGCACTCGATTTCCCGCACCCCACGGGTGATCAGGCACTGGTGATTCAAAGGCGGCATTTGGAGCAGATTGATCATTCCGCCCGCCCCCCCGGTTTTCGGATCCGGGCAACCGTAGATCACCCTGCGGAGCCTGGCCTGGACGATCGCTCCCGCGCACATTGGGCACGGTTCTTTAGTGACATAGAGATCGCAGTCGTCGAGCCGCCAGTCGTCGACCACGCTTTCGGCCTGAGTGATCGCGAGCATCTCTGCGTGGGCGGTGGCATCCTTCAGGACTTCGACCTGGTTCCAGGCGCGTGCGATGATTTCTGCGTCACGAACAATTACCGCGCCGATCGGAACTTCATCCTGCGATTCGGCTCTCCTTGCTTGCCGCAAAGCTTCGCCCATAAAATAGGTATCGCTCGAAAAATCCAGCAAATCGTCCATGATAAGGGCTAAAGAGAAGGAAGAATCGATGAACAGCAAACCGATTATTATTGCCCCCTCGGTACTCGCCTGTGATTTCAACCACCTTGGAACGGAATGCGAACGAATAGAGAAAGCCGGCGCAGATTGGCTGCATCTCGATGTGATGGACGGCCATTTCGTCGACAATATTTCGTTTGGACCGCCCGTGGTGGAGTCGATTGCCAAAATCGCCACTGTTCCGCTGGACATCCACCTGATGGTCGAGCGGCCCGACCATTTCTTTCCGCGATTTGTTCCGTACGCCAGCAATATCACGATTCACGTCGAGCCTAGTCACGAGGTTGGCAACACTTTAAAAGAGATACGGGCCGCGGGTGCTACCTGCGGTTTGGCGATCAGCCCGCCGACTTCTTTCGAAAAAGTGGAGCCCTACCTTGACCAGATCGATTTGCTGCTGGTGATGACCGTTAATCCCGGCTTTGGTGGGCAGAGTTTCATGGAGACCATGATGGCCAAGGTGAAGCGCGCAGCTCAGATTCGCGCTGAACGCGGACTGGACTTTCATATCGAAGTGGATGGAGGGATTTACCCAAATACCGCCGCGATCGCGCGACATTCCGGCGCGAATGTGATGGTCGCAGGCACGGGCGTGTTTAAGGCTCAGGATGCGGCTCTGGCAATCAAGGAGTTGCGTGATTAAGTGAATAACGGACGATTTTTTACGGTGATGCCGATGCTCCAATGGTCCGTTTGGCTTTCGATCGGACTGATGGTGTCAAGCGTTTGGGGCGCCCGCGGCCAGGATGTGACTGGCGGATCGCCGGGTCAGGTCATCGTCACCCAGCGGGCGATTCGCCATGTCGAGGAACGGCATTGGCCGGATAGCCCGGCCCAGGGCGCGGGCAAGTTTTCTCCTGGGATCACCGAAGAATCCTTCCGGCAACTCGTCGGTGAAGCCGTTGCCAACGGGCGCGCTCGGCAGAATTCACACGGGCGACCCGGCCAAATTTACGAATATGATTTTGGTCACCCGATCGGCATTAACATTGACGGACGACCGGCGTACCGGCTTCGAGTCGTCGTGAACCAGCGCAATCAGCTTATTACGGCATTTCCATTTTAATTCGGCCGACAACTTCAATTTCCTGAAAAGTTGGAACGACGGCCAATCTGCGGCTAACACGAGCGAAACCTTTTATGCATTTCGATTACCGGCTATCCGAAGATTGGGACGAGAATACCACCGACTTGGCGACTGCTGATGAGACAGATCTCCGCTATTATGCGGCAACCGGGGATATCATTTTCAGGACAGATCAGACGGACCTAAGCGCCAGATGGGGCTGGATACCTTTGATTGATTTTGCTTTGGCGATGCGGAAAATCGGTGAAGGATTGGCAGTCGGGGAGGGAAGCGAGACGTTCGAGTTTACCGAATCGGAAGCGAAGCTTCAGTTCGACCGGCGGGGACAGGAAATGACGATCAGCGGCAGTTACGCACCCGGAAAGATTACTATCCCGTTCACGGCATTTGTTGAAAAGGCCAGGGATTTCGGGCAACGCCTGGATGCGGAGCTGCTGGCCAAGCGGCCAGAGCTCGGGCAGAATCCGGTCTATCAGGCTTTTAAGCTTTCCGGATTGAGCGCTTGAAGTTCCTTCGGAACGAAGAGCCCATCTTTCCGGACAAGCTTTTGGTCAAAGTAAATCTCGCCCCCGCCGTAATCCGATCGTTGGATGCAGACGAGATCCCAATGCACCTGGCTGCGGTTGCCATTGTCGGCGCTCTCGTACGCTTGTCCTGGAGTGAAATGAAACGAACCGGCAATCTTTTCATCGAAAAGAATGTCGCGCATCGGCTCCCAAATATGAGGATTGAACCCAATCGCGAACTCACCGATATAGCGAGCGCCCTCGTCTGAATTGAGGATGGCGTTCAGCCGTTCCGTGTTATTCGAAGTGGCATCGACCACTTTGCCGTTTTTAAAAGCGAGGCGAACGGAATCGAAAGCGGTACCCTGGTAGACGGTTGGGGCATTGAATTGGACGTGGCCCTCGACGGAATCTCGAACCGGACAGGTGAAGACTTCGCCATCAGGAATATTATGCTGACCACCACACGTGATCGCGGGGATTCCTTTGATGCTGAAACGGAGATCGGTTCCGGGCCCAATGATATGAACCTGGTCCGTCTTTTCCATCATTGATTTCAGGGCCTCCATGCCAGGCTTCATTTTGGAGTAATCGAGCGTACAGACCTTGAAAAACAGATCCTCGAATGCTTCGGTGCTCATCCCGGCCATCTGCGCCATGGCCGGAGTCGGCCACCGCAAGACAACCCATTTGGTTTTGTTCACCCGCTGCTCAACCACCGGTTGGAGCATTTTCATCGCAAGTTGCATCCGCTCGGAAGCGACATCCGAAAATTCGGTCATGTTGTGGCTTCCCCGAAGCGCAACGTAAGCGTCCATCACTTGCATCCGGGCCATTTCGAATTCGCGGAGGGTTCGATATTGTTCTTCTTCAGCGCCTCTGAGTAATTCTCTGGCGATCACATTCGATTGGAGATTGACGAACGGGAATGCGCCCTTGGAGCGCGTTGAGCGGATCATAGCAATGACCATTTCCGAGGGTGCGTCGAAGGCATCGATGAGGACCCGCTCGCCTCTTTTCAGCCTTGTGGAGAAACCGGTCAAAACCTCTGCCAGAACATCGAAACGCGGATCTATCATGGGAAATGAGTAGACTTAGTGAGTTAACCTGCTACTGCAACTCAAAAAAGCGATGGGCGTCGTAACTAAGATTTTGAATGGAGCAACCGCTGCCGGGTTACGGAGCCGGCACCCGGGGCAGACGATTGTCTTCACGAACGGTTGTTTCGATATCCTGCATACCGGACATGTGAGGTATCTGTCAGCGGCCAAACAACTTGGTGACATTCTGGTGGTTGGCCTGAATGGCGACGCTTCGGTTCGGGAATTGAAAGGTGAAGGCCGCCCACTGAATCCGCAGGAGGATCGGGCCGAAGTCGTGGCGGCCCTTGAAGCCGTCGATTACGTGGTCATTTTTGGCGAAAAGCGAGTCGACACTCTTTTGCGACAGGTGAGGCCCCAAATTTATGTAAAAGGGGGGGATTACACCGTGACCAGCCTGGACAGGGACGAAGTCACCGCGCTGAGGGAGATCGGTGCAAAAATCGAGATTCTTCCGTTGGTCCCGGGCAAATCGACTACGAAACTGGTGGAGGCAATTCAGCGAGGATGAAACCTCCATTGCGACTAGGAGTCATGGGATCCGGCAAAGGATCGAATTTCCAGGCGGTCATGGAACAGATCGTCAACGGTCGATTGAATGCGGAAGTGCGCATCGTTATATCCGATGTAAATCATTCCGGCATTCTGAGCCTGGCTCACGATTTTCAGGTCCCTGGTTTATATATTCAGCCGGGCCGTTTTCGCACCAGGATCGAGCCGGAAATCGAAACAGATATCGTGCGGTTGTTGTTTGGAGCGGAGGTCGAACTCGTCGTGTTGGCCGGATTCATGCGCATTGTCAAAGAACCGCTGCTCAGCGCGTTTCCGCGAAAAATCATCAACATTCACCCTTCATTGCTACCGAAGTTTCCTGGGTTGGAAGCTTGGAAGCAGGCTCTGGCGGCGGGCGAGAAAGTGACTGGATGCACCGTGCACTACGTCGATGCAACTGTCGATGCGGGCGAGATTCTCGGCCAGGAAACCGTGCCGATCCTCCCGGGCGATACCCCGGAAAGTTTGCATGGGCGAATCCAGTTGGCGGAGCACCAGCTTTTGCCGGCGGTCATCGCCGGAATCGCCGAGAGATCTCCACGACCCGCATAGCACACAACTCTGAGCAACTGCGGAAGCTTGGAAAACGCCATTCGATGGTGCGAGCCGAACCTCTGGAGTTTGGACATTTTCAATCTGTGGCCCGAAGTGGCCTAAAGAGCGTAGCCCAGGGTTTACCCTGGGTAATTCTCCCCACACGAATTAGCCCTGAAGGGGCTACGAGATACGGCGATAATCGGCTCGGAACCTTTGAACCGGATCGCGTGCGCATTTCTAGCCCCTTCAGGGCGAAACGTTTATTTTCGACTAGCCCAGGGTAAACCCGGGTAAACCCTGGGCTAAGTTATTTTGGCCACTTCGGGCCACGGATTGGAAACATCCAAGCTCCAGGCCACTTGGGCCGTCTGACCGGCGCCAAACAGCTACCGAAATCTGGTCTGTTTCCTTGCCTTTTCATTGCGAGTAACTCAAGTTTGGGCGGTTATGAAGAAAATCGAGGCGATCATTAAGCCTTTTAAGATGGAGGACGTCAAAGAGGCATTGACAGAGATTGGAATCGAAGGAATGACCGTCAGCGAAGTAAAAGGCTTTGGACGGCAAAAGGGTCATACGGAAATCTATCGAGGCAGCGAATACACAGTCGATTTTCTTCCAAAGGTAAAATTTGAAATCGTGGTAGGAGACGATCGAGTTCGAAAAGCGGTTGAGACCATTGTTGAGGCGGCACGCACCGGGAAGATCGGTGACGGAAAGGTTTTTGTGGTGGCGATCGAACAAGTCATTCGAATTCGTACCGAAGAACGCGGTGAGGATGCCATCTGATCTTCCCGGGGTTCCAATCCGGGAGTTTGCCCAATGGTAACCCGGGGACCCACGACGGCGAAGGAGACTCCATGGGAGCAGACAATGTTCTTCCAGATCTCCAGGCGTCGATCGTATGCGAAGATGTTCGGCAGGAAGTGAACGGCCTGCAAACGCTGGTGGGAGTCGTTAACGTTCTTCCAACCCCGACGCTGCCGGTAGGTCTGTTAAAACTTTGTCTCTGGACGCGTTGGTGTGGAGGATTCGGCAAATTTCGCCAAACATCCCGGATCCTCGGGGTCGAGGAGGTGCAACTGGTGGCCGAGTCCCACATCGAATTTGAATTAAAGGAACTGGACGGACATGTGACCAACGTGAACGTATTCGCTGGCGTCCAATTCCAACAGTACGGTTTACATCATGTGGAGATACTTTTGGATAACGACCTTATCATTCGTTATCCTCTTCCCGTCGTTAAAGTATGAACCACGCCTGGTAAGTGGCATTTCCCGTTCTCCTTTTTGCTGAAGGAGTCTAGCAAAGAACCATTCGGATCCCCCATGAGCAACAACATCGAATCGCACCTGATTGAGAATCGAGTCTTTAAGCCGAAGAAGGCCTTCTCAAAAAAGGCGCACATCTCAAGTTTGGCTGAATATCGGGAGTTATATCGCAAATCGATCGAAAACCCGAAGAAATTCTGGGCGCAGCAAGCCTCAGAGACTCTCCTGTGGCAGAAAAAATGGAAGACGGTTCTTGAGTGGAAAGAACCCTTCGCAAAGTGGTTCGTGGGCGGCCAATTGAATGTCTCCGAAAACTGCATTGATCGCCATCTGTCCGGGGAGACTCGGAATAAAGCTGCACTGATCTGGGAAGGTGAGCCCGGTGAAAAAGTGACTTTGACCTACCAGCAGCTTCATCGTGAGGTATGCAAGTTCGCCAACGTTCTGAAGCGGAATCGCATTCGAAAGGGAGATCGCATTATTATCTACATGCCGATGTGTCCAGAGGCGGCGATCGCGATGTTGGCGTGCGCGAGAATCGGGGCGATTCATTCGGTCGTTTTCGGGGGGTTCAGCGCTGAATCGATCAGAGATCGAATCAAGGATTGTGAGGCCAAGATGGTGATTACCGCCGACGGCGGATATCGACGCGGGGCCATTGTGCCGTTGAAGAAAAATGTCGATGATGCCCTGAAGGACAATGAGCGGATTGAGCGGGTCATCGTTTTCCGTCGGGCCAACAACGAGATTCACATCAAAGAAGGCCGGGATGCCTGGTGGCACAGGGAATTGGAGTACGTCGACGCCAACTGCGCACCTGAGCCAATGGATTCCGAAGATCCACTTTTCATCCTCTACACCAGTGGCTCGACTGGGAAACCCAAAGGGATATTGCACACCATGGGCGGATATTTGTTAGGAGCCGCTTTAACGACCAAATACGTTTTTGATTTGAAGCCGGAGGATGTCTATTGGTGCACCGCAGATATTGGCTGGGTCACCGGGCACAGTTACACTGTTTACGGGCCGCTCTGCAACGGTGCAACGATTTTGATGTACGAAGGCGCTCCCAACTGGCCGGCTCCGGATCGTTTTTGGGAGTTAATCGAGAAGTATCGGGTAACCTTGCTCTATACCGCCCCGACGGCGATTCGTGCCTTCATTCGCTGGGGCGACGAATATCCGAATCGGCATGATCTGACATCACTCCGATTGCTGGGTACCGTCGGGGAACCAATTAACCCTGAGGCCTGGATGTGGTATTACACGGTGATTGGTGGCGGTCGTTGCCCGATAGTTGACACGTGGTGGCAAACTGAGACCGGAGCGATCATGATTACTCCGCTTCCTGGAGCCACTCCTCTCAAACCGGGTACCGCGACGCTTCCGTTTTTCGGGATCGATGCCGCAGTAGTGGACGACCAGGGGCAGGAAGTCCCGCCGAACGTTGGCGGCAAACTTGTCGTGCGCCAGCCGTGGCCGTCGATGTTGCGCTCGATCTGGGGCGACAAACAACGATATAAAAAACAGTATTGGAGCGAGGTGAAAGGATGTTATTTCACCGGCGATGGTGCTCGGAGAGACAAGGATGGCTACTTCTGGATCGTCGGACGGATTGATGACGTGTTGAATGTCGCTGGACACCGCCTAGGTACTTCGGAGCTCGAAAGTGCATTGGTCAGCCATCCCAGCGTGGCCGAAGCCGCCGTGGTCGGTCGTCCCGACGAGATGAAGGGACAGGCAATTGTTGCGTTCGTGACTTTGAAAGAAAAAGACCACCCCACGCCCGAACTTCGCGAAAAACTGCGGCTACACGTCGCCAATGCAATCGGGGCGATTGCCAAGCCGGACGACATCCGTTTTACCGAAGCACTGCCAAAGACCCGGAGCGGGAAAATAATGCGCCGCTTGCTGAAAGAAGTTGCAGCCGGAGGACAGATCACAGGAGACACCACGACGCTCGAGGATTTCGGGGTGCTGGCAAAATTGAAGGGGGGAGACGAGTGATTGAAGAAGGAGTTCAGGAGTTGCAGGAGTTCAGGAGTTACAGAATAAAAGGCAACGCGCCGTTCTTCCATTCTGCAACTCCTGAACTCCTGCAACTCCTGAATCCTGAATTAGGCTAGCCCAATTCAGGTCTCACCTTATGCCAGGCGGTGTTTTGTTCGTAGGCGTAAGCGACCTGGAGTAAAATGGATTCATTCAACTCCTTGCCTAGGATCTGCAGACCAACCGGGAGCTTCCTTCCTTCCTCTTCGAGAAAGCCGCACGGCACGCTAATCCCACAGATCCCGGCGATGTTCGCGGCCAAGGTAAAAATGTCGGCAAGATACATTTTAAGAGGATCGCTGGTGCGTTCACCAAGTTTGAACGCCGGCGTCGGAGAGGTCGGGCAGACAATGGCATCCACTTTTTCGAAAGCCGTTGCGAAATCCTGGCGGATCAGAGTTCGAACCTTCTGAGCCCGTAGATAATAGGCGTCGTAATAGCCCGAACTCAGCACGTAGGTTCCCAGGATAATGCGCCGTTTGACCTCCTGCCCGAATCCCTCTTCTCTTGTTTTCCCATAGTGATCCAGCAAGCCGCTGGTGCCTTGGGCGCGGAAACCGTAGCGCACTCCATCAAAGCGGGCGAGGTTGGCAGAAGCTTCCGCGGGAGCAATGATGTAGTAGGTGCTGAGCGCAAATTCGGTGTGTGGCAACGAAATCTCAATCACCTGGGCACCCAGACTCTCAAGATTTGTGATAGCCGCCCGCACGGTTTTCTCCACCTCAGGATCAAGACCTTCGACGAAATATTCTTTAGGGAGACCGAGCTTTAACCCCTTGACTCCCTTCTCGAGAGCTTCGGTGAAGTCCGGTACCTGATCAGCCAGGGAAGTCGAATCAAACTTGTCAGGGCCGGCGATAACATTCATCAGAAGAGCCGCGTCCCGCACATCTTTGGTAATAGGGCCGATCTGATCCAGGGAAGAGGCAAACGCGATTAAGCCGTAACGCGATACTCGACCATAAGTCGGCTTTAGGCCGACCCGACCGCAGAGCGCTGCCGGTTGTCGGATCGAGCCGCCGGTGTCCGACCCGAGGGCTGCGAATGCCTCATCTGCGGCGACCACGGCGGCAGATCCCCCGCTCGAACCGCCTGGAGTTCGGGTAACATCCCATGGATTGCGGGTGGGGCCGAACGCCGAATTCTCGGTGGAGGAGCCCATCGCGAACTCGTCCATGTTGACCCGTCCAAACGGTATGGCGCCGGCATTGCGAAGTTTCGAAATAACCGTTGCATCGTAGGGAGCGACGTATCCTTCGAGAATCTTCGAGGCACAACCGCAGGGATGACCTTTGACGCTGATGACATCCTTGATGGAAATCGGCACACCTCCCAGAGGAAGACGCACATCAACCTCCTCGGCCTCCGAAATTGCGCGTTTAAGATCGTGCGAGAGATAGCCGTGAATCCTTGGATCCACGTCGGCGATCCGCTGCCCCAATGCTTCAAGCACCTCTTTCGGCGAGATTTGTCTGGAGCGGATCAGCGCCTGAACTTCGTGAACGGCAAGCGACGTAAGTTCCACGGCATTTACTCCACGACTTTCGTGACAATGAACAATCCCTGGGCTTGATGCGGCGCGTTCGAGAGTGCGGCTTCACGATCTAAACTCTCTCGTATCTCATCCTCGCGGAAAACGTTGTAGATAGGGAAGCTGTGAGCCATCGGTTCCACCTGCGAGACATCGATCTCATTGAGTTTGGCGACGTGCTCGAGCACCAGCCCCAACTGAGAATTGAATCTCTTGATCTCGTCGGGTGTCAATTGGATGCGAGCCAGTTCGGCCACGTATTCGACATCAAAGTTCTTCATTTGGGGAAGTGTCTTGGGAAGTGTCAGTGCCAGTGTCAGTTAGTTCCAAAAGCCACCGGGCGATTTTCCGTACTGGCACTGACACTGCTGCTCACATGTGATTGAACATCTGGATCGCCAGGAAGATAACGATGGCTACCAGAATGAGGACCGCTAAGCTTGAAATCAACAGGCGCAGGCGGGCTTGGCGCCGCTGGGCGCGTCTTTGCCGTCGTGGGCGTTCCGAAAACAAATCCTCGCCATGCCGCGAATCTTGCAGGATATCAGGGGAATCAAGCGGGCTGCGCCTGGTGGTAGCGCGCTCGATTCTCTCCTGGCGCTGGCGTTCCTGTTCAGCCTGCGCCAGCTTCGGGGCTTCCTCGATCTTGCGCTGCAATTCTTCCATTTGGCGACGGAGCTCTTCCTCCTGTTTCGCGAGCTCGCCTTGTTTCGCCGAGATCGGAGAATCGTTAAATCGTCTACGTCCCATTACTCAACAGTGTCAGCCGTGCATCAAATAAAAAACCAGCAGCGCGCATAGCCCAAGAATTAAAAGAGGGAGTGTAAAAGCGAAGCCGCGCTTGAGCCATACCACAAACTTCGAATCGTCTGCGGAGGAATAGTAGGTGTCTTCGACGGTCGCATTTGGAATGATCACCTCGGCATCCGATTTCGCATTGATTTTCGTCAGCGATTTTGTGTATTCCGTGCGGGCGTCGTCCACCGCACTCAACGCTTTGCTCAGTTCCTTGTGCAGATCCGAATTATTCCAAGCTTTCGGATTGATCCTTTCCAAAGAATCGAGGTGTTGGGCGAAAGTCGCGTTGGTGAGCCGCAATTGCTCGACCCGTCTTTCTGCTTCGTACGTTTCCCGCTCGATGACCACGAGCGATCGGCTGAGCTTTTCGATCATCTCGCCGCGACCCTTCTCGAGGTCCTCCTGCTTTCTGCTGAGTTCTTCGAGTTCGCGCTTTTGCTTCTCGATCTGCTCCTGCTGACGCTTCAGCTGCAGAAGCTGTTCCTGAGCGCGCTGGACCTGGGAATCAAGCATCTCAGGTGATCCAGATTGCTGCTCCTCCGGGAGATCGAGTAACGGTTCTTTCATACTCTCCGACATTGAACCTCCATTGTCAGGCAAACCAACGCCGCCGCAATGAAAATCTGTGGTTTGGCGTCTGGAGAATGCGGAATTTCAATCTCGCGCCTTGGAACCGGACTCGGTGGCCCAAAAGGCAGTCGATTCCATACCGATCCTTCGCTCCTCAATCCTCAATCGTGCTCGTGCTCGTTGTCGTGCTCGTGCTCGACTTTCTTCGACTGGCAACGGCCTAGGATCGAAATCGAGAACGATAACGATAACGAGCACGAGCACGATTGAAGAGCCGACATCCTCGCTGGCACTGACACTGACACTGACCCTTCCGCTCACCGCCCGGGCAGAACCTGAAGAAGGTAGCCCTTCAGGTATTCGGTTTCTGGAATATGAGGAAGAACCGGGTGATCGAGTGGCTGTGACAGATATTTGACTATTCGGACGTAACGTTTGGCATCCACGCTGGCATCCACAATCATCTCCAGGAACATTTCACGGGAAACGTGATGAGAGCAGGAGAACGTCGCTAGATAACCGTTAGGTGACAGCAATTGAAGGGCGCGTAGATGAATCTCCTTGTAACCTCGCCGCGCACTGTTCAGTGATTCCTTGGACTTCGTGAAAGAAGGAGGATCAAGGATGATTAAATCGAATTGGGCGTTCTCCCGAATCTGTCTCGAAAGATAGTCGAACACGTTCTCTTCTACCGTGGTGATTGTGACCCCATTCAATTGGGCATTCTCTTTTATCTGTTTCACCTGATGACCGCTGATTTCGACGGCTGTGACCGCTGACGCTCCGGCCTTGGCGCACGCGACCGCGAAGGCCCCTTGATTTGAGAAGCAATCCAGAACTCTCATTCCGCCAGCGAGTTCAGCCACCGTCTCGTAGTTGTCGAGCTGGTCGAGATAAAGGCCCGTTTTATGCCCTGTCAGCAGATCGACGTGAAACCGGATCCCTTTCGCCTCCAGTTCGATCTGTTCCTGTTGCTCCCCAAAAAGGAAGCCAGTGATTGATTCGAGTCCTTCTGCTTTCCGAATCGGTGCGTCGTTTCTTTCGACAATGGAGGTGGGCGACAGCAGCTGTTTGGCAACTTCGGCAATCAACTCCTTTCGGCGATCCATCGCCAGGGTCAGGGTTTGCAGAACCAGATGCGATCCGTAGCGGTCAATAATCAATCCGGGTAATCCGTCGCTTTCGCTGGAAACGATGCGCCCGGGATTTCGCAGGATCCCTAGTTTTTCGCGGGCAGCCAACGCCTGGCTGATTCTACGCTCAAAAAATTGGCGGTCTAACTCCTGTTTGCGGCGTGAAAATCGTCTAGCGATGATCTGCGAGTTGGGATTGTAAATGGCAGATCCCAATGATCGGTCTTGGCCGTCTTTGAGCGAGATGACATCGCCTGGCTCAGGGTGACCGAACGTCTTGAGAACCTCTGAGCCATAGACCCAGTCGTGTCCGTGAAAGATCCGCGCACGCGGCTTAACAACGATCCCGGCCATGGATGCTGTATTCTTTAGGAATACAAATATTCGTCCTGGAAGTCCGAGTGAGATCCCGAACTTCTGGTCATCTCCAATTCGGGGTATTCGAAGATTTTTCCTTCGTAATTTCTAATCACGATTTTTTCGTGATCGTGATAGAGGATATAGCCCGGGTTAATTGGAACTTTACCCCCGCCCCCTGGTGCATCGATAACGAACTGGGGTACAGCGTAGCCGGTAGTGTGACCCCGCAGACCTTCAATAATCTCGATCCCTTTTGCCACGGAAGTCCGGAGGTGGGCCGAACCGTGAATCAGATCGCACTGATAGATGTAGTATGGGCGCACCCGGCACATCACCAGCTTGTGGACTAACGCCCTCATCACGGTCAAATCATCGTTCACCCCTTTTAAGAGGACGCTTTGGTTTCCCAGCGGAATTCCGTGGTTGACGAGGCGTTCAAGAGCTGTTTTCACCTCCGTTGTCAGCTCACGAGGGTGATTGACGTGAACACTCATCCAAAGGGGATGAAATTCCTGGAGCATCCGGCACAATTCCGGCGTCACACGTTGTGGAAGGAAAATCGGGACTCGTGTCCCGATCCGGACGAACTCGATATGTTCGATCGCACGCAAACGCCGCAAAATTCCCCGCAGCTTATCGTCGGAAAGAACCAGGGCGTCTCCCCCAGAAAGCAAAACGTCCCGAACTTCGGTGTGAGTTTCCAGATAACGGTAAGCTTCCTCGAAATTGGTGTGCAGCTCTTGTTCCCCAGCCCCGCTGACGACGCGACTACGTGTGCAATACCGGCAATAGGATGCGCAGCGGTCGGTGACTAGAAATAGCACGCGATCCGGGTACCGATGGACGAGGCCTGGGACCGGCATGTGGGAATCTTCGCCGCAGGGGTCGGCCATTTCGAGTGGAGCACGGTCGGCCTCTTCAACACGAGGGATTACTTGGCGACGAATCGGGCAAAGAGGGTCTTCCGGGTCGATAAGGTTGAAGAAATGAGGTGTGATTGCCAACGCAAGTTTGTTTCCGGAGAGGATTACCCCCGCACGTTCTTCGGGAGAGAGCGCGATCCTCTCTTCAAGTTGCTGGAGGTTGGTGATCCGGTTTTTAAGCTGCCATTTCCAATCGTTCCAGAGCTCGGGAGCGACATTGGGCCAGAAACCTGGGGCGAAGGTGAGGAACCGCTTATCGGCGGTTTCGGCTAAACTGTGCATGTTTGAATTGACTGGTTGGTCAAACACTAAAGGCTCACTTTGGATTGTCAATCAGGGCGGTGCCTGACGTCTGCAGAGCAATGTTGCGTTCCCCTCACCGGTAGCGGAATATCCCGTGATAGAACAGGCGGTAAATTCCTTCAGGTATTAGTCTATCAGTCTACATGCATTATGAGCGTATTTGATCGTGCTTCGGCCCTTGCTCTCGGGGGACTCCTTCTACTCAGCCAACCGTTCAGTCAGCCACTTTTCGCCGAGGCGGCCGCCTCGGACGCGGGCAAGGATATTGCGCACCAGCTAAACAATGCCTACACGGCGGTCTACGAAAAAGTGGCTCCGGCGGTGGTGGTGGTCGATGTCGAGAAAAGCGGACGGTCGGGAAACCCTTCT
The DNA here is from genome assembly GCA_035484035.1 of Chthoniobacterales bacterium. Lineage (GTDB taxonomy): Bacteria > Verrucomicrobiota > Verrucomicrobiia > Chthoniobacterales > JAFAMB01 > JAFAMB01. The sequence goes on from DATHPI010000470.1 coordinate 18,004, forward strand.
AACCCGATGGACGGCTTTGATTTCTTTTTCAAGGGTCCGCGGGATGAGAGTGAACAACCCGATCAGAGCGAAGGATCGGGGTTTGTGGTGCGCTCGGACGGTTATATCGTCACGAACAATCATGTCATCGATGGTGAAGACAAGATCAATATCAAGCTTAAGGATGGGCGAACGTTCTCGGCCAAGGTCATCGGCTCTGATGAGCGAACCGACGTGGCAGTGGTAAAAATCGACGCCACCGATCTTCCGACGATTGATTTCGCGAACAGCGACGAAGTCAAAGTGGGTCAGATTGTGTGCGCGATCGGAACTCCCTACAAATTTGCCTACACCTTCACGATGGGCGTTGTCAGTGCTAAAGGCCGCAACGAACTGTTGCCGGATAAGTACGAGGACTACATCCAGACGGATGCAGCGATCAATCCAGGTAATAGTGGGGGTCCGCTCTGTGATATCGACGGTAAAGTCATTGGGATGAATACCCTGATCCATGGGCTGAACCGGGGACTTGGGTTTGCCATTTCGAGTAATCTCGCCAAGCAGGTGAGCGATCAACTCATCGCTTCGGGCAAAATTGTCAGGCCTTGGCTTGGAATAATCATCGAGAGTCTCAATGATCAAAATCGAGCCGAAGTATTTAAAGGGGTGGATAAAGGAGTGGTGGTAAGGACGATTCAAGCCGATACCCCCGCGGCGAAGAGCGACTTACGTCCTGCAGATGTGATCACCGATGTGGACGGTGTCTCAGTCTCCAGCGCCAGGGAGCTTCAGAACGAGATCTTGAAGAAAAAGATTGGGGCCCAAGTGAGTCTGGGTGTCTGGCGGAACGGCAAGAAGAATACGGTGGTTGTTACCACCGAAGAGTTGCCGACTGATACGAGCAAGCTGGCGAGCAATCAGGGGACACCCCCGCAAGGAGAAAATGTAGCCTCCACCTTTGGAGTTCAAGTCCAGGAGGTAACTCCAGAGCTAAAGCAGGAGCTTGGTTTGAAGTCGGATTCCGGGGTGGTGGTGACCGAGGTCACTCCCAATAGCCCGGCCGCTGTGGCCGATATTCAGACAGGCGACGTCATCACGGAAGTCGGGCGAAACCAGGTTACCGATACCGCATCCTTTCAAAAAGCGTTAGCCGACCAAAAGGGTAAACCGAACTTATTGCTCTTGCTGGACCGCAAAGGAGTAAAGACTTATTCGATCGTAAAAGTCGGTAAGTAGCGCGCATTTTTGTGAAACGAATAAGTGAAGTGGGTCGTTCGCAAAGAATGCGAATCGTCAACACTTTAAAGAAAACCCAAGGGCTTTCTGTTAGGGAACTCGGTGAGCGGCTGAAGCTGAGTTACATGGGCGTGAAACAGCACTGCGACGAACTTGAACGGCGCGGCTATGTGGATACCTGGCGCCGTCCAAAACCGGTGGGACGTCCGGAAATGGTCTACCGGCTGACGCCCAAAGCGCACATTTTTTTCCCAAGCGCGACCAATGCCACAACCATCGAAATTCTGCATGCTGCAAATCGCCTCTATGGTCACGCGGCCGGTGAAAAACTCTTGTACTCGGTCTTTGCTTTAAAAACCGAGGAATATATGGGGAAGGTGCACGGCACAACGGTCTTGGAACTGGCGGAGACGTTTGCAAAAATCCGCGATCAACAAGGTTACATGTCCGAACTTTCCAACGAAGACCCGGTCGCGATCGTGGAATATCACTCGCCGATTTTTGATTTGCTCGAAGCTTTTCCGCTGGTCAGACGTCTCGAACGGGAAATGACGGAGCGGATCCTGGGGGTGCGCGTTGAACGTGAGGAAGAGATGGCTTCCGGATTGTATCGGTGCAGGTTTGTCTTTCGGCCTTAATTCGCGACAATTTCCAGTTGCGAAGTGGATTCAAGAGTATAGGTTCCCGGCTCCCTATGCCAAAACCGATTGCCAGACGCAAAACGAAGAAAGCGGTGGCCAAACGCTTTAAGATAACAGCGACCGGCAAAGTGTTGCGAGGCCACGCGGGCCGCCGGCATTTGTTGGTGTCCAAAAGTGCGAAACGCAAGCGCCATCTCGCTAAGGGCGCGGTACTCGATTCAACCGACGAAGCGCGGATCAAAGAAAACCTGCCGTTCCACTGAGAAAAGCGGCGAACGTCCTCCACCTGCTCCGGAAAAATTCGGAGCTGATGCGACAGGTGAGATCGGAGGACGAAATCTGAAAACAACAACCTGTGCGTGAGGATCTGGCGAAAGCCGGACGACAAGAATGCCAAGAGCAACCAACGCGCCTGCCAGCAGAGAGCGCCGCAAGAGAGTCCT
>DATHPI010000471.1:0-11873 GCA_035484035.1 Chthoniobacterales bacterium
TATCAAAAGCTTCGCCTGCCTGATCCAGTAACTAAGTCGTCGACAAGCCAACGATTTCAGCTATCTTCCGTTTCCTCATTTTTCGATGCGATGGAAGGGTGGCTGAGTTGGTCGAAGGCACCTGACTCGAAATCAGGCGTAGCAGCAATGCTACCGTGGGTTCGAATCCCACCCCTTCCGGTCCAATAAGTAAGACTCACCCAAGTCTCTTCTAAATGGGCTGCGGTTCAGGGGATGACGTGACTACGCAGGCCAACGCGGGGAGCCCCGGCTCAGACGGAGCTTCGCCCTCTACCTGAGCCCGCGGGTTGACGCCCATCGGAAATCGGGCTTTGCCCCATCTTATTTACCCTAACCTATTAAGAATATGGTGATTAAGGGTCTTAGCTCGGAGGGGCTAAACCCCATGTTGCAGCGGACGTACTGCCCATCTAAGGACCGATTAGTTCCCAGCCGATGAGATCCAATCAACCAAAGGGAAGCGGTTCAGAAATAAGGATTTTTATCAGACTCCAACATTTACTTTTAGCCTTGTTATCAACGCTCCCGTTACTTGGTTCGAACGCGCAGGCCAATCTTGGCGATACGGAAGTTCAGTCGGCAACCAGATACGGCAATGCCTTTTACAACACTACGATTCCCTCCGGTACGTTGCGACTGTATCATACCCTCGATCACAAATATCTGATTCAGCAATTGTTCACTCATGGGGAGATCGTCGAAACCATCTGTTATATCAAGATGGGGAACGCCGCGTACACCCCTCTTCCGATCACGCAATCAGAAACGGATCAGTTACGGGATGCTAATATACCAGCAGACACCATCTTTCCCGCTACGACTGTCTCTTTAGAAAAAGCAGTTGAGCATGAAAAGGTTTGGAGAAGCGATAATGGTAAATACTATATCGACATAGGATCGATGTCAGCTAAAGATTCTCCATTTGGTGTGCCATTGGACTGCGTCGTCTTTGCGACCAGCGCCGGATACGACAATCTCCAGATTTTGATGAACAAGGCAGAGGCGGATCAAAGTCAAACCGCACAAACGCAATAAGCGACTTTTAGTTAGCTGCCCGAAAAAACAATTCAACGGAGCTGTTTAGGCGTTGCCATTCGGTTTTAGATCGGTCAGTGTCCCAGACCGGGAACAGATGCGATCCGGTTTGGGCATTTTATTTTGCGTTCTACCCCTGCTGCAAATCTCAGGGGGGTACTGGGTCACGTTTGCACTACTCTGAGTGGCGCCCGCCCGCAAAGTGTAGTTCCCGAAATCTGCTGACCGACGTACTCCTGTGTCGCTAGCATTAATATTAGTACGTTGGTTGCATCTGTCGGCTTCGATTTTGCTGGCCAGCCTATTTCTATTTGAAGCGTTGATCGTCTTTCCTGGGCCGTGGAAGCCATCGGCGGGAACCGGACGACTGCTGGAAACGTTCCACCGACTAACCTGCCGAGCTGCCTGGTGGACGCTTTTCACGGCGCTCATTTCGTGGTTCGTCTGGAGTTGGCTGCTCGCTTCAATCATGAGCGGAGACAACTTAGTTGAAAGTTTACAAAGCAGTGACTGGTTGTCGATGCTGATTGTGACGCAATTTGGTCATATCTGGTTGTTCCGGGTAATCGTTGGCCTGGTCGCTGTGGGCATCCTCTGGATGGTGGCACGGACACCAGGACAACGAAGCTGGTTACAAGCAATCCTCACGGCGCTTTCCATCTTGCTGTTGGTTTCCCTGGCATGGGTTAGCCACGCTGCGGCCACTCTGGGCGCTTTTGGAGCCATCCACCTTTTGGGCGATGCACTCCATCTTCTCGTTGTGGCGTTCTGGCCAGGAGGTCTGGTGCCTCTCGGCGCCTTTCTTTTTCTGCTGTTACGATCAACCGAAACCGAGACGGTCGCGCTGGCGGCACCCGTGGTTAGCCGATTTTCAGGAAGCAGTTTGATCGCGGTGACCGCCCTGGTATCGACCGGATTGTTGAATAGCATTTTCATGGTCGGCAGTTTTCGGGCGCTCTTGACGAGTACTTACGGCCAGATACTGGTTGCTAAGCTCATTTTCTTTTGCGTGATGATCGGGTTCGGCGCGGTGAACCTTTTCTTACTCAAGCCAAGAATTGCGGTGGATTTCAGGACTGGTCAGGTTGCGGAGAAGACTGCCTTACGTTCGCTATTCAGAAATGTCCTTTGGGAAGTAGGACTGGGCACGGCTGTAATCCTGATTGTTGGATTGCTCGGAACTACGCCACCGCCGATGGGGAATCGTGTCGGCGTGTCAGCGTATGGGCGTGTCGGCGAAACGAGGGTAGCTCACCACGCCGACACGCCGATACGTTTCCCCCTCATCGGATCAGGATGATTGTGAGATTCTTGGGTCCATGGGCTCCCAAGACTAGAATTCGCTCGATGTCGCCGGTCCGACTCGGGCCCGTGATGAAAGTGATGAAACTGGGATAATTCTGGCCGTACCGGGTCGAGAGCAGATCACAGGCCGCCGGCAGGTCCGGCACGATTTGATCCGCTCGGGCGATGACCAGATGATGTGGCGGCAAGACCGAGAGGGCGCGCCCGCCCGCGCTGCGCGAAGTGAGCAGAATCGAGCCTGTCTGCGAGATCAGGGCGTCACAAGCGGTGATCCCCACCGAACACTTTTCCAACGACTTCGGATCGGGGCGCTCTTCGGTGTACAGCGTTTCCAGACCGAGCGCAGGTACGATTTGGTCCAATAAGGGGTGGTGATGGGCGGCGGCGGCCACCCACTGGTGGGTATCGCGAAGGTTGACCAAGGTCTTGACTGCATCCTCGACACCAGCGACGAGCTGAAGGTCGGTCTTGAGTTGGACGCAATTTTTTTGGAAAAGAGCCAATCGACCTTCTGCATCGGGAGGTACGGCCGGAAGCCAGGCTCGGGGGCTCAAAGAACCTACGGATGCAGGCGCAACATCGTCCGCAGCGTGCAGGCGCGGCGCGGGTACCCGCAAGGCTTCGCGGATCCGCCCCAGGATATCTTGGCGCTGGCCCGGGTTCATCGCGATTTCCAGTAATCTCGAAAACTCTTGGCGGCGACCGGCGGTAAGTCGCGCGAAGCGACCCAACCCTTGACCGGCGGCGGCAGGATTGATCTAGCTCTGTTCGCCAGCGGCATGATAGGGCGACTGAGCCGGGCCAGCCGATTGAGTAAGCGGGGGAAGCGCGTCAGGAAGGCAAATGCGCGAAAGGCGAAGCGCTCCGCCGGGTCAGCCTGCTGAGTGACCGCGTTGCGGCGGTTGTGCAACAGGTGGTGATGGAGATCGATCTTCACCGGGCAGGTTTCGGTGCAAGCGCCGCAGAGCGATGATGCGTATGAAAGGTGTTTCCAATCCATCAGGCCACGCAGGTGGGGTGTAATCACCGAACCGATCGGTCCCTGGTAGGTGGTGGCATAGGTGTGACCGCCAACGTTCCGGTAAATAGGACAGGCATTCAAACAAGCGCCGCAACGGATGCAGTGAAGCGCGTCCCGCTGCTCGGCATCGGCCAGCAAGCGCGTTCGATGATTATCCAGGAGAATGAGGTGGAATTCCTCTGGGCCATCCGTTTCATCCGGCTGGCGCGGTCCGCCGATCAACGAGTTGTAACATGTGATTTGCTGACCAGTGCCCGCGGTGGCCAACATCGGCAGAAACAGCGCAAGGTCTGCTAGCTTCGGAATAACTTTCTCAATTCCCATGAGCGCCACGTGAACCTTGGGCAGCGCCACGGTCAAGCGCGCGTTGCCTTCGTTCTCGGTGATCGAGATCATCCCAGTCTCGGCGACCCCGAAGTTCGCGCCGCTAATGCCCAGGTCGGCCTGAAGATACTTCAAGCGAAGCTCCCGACGGGCGATCATGGTGAGTTCTTCGGGGCTATCGGTGGGCGGAGTATGCAATTTTTCTTGAAAGAGGTCGCTAATTTCGTGGCGGGTCAGGTGCATCGCCGGGAACACCAAATGGTAAGGGGCCTCCTCCCGCAGCTGGACGATGTATTCCCCCAAGTCGGATTCCACCACCTCGTACCCAGCTTGCCGCAGAGCCTCGTTGAGGTGAATTTCTTCGGAGGTCATGGTCTTTGATTTGACGATCGAACGAGCCCCCTTTTCTTTGGCCAAAGTGATGACGTAGTCGCGCGCCTCCTGGCTGTTGCTGGCCCAAAAAACCTTCGTCCCGCGCGCAACGAGCTTATCGGTAAATTCTATCAAGTAGGCGTCCAGGTGATTGATCGCCTCCCATTTGATCGCCGACGCGCCGGTCCGCGCTGCCTGCCAATCCTGGTATTGGATTTGCGATCCGTGGCGCGCCCTTTCGTAGCTTCTCAGCGCGGTCTGAATCTTGGCCCGGTGGGCAAGGTCCGCCGTCAGCTTGATCGAACTGCTTTTGAATTTGGAGGCATTGGAAGACATACAACAGGAGTTCAGGAGTTGCAGGAGTTCAGGAGTTACAGAAATGGGAGGGGAGAGCAGGAGAGTTAAGTCAGGGTTGGGTCAGGAACTGGCTAGGACCTCGGCCAGGTGAATGGTTTTAAGTTTCTGATTTTGTCGGCTCAAGAGACCTTGGAGATGCATTAGACAACTGGAGTCGTTAGAGACCAGGTACTCTGCCCCGGTATCCAGGGCCGAGGCGGACTTGGTTTCGCCCATCGCAGTCGAAATCATCGGAAATTTGACGGCGAAGGTGCCACCAAACCCGCAGCAACTGGTTTGATCGTCCATCTCGACCAGCGTGAGATCTTTCACCCGCTCCAGCAACTGGCGCGGTTGCTGTTTGACGTGCAGTTCACGCAGGCCATGACAGCCGTCATGGAAGGTGACCTTGGCGGGGAACCGGCTCCCCAGGTCGGTGACCCCCAACTGATCTACCAGAAAAGAGGAAAACTCGAAAACCCTCTGGCTCAGTTGGATTGCGGCCTTGGCCTGCATCGTTTTGCGAAAAAGCTCAGGGTAAAAATTTTTGACCATCGCCGCGCAAGAGCCGGAGGGCACCACGACCGGATCCGTCCCCGCCAAAGCCTGCAGCACCCGCGCGGCGATCCCACGGGTTTCCTCCCAATACCCGCCGTTAAACGACGGTTGGCCGCAACAAAAAATAGCCTCCTTAAAATCAACCGTGTGCCCAAGTTTTTCAAAAATGCGCACCGCGCTGATACCCACTGCAGGGAACAACTGATCCACAAAACAGGGGATGAAGAGGGTGATTTTCAACGCAGGAAAGCCTCGATCAGGCCGCCATCAACGGTGATTACCTGACCGGTGGTTTTGCTCAGTCGGTTCGTCAACAGCACATAGAAGGCTTCGGCTTGATCGGCCGGGGTGATTGGGGACTGGGTCAAAGTTCGGTCGGCGTAAAACTGCGCCAGCTTCTTGGTCAAAGAGTCGGTCGGCTCATCCTCGGTGTAAGGAATCTTGTATTTGGCTAGAGAGGAAATGACCCTCTCCCGCGGGAACATCGCGCTGCCCTGCACCACTGTGGCCGGAGCCACGGCGTTGACACGGACCAGCGGAGCCAACTCGATGGCCAATTCTCGCGTGAGGTGATTGGCGGCGGCCTTTGAGGTGTCGTAGGCCAAGCTCCCCTTTTTGGCTACGGCTGCGTTGGCGCTGGTCGTCAGCACCAGGCTACCCCGAAGCCCTTGTTCCTTCCAGGTCTTGGCCGCCTCGTCGGCAACGATGTAAGAACCAGTCACGTTAATAGCAAAAGTGAGCGCCCATTTATCGTCGGGGATATGGCCGGTGGTATCCGGAGCGACGAAAATACCGGCGGTGACGGCGATCGAGTCGAAGCCGCCGTAAGCCAGGGCAGCATTGTTCAACATCGCGCGGACACTCGCTCTGTCGGTGATGTTGCCGCTCAGCCCGATGGCCGGACCGCAGTTGGATAACCCGGTGCCGGCCACGCCAATTCCGACTCCGTATCGATCGGTGATTTCTTTGGCAGTCGCTTCGGCAGCCGTTTGGTTCATGTCGACGCAAACGGCGTGAGCGCCGTCCTTAACGATGCGATGCACGACTTCCCGGCCAATGCCGGAGCCCGCACCGATGACGACGATGACTTGCCGGGCAAGTTCTTTTTCGGCAGGCATCCGTTGGAGCTTGGCTTCCTCCAACAGCCAGTACTCGATATCGAAGGCTTCCTGCTGAGGCAACGCAATGTACTCGTCGATCGCTTCAGATCCACGCATCACCTCGACCGCGCAGTTGTAGAACTCAGCAGTCACCCGCGATTCCGATTTGTCTTTGCCCCAGGCCACCATCCCGAGCCCCGGGATCAAGACCACGGTTGGATTCGGGTCGCGCAGGGCGGGCGAGTTCTCACGTTTGCTGCGTTGATAATATTGCGCGTAATCTTTGCGGTACTTTTCAATGCCGTGTTGCAGCTTCTTTTTGAGAGCTCCCGCATCCTCCTTCTGTGGGTTCCAGTCGACATAAAGGGGCTTGATCTTCGTCCGCAGGAAATGGTCCGGGCAGCTAGTGCCCAGTTCCGCCAAGCGCGCGGCATCGCGCGAATTAACAAAACGCAGGATCTTCTCATCGTCCTGGATAGTACCGACGAAGCGCTTTTGCTGACTGACCTGGCCGCGTAACCAGGGCAAGATGGCGGCAAAGGCTTCGCGCCGCTGCGCTTCATCCAGTGCCTGATATTTCTGCCCGCCGAAAGCCTTCGCGTCCCCCCCATTTTTCTGGTATTTGCTCTCGATGTATTCGGCAGCTTTCTCGATCAGTGAGAGCGTCAATTCGTAGCATTCCTTCTCGTCATTGGCCCAGTTGATCAGGCCGTGCTGCCCGAGGATAACGCCTTTGGCCTGGGGATGCTCCTCTACGATACGCTGCAGAGCCAAGCCGAGTTCGAAGCCCGGTCGTAACCAGGGCGTATAAATAACTTCTTCACCATAGATCTCTTTGGTCAGCTTCTCCGAGTGTTTCGCTGCGGCAATCGAAATAGCCGCATTGGGGTGCATGTGGTCGACGTGCCTGAACGGAATAAATGCATGGAGCGGCGTGTCGATGGAAGGGGGGCGCGGGTTCAGATTAAAAGTCGCGTGAGTGTACATGCCGACCATTTTGTCTTCCGCCGGCGTCTTAGGTCCTTTGTCGGACTCCTGGGCGTAAAGCTTTTGCAGCCCGATCAGCTTGGACTGGTAGAGCGATGAGAAATTCTCGCGCTTACTGGTGCGCAGGTCGCCACCGGAACCCTTGACCCAAAGTACTTCCTCTTGCTCGCCCGTGAGAGGATCTTGCTCGACGATTTTGGCCGAAGTGTTTCCACCGCCGGTGTTGGTGATGCGCTGATCACTGCCCAGTAGATTGGAGCGGTAGATAAGCCGCCCAACCGGATCAAGCTTGGAGGCGGCCGTATCGTCCCACAGGTAGTTAACGTATCGGTAGTTCTGGTAGTTCATATCGTGAGGTTGAATCCAATGAAGCGTTGATAGGCAGCCTGCCAAATCCCCGGCGCAATCGGCTCGAAGGTTTGCAGGGCAAAAGAATGGCGAACAAGCTGGCGGAGGGCGGACAATGAACTCAGGTGACCAAGCGCGATGGCTTGGAGAAGGACGTTGCCGATTGCGGTGGCCTCTGCAGGACCGGCGACGACCTGACGTCCAGTGGCGCTGGCGGCAAATTGGTTTAAGAGCGCGCTCTGGCTGCCGCCACCTACGATGTGCAAGCGGCGGATGGTGCGTCCGGTCAACAGCTCGATCTCTTCCAGCGTGCCACGGTAAAGCAGCGCGAGACTTTCGTAAATGCAACGCACGAACTGGCCCGGTCTTTCCGGAGCCGGCTGGCCTGTTTCCGAACAGAAAGCGGCGATCTTTTGCGGCATCTCACCTGGTTTCGAGAACCGGGCCGCCCGCGGATCGATCAGCGAGCGGAACGGTTCCGCGTTGTCGGCCTCCCTGGTCAGGGTCGCGTAATCGAGTTCGAGCCCCTGGCGAGCCCATTCGCGCCGCGACTCCTGCAGGATCCAGAGGCCGACAATGTTTTTCAAAAACCGTGTCGTGCCGCCGTAGCCGGCTTCGTTGGTAAAGTTATGTTCGCGGACTTTTTCGCTGATGAGAGGCTGCGGCAACTCCAGGCCGAGGAGAGACCAGGTCCCGGAAGAAAGATAGGCCCAATCCTCCTCCCCTTCTGCGGGAACCGCTGCTACGGCCGCTCCGGTGTCGTGCGAGCAAGTCGCCACTACCTGCAACTCGCTTAAGCCGGTTTCGGAAGCAACCTCCGGCAATAACGGTCCCAGCACCGTCCCGGGGGGTACCAGCTGCGGGAAGATTTTGGGTGGAAAACCGCACCGTTCGATCAGCACCTGCGACCAGGAGCGCGTGCGCGGATTGTAAAGTTGGGTGGTGCTGGCGTTACTTTCGTCCACCCTGGGCACTCCGGAAAAGAGATAGTTGAAGTAGTCGCCGATGGTGAGAAAGCAATCTGCCACGTCCAGCAAAGCCCGGCTTTTTTCCAGGTCAGAGGCCAAATGGTAAATCGTGTTGATGGTCATGAACTGAATTCCCGTCTCGGCAAAGATCAGTTCTGAGCCAACCTCCTCCCGCACTTTCTGGTAGGTGCTTTCAGTCCGGGCGTCTCGATAATGAAAGGGAGGGGAGAGCATCGGATGAACGGCGTTGATCAGCACATAATCGACGCCCCAGGAATCAACGCTCATGCTCGCGACCGCCAGGCGACGCACGCCGATATTCCGCAGGCCGCTCTTGAGTTCCTCAAAGATGCGCAGGACGTCCCACCGCAATGAATCTAGAACGCGCACCGCGGCACTGGGAAACCGATGGATTTCCTCGAGCGTCAACCGGCCCTCTTCGAGCCGGCCGAGCATCACCCGGCCGCTCTCTGCGCCAAGATCGCAAGCGATGTAGAACTTCGGGTTCATGATGCTAGACACTCCATCATTGAGACAATCTGATCGCTCGGGGGAAGCATAGAAAACAGTTCATAGGGCTAACGAGGACCTTCGTCAATCCAAGTGGAACACCTCCTGCAGTTCGGTCGCGCGCGGTGAACGGTCCGGGTTGACCTGCATGAGATCGGCCATGTGCTCCCACCAACGGCGACAGGCCGGCGTCTGGGCGATGGCGTTCCACCGGGCTTCATCCTCAATTTCGACGTAGGCAAACAGTTCTCCGGTTTCCGCGTGCAAGGCAATCGAGTAATTGTGCACGCCATGCGTCAGAAGCACCTCCTCGAGTTCCTTCCAGATCGGATTGTGCCGCTGCCGATACTCCTCTTCAGCACCGCGGTTTAACTGCATGAGAAAGAATTTCCGGATCATGAACTTTCTTGGGTTAGCAGACTTGGACCAGCTCCATGCCGAGCAAGGCAGCCAGTTTTTTCAGTTTGCCTGTGAGGTGGCCAACTCCGATCGCGCAATGATGCGCCGGGCCGTGAGCATTCCAGTCGTTCACGAACCGACGTGCGCCGATGGAGAAGCGGTATCGGCTATTGGTGTTGCCGATCTCGAGGATCGGTCCCGGAACTGATTCTGCTTCAGCCGCCAGCAACTTCAAGTCACCGTCCCGGCTCTCCACGACGGAAAGTAGCGTCACCGGCCCATGCCGGACCGACATCTCCACCGACAACCCTCGGCCAACTTTGCCATGATAAACTTCCAAGGGACGAACTTTGATTTTGCCTTCTGCGATCGCCAGGTGGCCCGGCCCATCGTGCCCCATCAAGACCACGTCGTCGTTGAAATCGATGGCATAGTACTCCGTAAACGAACCGCCGGCGCCGAAGCTATCCATGATCTTCATGGCTTGGACGTTCTTGATTTCCATTTCGCCAGCCGTGGGGATACCGCGCGCCGTCAGCAATGAGTTACCGATAATGATCGAGCTGACCGTTTCTTCGTTTTCGGGATTACCCGTTCCTGAGTAGTAATAGGCCAGCGAACCGAGCCGATGTCTCGCCACGAGCCGGTCAAGCGCTACCGACGTGCACGCAGCCCGTTGGAGTTCGGCCGCCGGGCAATCCGGTTGCACATCGAAATCCTGCTGGAACTGCGCGACTCGCTGGACGATTTCCTCCGTGGCGACTCCCCGCCGCAGAGCCGCCAACTCATCGACTTCAACAATTTCCACGTGGCCGCCAAAGCGGGCGCAATGCAGCGTCAGATCAGAGTAAATGTCCAGCATGCCATTGTAATAATGGCCCATCACGCCAAGGCGGTTGTGCTCCATGACATGCGCCACCCGGGCGGCTTCGATCCACTCGTCGACTTCGTTCCAACAGTGCGGATCGTCGACTAGCACGCCGGTGACTTGATGAAACGCAATGCCGCTTCGATTAAAGACATTAGCAATTTCAGGTACCGGACAAGCGGCGCAGTACGCAAGCCATTCGCCCGTCATGGCCGTACGATCGCCCATCCGATTGAAGCGTTGATAATCGATCGCGGCGGCGGGTTGTAAATTCAGGATGATGACCGGTACCCTGGCCCGGCGCACCACCGGCAGAACCGTAGAGGAGAGCGCATAGGTGGTGACGTGTAGAAAAATCAAATCCACGTCGGCGCGGCGAAACCGGTGCCCTGCTTCCTGCGCTTTTTCGGGAGTATCAATCAACCCCAGGTTGACGACATCCACTCCCGGACGCTCCAGCTTCGATGCCACGCCCTGGACATAACCCGTGAGGCGCTCTTGCAGCCCAGCGAATTGCGGCCAGTAAGTGTCCAAGCCGATTCCGAAAAGGCCGACCCGCAAACCGGAATCTGAAGTCAGGTGCATAGAAGCTTTGAGCGTGCTGGGGTCGCCTTACGGGTGCGCTAGAAATCGAACTGATCGATGTTTGAGGAATCAAAGACCGTCAACGGTCCCAGGATCACCACCCCGTCTTTGCCAATGGTGCGGGACCCGAGTTTCCCAGCGCTAAAGGTTTCTCCCTCTTTGCCCTCAATGTTCCCTGAGGAAAGCTGCGCCGCGGCGTAGGCAGCCAGGTAACCGACATCGGACGGATTCCAGAGAGCAAACTCTTTCACAGTCCCATCCTTGACAAATTGGCGCATCTGATTGGGCGTACCAAGACCAACCAGTGCGATTTTGCCTTTAAGGGGGCTCGTGGAAAGGTAACGCGCTGCGGCCGCGACTCCAACCGTGGTCGGGCTGATAATGCCTTTCAAGTTGGGGTAGGCCTGGAGCAGGCCCTGGGTTTCGGTGAAGGACTTTTGGTCGTCATCGTTGCCATAAGCGATTTTGACCAGTTTCATGTCTTTGTACTCTGGCTTTTGTAGTTCCTCCTGCATGTACTTGATCCAGGTGTTCTGGTTGGTCGCGTTAGGGGTGGCCGAGAGAATCGCAATATCGCCCTTATAACCGATTTGCTTGGCCAGAATTTGGACCTGCCCTTGACCGATACCTTCGGCGGAAGCCTGGTTAATAAAAATGCTGCGCCCTTCTGGAGCGGTATCCGAGTCCATGGTGACGACGTGAATCTTCTGTTCCTTGGCCCGCTTCAGGTAAGGAATCAGGGCGTTGGGGTCGTTGGCGGCCAGGACGATCGCATTTTGTCGCTGGGTAATCAGCGTGTTAATGTAGGAAACCTGGGAGGAAGCGGAGGCATCGGAAGGGCCGACCACCTTGCCTTGAGCGCCGATCTCTTTACAAGCGTCCAGAGAACCCTTGGTTTCGATGACATTGTAGGGGTTATTGATATTTTTGGGCAGAAAGGCAAGTTTGAGGTCCTTTTTGATCGGCTTGTCGTGGCTATACCCAACGGTTCCGAGAAACGTTAGGGAGGAAACGATCGCGATGGTGGTGAGGAGGGAGGCTTTGGTCATAGGGATGTTGGTGGATAGGCTGGGTATTCAGGTCTTTGATGGAAATTCATTTTGCCGTCGACGCGCTTTCCAGTTTGGTAATCTCAC
>DATHPI010000472.1:0-10269 GCA_035484035.1 Chthoniobacterales bacterium
AAGGCTGAGCTATCGGAAGTTCTCGTTGTCGGAGCCACGGAACTAAGAAGAGCTCTTTCCGAGTTACCAGGTTTGGGAGAAATTATTGTCAGCGCTCTGATCATGCGTCGGAAGCGACTGCAGCGGGACCGCGAATTTTCCGGGTTTCGCATCGTGGCGTTGGCGGGGTCACGGGACGGACGTCAGCTTGACGATTTTCTGGATAAGAATCATGTGCCTCACCGATTGATCGATTTCGAGACCGACGAGGGACGTGCGCTTTGCCGCCGCCTGAACGTCAATCCGCGGGATTTACCGGCATTGGTTCAGAGCAACGGGTTTCCTTTGCGTCGTCCGTCTCTCCGAGAAATTGCGCAGGTGGCCGGTCTCATGCGTTCTCTCGTCCGCGAGGGAGAAACAGAAATCTTCTGTGACCTGGTCATTGTCGGCGCAGGGCCGGCGGGATTGGCGGCTGCCGTCTACGCGGCATCCGAAGGCTTGAAGACCGTAGTGCTCGAAAGCTACGCGCCCGGTGGTCAGGCGGGGGCGTCCTCGCTGATCGAAAACTTCTTTGGTTTTCCTACCGGTATCGGCGGCGGTGAACTGACCAATCGTGCGCAATTACAGGCCTACCGTTTTGGGGCCAAATTTTCCACGCCTTCTCAGGCCTTGTCCCTCCAGTTTCGGGAGGGCAAGTATGGAGCGGAACTGCAGGTCGAAGGGTGCCAGGCCACGTTGCTTGCAAAATGTGTCCTGATTGCAACGGGTGCCGAATATAACCGCATCGAAGCGGAAGGCCGGGAAAGCTTCGAGGGCCTGGGTGTCTACTACGCGGCCACGGCCATGGAAAGCAAGTTCTGCCGGGACGCCACCGTGATCGTGGCCGGGGGCGGCAACTCCGCGGGCCAGGCCGCCATGTTCCTGTCAGAAACGGCCCAAAAGGTTTTGTTGGTGATTCGAGGTGATAACCTCAACAAGAGCATGTCCAGCTACCTTGCCCGTCGGGTCGAGACCAAGGACAACATCGAGATCCTTTGCAACACTGAGATCCGGAAGATGAGGGGAGGAAAGTATTTGGAAGAGGTGGAGTTGGAGAACGTCCAGACGGCCGAACACTACGTGGTCCAAACATCTGCGGTTTTTTCCATGATCGGAGCCAAGCCATGCACAAGTTGGTTACCGCCGGAAATTGAGCGGGACGAGAAGGGGTTTATCAAGACTGGGTCGACTGTTGTGAACGCACCTGGCTGGAAAGAAATGAATCGTGCACCTACGCTGCTGGAAACCAGCCGTCCGGGCGTATTTGCCGCAGGCGATGTTCGATCCGGCTCCGTTAAACGGTGCGGTGCAGCGGTTGGTGAAGGCGGCATGGCCGTGGAAGGAATTCATCAGGCACTCGGCACCTACCGTTAATCGCCGGACCCGACGATTCATTCCACCCAGCCGCCAGCGCGTTGCGGTCTTTCCGACGTGTTAGTAGCTGACTTAACTTTAAGTGGACCTAAATCTGAAAGGGTTTGAGTGCCTCCACCGCGAAGATTCGGAGGCAAAGCTGTTCAGTAATGAGGGAGGCATTCCAATGGCCGGGTCGAGGAAAGAGACGGCGACCAGGAAGCGCAATAGACTCCCCGCTGAGAACCGACAACTGACTGGCAACCGACCCGCGGCATGACACTGGCGCTTGATCCCAATTTTTTCGATTTGCTTGCCGGAAGCTATTCTCGGCTCGTCGGGGAACGATTGGTGCCTTCGGAACACGACAATCAAAACGCGGTGCGCTGGCTCTATGAAGAGGCGCCCTTTTGTGTGTTGGCACATAACACAGATCCTGATCCAATCTTCATTTACGGGAATAAAACGGCTCAAACTTGTTTTGAATACAGTTGGGATGAGTTGACATCGCTTCGATCTCGACTGTCTGCCGAAGAACCCAATCGCGAAGAGCGCCAACGCTTATTGGATGCCGTCAAGCGTCACGGTTTCGCTACCGGCTACCGGGGACTGCGAATTGCCAAATCCGGGCGGCGATTTTGGATCGAAGACGTGACCGTGTGGCAACTCGTTGATCGCGGTGGTCTCCTACACGGTCAAGCGGCGGTATACCGGAAGTGGTTTAACGCGGTGAGTTCGGCATAGACTTTTATGCGAGTGAGCGCGCCGCTGAACGGCAGAACGATAGGGCGAGAACGACAACTGCGCCGAGAGAACGCTGAACGCTGAACGCTGAACCGTGAACGAAATGAACTGGCTGAAGACCAATCGGGCAAACTGGGATGAGCGGGTGAAGATTCACCTGGCTGCGGAATGTTACGACACGAGCGCCTTACGCGGCGGTCATGGCAGGTTACATCCCATCGAGGAGGCAGAGTTGGGACTTGTGGATGGACTCAGAATTCTGCATCTGCAGTGTCACTTTGGCAGGGATAGCCTCATTCTAGCTCAGCGTGGTGCGGCGGTGGTTGGGCTGGACTTCTCGAGTCCGGCGATCGCTGCGGCGCGAGCCCTGGCCGCTGATCTGGGACTAACGGAGCGAGCCAAGTTTATCGAAGCTGACCTCTATGAAGCGCCAAATGCGCTTCCCGAGCCTGGATCATTCGACCTGGTATTCGTCAGCTGGGGTGCCGTCAATTGGCTTCCTGACATCCGCCGCTGGGCCGACATCGTCATCTATTTTCTCCGGCCCGGTGGAGTACTTTATTTAGCGGAAGGGCATCCTTGTGCAGCAGTGTTCGACGACGCAACGCGTTTGGCGAACGGAATGCCTGGTTATTTTGCTCCGTATTTTAGCAGCGAACCACTTATTCTCAATGATCCGCGTGACTATGCGGATGATACGGCACGGTTGAAAAATTCGACGACCTGCGAGTGGATTCATCCATTGGGGAAGGTTGTCACGAGCTTACTGGACGCGGGATTGGCCCTCAATTGGCTCCACGAACATGATTCGGTGCCTTGGCGGATGTTCGACCAATTAGTCAGGGACGCTACGGGTATGTATCGCTGGCCGGACCGGCCCTGGTTGCCTCTTGCTTATTCACTGAGGGCAGAGCGCTCCAAAGATTAACAGACTTCAACGTCCCTCCGGGACGGGGGCGTCTCTGCATCGCTACCCAGGCACTTCGTGCCTGGCTCTGCAGTTTGGACATTTGGAAAAGGTCACGTCGGAGAATTTTCACCTCGTCGGGTCATACGGACAATCCGTGGCCCGAAGTGGCCTAAAGAGCGTAGCCCAGGGTTTACCCTGGGTGGCTCTCCCCACCCGAATAGCCCTGAAGGGGCCACGAGATATGGCGATAATCGGCCGGAACGTTTGAACCGGATCGCGTGCGCGTTTCCGGCCCCTTCAGCTTCAGGGCGAAATGTTTATTTGCGACTAACCCAGGGTAAACCCGGGGTTTACCCAGGGCTAAGCTATTTTGGCCACTTCGGGCCACGGATTGAAAACGTCCAAACTCCAGATCCAGGCACTTCGTGCCTGGCTGCAATCAGTCTGTCCCTCCGGGACAAAAGCCGTTTTCCCATCGAAACGCCTCAGAATTATCAGCGCTTATGGGAGCTATCACCATGAACCCACAGCGGCGACGCGATGGCGTTAAGTAGCATAAGCATAGGCTTCCAGCCTGTGTTCTGTTCGCATCGTTGAGCGATTCACGGCTAAGCGTTGTCATCCAGACGGGCAGGGGAGCGTCGTCCACTTGATAGTTTCAGGGCTGTTTCCCACTGGGCCTCCAGCCGGGTGATTCGACGATCGTGTTCGCGCAATTCCTGAGAGATTTCTTTGAGCGTTTCTCCCGCCCGTTTGACATCGTCCGTTAACTTTAGAACCTCTCGGATGGCGGCGACTGCTTCCGTCAGGGCGCTCATTTTCCCGGGCTCCGGGAGAGTTGCGGGTGATCAGTCGGCGCTCCGCTCAGGCGACCGGCCCGTAACTCTGCCAAGGTGGATTGTGCTTCGCTGAGGCCCTCTTTGAGGGAAGATTTTGCCTTACGCAAAGCTTCGCGTAACTCCGCCGTCAATCTGCCCAGCACGACCTCATCCGGATGGGGTTTGTGCTCGCAGCGAACCCTCACTAGCTCTGCCACGCTGACACCTTCGCGTTGCGCTTCCGCGCGCAAGAACGATTTGAATTCCTTGGTCGTTAAGAGAGTCACCCGCTCAGTCTTCATAGTAACATGTGCATGTTCATGCTCATATATCGCACGCGTTTTGTCAAGCAAGTCGAAGCCTCCAGGCAACGAGCGTCTTTGTTCTTTCGACCTTCCATTTTATGTCGCCCTGCTCTTCGCGTGCGGCGTAACTGCCCGGTAATACCAAATCCGGCTCCAGGCGAAATCATCGCGAGCGAGGCACGCCAAAAAAGCTAGTCGTGCCGCTTCGGGGGTATGATACAATTCCCAGGACCGCGTGGCGTGCGAGTACGCTTCCTCCACCTGGCCTGCGCGCAGACATTTCCCGCCGACGCTCAGTTCCCCTAGAGCTGCACGAGAGACTGCAAAAAGAGGGGAAAGGTCAGCGCTGCAGCGAAGACAAGGAGTGGATTGGTTGGCTTTGCCACACGACGGGCAGGTAATATCCATAAAGCGTTGGCCAGCCTCCGAATCAACCGGAAAAATGTGCCTCGGGATAGACAGTGACAAGGGCAGCAAGCTAATCTTCCAGGTAAAAAATGATATCGCTAAGTTGGTCGTTCAATGCGTTCAACTTTTCCCGATGGTGCAACTTTACCGCCTCAGCGCTCTGCTTGAGAAGGTCGCGGATTTCGCTTGCATCATCCTCCGTGACCCCTTTCTCCAGCAAAGTTTCAGCGCGCTTCCGCAAGTCTTTGGCGGTACGCAGCAGGGTTTGATCGTCAACCGGGCTGGCGTCAAATTCCCCTTGATGATCCAAATCATCGGGCGGTTCTTCGACGAATGATCGAATGTTTCTTTTGGCTTCTTCGAGCTGGTGAGCCGATCTGGCTCCTCGGGTGTCAAGGGTGACGGTCTTATGGAGGCCTGTCTCCTTTTCGGTAGCGGTCACCTTCAACATTCCGTTCAGATCGAGGTTAAGATTGACCAGGATTGGATTGCCCGGCCCCACTTTGCGGAGCCCTTCGACGGTGAATTGGCCGATCAGCACGTTGTTCTCCGGCACGGGGTCTTCGCCCTCGTAAACGGTGACTTCAACTCCCGTCTGGTTGTGGTAACTGGTCGAAAAAATCTCCGATTTACTGACCGGCAGCGGGGTATTGCGGTGGATAATCGGCATGTAAATCATGTGCTCACCTTCGAGGGACATGGTGAGCGCTTCGACTCCGAATGAATGGGCGGTGATGTCCACCAGGATCGACTTGGTCTTTTCTCCGGCCATACCGCTCGCGGCAATGCTCGCACCCAGCGCGACAATGAGATCGGGATTAATCTCCCAGCGTGGGGTGATTCTGAGTTTTTCCTCAATCAACTGATGCACGATCGGGGTGCGAGTCGCTCCTCCGACCAACATAACCTTCGAAATGTCACTCGGCAGCATGCGTGCGTCCTGCAGGCTGTGGTGGATGCAGTCCAGTGTCTTCTGCAAGTAGGGCGCAATCATTTCTTCGTATTCGTCCCGTCTGATTTCAGTTTCCAGATGGAGATCATCATGGATGAATTCTTCACGGATTCTTACAAAGGGTTCGTCGCTCAGCTGGCATTTGGCGCGTTCAAGGATCAACTTCAGGCGGCGTAAGGTTCTCGGATTCTCATTGAGAAAAACGTGATGGCGTCGGTAAAACTCATCGACAACATGCTGGACGAGGAGCTGGTCAAAGTCGTCACCGCCCAGCTGCGTGTCACCGTGACTGGCTTTGACTTCAACCACGCCGGATTCAACCACGACAACCGAAACATCAAAGGTGCCGCCACCCAAGTCGTAGGCCAGGATCCGTTCGTCACCCGAATGTCCCGCGTCGTAGGCGAGCACGGCCGCCGTTGGCTCGTTAATAATGCGGACGACTTCGAGGTCGGCAAGCGCACCAGCGTCCTGGGTGGCTTTTCTTTGATTTTCGTCAAAGAATGCTGGCACGGTGATCACGGCTTTTTGCACTGGTTGGCCCAAGAATTTCTCTGCTTCGTCTTTGAGTCGCCGCAGGATGAAGGAAGAGATTTCCACCGGGCTGAAACTCTTTTCTCCAAGGGTCACTCGAGTCTCTTGACCCATTTTCCGCTTAATTGAAAGCACGGTCGATTCCGGCGACGCAATGAGGATGTTGCGGGCAGGTTGGCCGACTAGCAGTTTGCCGCTCGGGTCGATACCCACGCACGAAGGCATCGTTGGCTGGTTATCAATGGAAACAATTTCCGGGATGCCGTCTCTAACGAACGCAATCGCGGAGTTAGTGGTGCCGAGGTCTATGCCTGCGATAAGCTCTTTCATGACTCAGATTTGGTGATCTTGACTTCAGCTGGACGCAGGATTTCGTTGCGCCAGCGATAACCCGGGGCCACCTCTTCGACGACCACATTCAGCGGTTGTCCGTTGGGCGCAATCGTCGCAACCGCAAGCATGGTGACCGGATCAAAGATGGTACCTACGGTGTTCAAACGTTGGATGCCGGCTTGCTGAAGAAGTTTTTCGAGATGGCTGACCAAGATGGAAAAGCCCTGTTGCGAATTTGCCCAAGCTTTTCGCCAAGCCGCGTCGGAGCCGAAAAAGGCAAACCGGCCAGGCCGCGGTGGTCGCTCGAAAGCCGCTCCCAGGCGGTGCATCCGGTCAACGAGTTCGACCAACCCCAGGAAATAAGAACGCGGCAACACCGCATGGTCGCCACGCGCAATCTCGATGCGGGCCATCTGCTCTCCGATTCGTCTGATCTCGTCTTGAAAATGATCGAGACTTTCGCCAAACCGGCTAAAAATTTCGGCCGATTTGCGATTACCCTTCCGACTCTCATTTCGGATCGCCGCGAGTTCTTCATAAAGCGAATAAAGATCCGGCGCCTCCGGCAGTTCCTGGGTCTCGGGCATCTGTTCCACGCTCTCCAGCCAGAGTTCGAATTGCTGCCGAAGTTGTTGCTTCCAGGCAGCGCGTTCCGCGGTGTTGGCGTCGGAGGCCGCCTCAGGTTGATCTAGGTCGCCGTACATGACCGGAGAAACGCTTTCATCGATTCGAAATCCAAAGGCTTTTCCGCTGGCGCCGCAGCACAAAACTTTGCGAACACTTCCAATGGCGTGGTCCCGGAAGGTGCGCGATCGAATAGAAGGTATTTGAGCCGGCTCTTTTCGTCCCGGATTTGCTCATAAGCATGCGAGATTGCCTGGAAACGTTCCGGTTCGCTTTCGGGAGGGAATTTTCGGATGGCATCCAGGTAAGCGCGGCGAATCTCAGGATCGCCGGCGGTGGGGGAAACCCGAAGTATCAGGAAGGGGTTCATTCGCTGAAAAGGTCGGGCTGGTCGCTCTTCCGTTGAGCTTTTCGCGCTTGCTCAGAGGGTGTTCGGCGCGAAGATTTCTTCCTTTTCCCACCCATGACAAGATCAAATAACGGCAGGGGAATGAACTTACGACTGTCTTGGCGAAACGCCTCGAATTCGGCGTCTGACATCTCCGCAGCCATGCTCCGCATTTCCTCGATTTGATCTCTGGGAATTCCAAAATCCTCGTCCTCCTCGAAAAGTGACTCATCCAAATTTTCTGCGAGCTGCATGAGGGTCTTGGCCATTCCCGCGGTTTCTTTATCTCCCTGCCGGGTCGCGTCGCGGTAAATGCTTTCAATCTTTGCCAGATCGAGATCGAGAGGCGATCGAAAGTTTTCCAATTCGGAATACATGCGGAATCGCGGATCGCTCGGATCACGCCGCAATCCCTCCGCAACCATGGTATCACGCAGCGAACGAAATTCGGGATGGGGTCCGAATCGGGGAACGTAGTAGATTACTTCCTCGCGTGAAAAGGCTGTCGAGGCAAGAGGCGCGAGACATTTGCGAACGAAAGTGCTCTCTGCGCTCCAGTCAAGATCCTCTTTTAGCGAACGAAGGTGTTCCAACATCAGGAAGACTTCTTTTCGCACGCGTGCGCTGACGACCTGAGGTTGTTTCTTCAGTAGTTCGGGCCAAAATGTTTTTCCTTGACCGTGCTTGTATATGCGGCTGATGCCGTGGAGAAAAAACTGCAGCGCGACTAGTGAGTGCGTGCTCTCCCTAGCGGCGTTGACCAATCGCGACCCCATTTTCCGGTCGCCGAATGTCAATTCAAGCACTCCCTGAAGACCCTGAAGATAATCTAGACCGCGAGTAAAATCGGTTCTGTCAGTGACCGCGTGGCGCCGGGCTCGGTCAAAGGTATTCCGACCCTTGTTGATGTCGTTCTTCAGGTATTGCTGTCGGGCCAGGCGGACATAGGCGGAGGCGAGAATATCCAACACCTCAGGATCGAGCGCGTCGAGTAAATGGGCGCGTTCCAAGTATTGGATTGCCTTGACAAAAGCATTGCGATCCAATGAGTGCCGCCCAGCCCGGACTAACACCGCTTTGTCCTTCGGAAACGATTCCGTCATCTGGTCGAGCAGCCGGTCGCGATCATTATCCCGCTTCTCCCATTGGTAAACGTCGAGCAGCTTGAGATAGGCGTCCAGGTTCGACGGATCGCATTGGATGCTCTCTTTCAACAAACGGACCGCACCCTCTGGATCGCGCGAGTGCACGCTCTCCTCCTCATCGAATGTAAACGGGTTAGCCTCTTCGCGCTCTCCAAAGTGGGCACCTACCCGCTCGAGGCAGAGCGATTCGACCTTCGAACGCAGCGGGTCGTCCTCAGGGTAATAATGCAAAAACATTCGCCAGAAATCTTCGATTTCTTCACTGTACGGATCGTCGAATTCCGCGCATCCGAGCAATCGGTAAGTCAATTGCGCTTCCCGGTCGCTTTTGAACTGGCCGGAGCTAGCGAGTCGGTCGAACCAGCCGATATATTTATCGTGTGCGGCATCTGGCATCGCAAAGGGGGCTTTGAAATAGAAATCGGATAGCGCACCAGCCAAATCCGGTTGCTCCGATGGGAAGTCAGGAACTTGACGGATCTCCTTGTAAGAATCTGTATGTCGGGTGGCGCCCCAGGACTGGTCTGCACGGACCAAAGCAGGTGCGAGGTTGCTGGAATTGAGAAGGCGGCAGGCGCTTTCCAGCACTCGTCCGATCCCAGGTTCTTTGAATTTTTGCAAGTAACCTGGGCCGAGGAACACCTGAAACGCGCGAGCGGCTTCCACCGTTACGCCGCGAGGCGGCAATTGCGCAAAGAGGGTCTCCGCCTTTTTGAGATCGCCAGTGTAAAAAGCGATCATGCCTTTCACGAAAATCTTCCAGGCGGCAAACAACGAACCGCGTGGGATCGGTCGGAGCAGTTCCTGAGCTTGTTCCCACCGTTCTTCCGACACGCAACGCAGCGCGCTGACAATCGCTGCCAGCTCAGAGGCTTCCGGAAGACTCAAGCTGCCGATTTCCTGGCCGCCTGGGAACGCCAGCACCAAGGCGTCTGCGACAGCCGCTTTGTAGCGTTCATCCTGGACTGCCGTCGGGTCCTTCCGTAGCCGGACTGCCGCGTCCCACGCTGACTGCCAGTCATTTTTCTTCAGCGCGAAGCTAATTTCGATCGCCACCAGGCTGGAGGAGGGTGCGATCGTTCTCAGATAGGTAAGCACCGCTTCCGCCTCGGAAATCATTCCTTTCTGCATCATCTCCTCAGCGAGGCGGCTATTGGCCTCGATGAGTCCAGGCAAAAATTTTTGTGGGTCCTGCTTGCAGAGGATCTTGTAGGTATCGCGGGCTTGGCGGAAACGAGCCGCTGCCATGTGATCGAGGGCCTGTTTCTCAAGCTGTCCGGGAGATAATTCCGAGGGCCGCTTCGAATTTTTCTGCTTTTTGCCCATGGACGAAAAAAAGAGTGATCCAGAGCTTACATGCCTACAACCATCGGAAAAGCGAAAGCTTGAAAGATTGTCTTGGGATGGGAGAATTCCCGAGGCGATGACGCTCATGGGGAGCTGTTTGAACGTGCGAAAGTCGAACCCTTTGAATTGAAATCCTTGAATCGACTGTGCGTCAGCGAGAATCGGCGATTTCTCGTCCGAGCGGACGGTGCTCCCTTTTATTGGTTCGGCGACACCGCGTGGGAAATTTTTCACCGCGCCAACCGTGAAGAGGCGGAAAAGTATCTGAAGAAACGAGCGGAGCAGGGATTCACCGTCATTCAAGCCGTGGTGCTGGCTGAATTTCAAGGGATCCGCGAGCCGAATGCGTACGGTGCTTTACCGCTGGTAGACGAAGACCCGACTCGGCCC
>DATHPI010000473.1:0-4035 GCA_035484035.1 Chthoniobacterales bacterium
CTTAGCGCCGTGCGTTTTCGCCCAACTGCAGCAATCTGGTTTATCGTCTTGGCACCGTTCTTGACGTTTTTCGCGTTGGCAGACGGGCGGGTCTGGGGGCTTTACATTTTGTTCGCCTCTCACGTCTTGCTGGTGAGCATCACCTTTGTCCCATCGCTGCAGGGGTTCGGACCGGTCCTGACGAAATATTTTACCACCGCCAAGACGGCTTGGCTAACCATCGACGACGGACCTGACCCTGACACCACACCGCAAGTTCTTGCGCTGCTGGAAAAATACCGCGCCCGCGCGACATTTTTTTTGATCGGTGCCAAAGCGGCTAACCATCCGGAGCTTACCCGGATGATCGTGGACGCAGGTCATACCATCGGGAATCATACTCAGACCCATCCAAAATTCTGTTTCTGGAGACTCGGCCCGAGAGCTCTCGCGCGGGAAATCGACGAATTCGAGGCCACCCTCTCCGCGATCGGTATGGCCGCTCCGATCTGGTTTCGCGCCCCAGCCGGGTTGAAGAATCCGTTTTTGCATCCGATTCTGGCCGCTCGGGGTCTGCAACTGGTCGGCTGGAGCGCCAGGGCCTTTGATACCCAGATCAATGATTCCAGCATCATCGTTGAGCGGATCAAACGATCAATCGTTTCCGGCGCCATCATCTTGTTTCACGAAGGTCGTCAGCCCAAAGTCTGCCTCCAGGCCTTGGATCAGTTGTTGCAAGAGCTTACCGTAGAAAAATTCAGCCTGGTTCTTCCCAAGCCTAAGGAATTGCTGGCCGGGCGGCGCTCAGCCTCTTTGGAAACCCCTTGAATGCACTCACGTCCGAGCGAGACTTTATCACCCATGGATCAGTACTACGTTCTACTCGCAGAAGCGTTACGGGATCGGCTGGCCGTGATCGCCGATCATCAGCTTCGAGATCAGAATCCAACCGTTCACTTGACGAGACTGCAGCAGGCATCCGAGCGCATCGAACAACTCAGAAGTCGATTGCCGGTCGATACCGATCCGATGCTGATTCACTATCTCGGACGGATGAGCCTGAGTAAGGCGCTCGAATTTGTTCAAGAGCGTTATCTCCGTTAGGTTGACCGTCCGATGCAAATCGCCGTGCTCGCGGATATCCACGGTAATCTGCCGGCTCTGGAAGCGGTGGCAGCCGACGTCGATCGACTCCATCCTGACCTCGTCTTCGTAGCTGGAGACTTTCAGAACCGTGGACCTAACCCGCGCGAAGTGACGGAATTTGTGGCAAAATCCGGCTGGACGCTTCTGCGAGGAAACCACGAAGATTATGTGATCCGGCAGAGCCTGCAATCGCGAACCATGGACTTCGCCGATTACTACAATTGGCTGCCGGCCCGATGGACTGCCGAATTGACCAGCGATTTTGTCGAAGCAATCAAACAGTTGCCCATTGCGACAACGTTGATCGGCCCAGACAAGCTTTCAATCACCATCGCTCACGGTTCCCCGAGATCGAATAACGAAGGGTTTTTTCCCACTACGACCGAAGCTAAGGCCAGAGAAATGATCGGCAACGATCCTCCCGCCCTGCTCTGCGTTGGCCATTCTCACCTCCCTTTTATCCGGCAGGTCAATACCACGCTCTTAGTCAATGTCGGAGCCGTCGGATTTCCCTTCGATGGCGATCGACGCGCGAGTTTCGGACTGATTACCTGGGGCCGGGATCAGTGGGAAGTCGAGATTCGGCGGATCGAGTACGCCGTGGAGAAGGTCCTGGAGGAATTTGAGAGAGTGAACTTCTATCAGGGGGCCGGTCCCCTCTCCCATCTGATTCGCCGTGAGCTGGAATCAGCCCGTCCGCATCTCACGCCTTTTGAATACCTGTTCGGAACGGGCCTCCGAGAAGGCAAATTCTCGATCCATGGGGCTGTCGAAGCCTACATGGAGATGTCCCAGGCCGAGATCGAAGAACAGTTCTTTCGAGTATTTAGAAAGTAGTGACCGCCTACCGCGAATACAGCTCGACCACGAGTTGTTCGTTGACCACCGGGGCAATCTCTTCGCGCGAAGGGATTCGCATCATTTTTCCTTGAAATTGGTCCTTATCCGCCACCAGCCAATCCGGAACGGGCTGGATTTGAGTCAATTCAAGATTTCGAGTGACCAGTCGCCGGGAACCTGGCCTCTCTTTGATGGCAACAGCATCCCCCGGCTTCAAATTATAAGACGAGACATTTACCTTGCGACTATTCACCGTCACATGGCCATGCGAGACCAACTGACGAGCGGAACTCCGTGAATTGGCAAACCCGAGACGGTAGACCACGTTGTCGAGCCTGGTTTCCAGCATTTGCAGCAAGGTCTCGCCAGTGACGCCGCGCTTACGAAGAGCGGTCTCAAAATAACGACGGAACTGCCGTTCCATCAGACCGTACATATGTCGCAGTTTTTGTTTCTCGCCGAGCGCAATCGCGTACTCTGATTGCTTCCGGCGGGAACCTTTTGGTCCGTGCATTCCGGGCGGATAGTTCTTCCTTTCCAGCGCTTTGCTCGGACCGAAGAGAGCAATCCCGTAGCGACGGCTGATTTTCGATTTTGGACCAGTGTAACGAGCCATGATTAAATTCTTTCTTTCGATCAGACGCGGCGTTGTTTAGGCGGACGGCAACCGTTATGAGGAACAGGGGTGACGTCCCGAATGACCGAAATGTCGAGGCCAATGGCCTGAATCGCGCGAACGGCGGACTCGCGTCCGGCACCGGGGCCTTTGACCAACACTTCAACCTCTTTCAGGCCATGCCCCATGGCTTGCCGGCAAGCGTCCTGGGCCACCAACTGTGCGGCGTAAGCCGTGCTTTTGCGGGATCCCTTGAAACCGACTTTTCCCGCACTGGACCAACCAATGACGTTGCCCGTCAGATCGGTGATCGAAACGATCGTATTGTTAAAGGTCGCGAGGATATGAGCAACTCCAGCCGAAACGTTTTTACTCCCTTTTGCTTTAACGATCTTCGGCTTCTCAGCATCTCCCCCGTCTAGTGAGAGGCTCACTTTGGGCGGGCCTTCACCGGGCGCGCTTTCCTTCTTGGTCCTGGGCTTAGTCGCGCGTATCGCCTTGGCGGGATCAGCCGCCGGCGCTGCTACCCCCGGTGTGGCCGGAGCGGGCGCAGGAGCTACTGGTGCCGGTGCGTCCGAAGAAGTCGCCGGTGGAGCGGCGGATCCGGATTCATTTTTGGGCGCTGGCGCGGGTGTGGTTGGTTCGTTGGGCATTCCTTGGTTCCCCAGGATTAGACTTTACCTGCCTTAGCGTCTTTGTTTCTTTGCACGCCGACCGTCTTGCGAGGACCTTTCCGGGTCCGAGCGTTCGTTGAAGTTCTTTGGCCACGCACCGGAAGCCCACGAATGTGGCGGGTTCCTCGATAGCATCGAATCGCCTGCAAGCGCTTCAGGTTCCCCTGAATATCCCGACGGAGATCGCCTTCGATCAGTAATCCACTCGCATTAATAGCGTGCACAATTTCGCCCAACTGTTCCGGCGTCAGGCTTTTGGCGCGTACGTTGGGATCGATGTTCGCGTTTTCAAGGATCTTCTTGGCCGTTTTGGGCCCGATGCCATAAATGTAAGGCAACGAAGCTTCGATCCGTTTATCTCCAGGTATATCTACTCCAAGTAATCGAGGCATATCCAATTAATGGGACTGGCCCATAGTGTATTCAGTCGGGACCGGATAATCCATGCGGCTTAACCCTGTCGCTGTTTGTGCCGTGGATTTTTACAAACCACACGGACCACATTCTTTCTTTTTATAATTCTGCAGCTCTCACAGAGCCGCTTTACAGAAGGTCGCACTTTCATCAAAAAATCGTCCTCAGGGGACAAAAAAACGCAACCCGAGGAGCTACTCTCTCAGGAGCGTTTCTCTTTCAAAACAATCTTACCTTTGCCGAAAGGTTATTCGCCCTTTCGTCAGGTCGTAAGGTGACACCTCTACCATAACTTTATCTCCTGGCAAGATCCGAATGAAATGCAATCGCATTTTCCCGGAAACATGCGCCAGAATCCGATGTCCG
>DATHPI010000474.1:0-5326 GCA_035484035.1 Chthoniobacterales bacterium
CCATTGACACTGCCGCAGCTTCGTTAGTCGCTCACGATGGAAAAGGAGAGCTGGTGGAGGTCTCGGTCAACTCCGGTACAAACAAAGTGCGTCTGACGGGAAATTTCATCCTACCGGATACCTGGGAAGAGCTGCCAAACAGGTCTTCGGCAAATCTTGGGATTGCCGCGATGGTGACTGACCCCGAACGCTACGTTCCGGGGTTAAACGCTACCAGCCTGGCGACCGGCAGCGTCGCGCTCATGAACGGAAGGGCTCAAGCGGTTTTTCAAGAGTCTGTGAGGGATATTAGCTTGCCGAAGATAGTCCCCGGGTTTTCGATTTCCGGCGTTAACTCGAACGTCTTTGCCGTTTTAAAGCTTCCGCTCTCCGCGGAGATCTGGCCGTCCCTGGCCGCCGTGCTCCTCACCGACTGTTCAAACATTTCCTACCAGGATGCCCGGGTTGAACAAATTCGACTCGCGGTGGGCATGCTGGACGGCAAAACGGCAACCACCGACGCGAAAATGATTACCGGCCAAAGCCGCGCTGAAATGTTCGCGAACGTGGCATTACCTCTACCAGGGGAATCGCTCGACCCCAAACAGATCGGCGGTCACCTCACTTTCAACCTGGCGGCTATTTCGGATTTTGTTACCCAGAACCAGATCGAGGGACTGCTGAGCGCCGAAGGCAATCTCCGCTTTGATCATCTGCAGGTCGATGGAACCATTCGATCCAGTGGCAGCCAGTTGAAATATCGAGGGATGACCCTCCAGTCGCTCGGACTGGATGCAGTCTTTAAGGGAGAGGAAGCGGAAATTCGGAATTTTCGTGTTCAAGTTGATCCCGATAATTACGTCGACCTCGCTGCGTCAACCCGAATGACCGACCCGTTCCCATTTCAAGCAAAGGGCGGAGTCGTCTTCAAGAAGATAGCCGTGTTAAACGAATTCCTGAGAAACCTTGGCATGGAGGCTGATGCCGGCGGCGCGATCAATGTCAACTTTGCCGGATCTGGTGATATTCACAACCCGTCGGGCAAGCTGCAGGTCTCGGGCACTCAACTTCAGTACCATAGCGTTGTTGTGCAAGACCTGGATATCCGGGCGATCGCCGAGAAAACCAAAGCGGAAATCCAGAGCTGCCGCGTCACCCTCGACCCTCACAACCAGGTTGAATTGCAGGGAACGGCCCAACTCGCCGATCCTTACCCGTACGCGGTCAATGGCACTATTGCTCTTACAGACTTGGCGGTTTTCGACGGGTTGATTAAGAGTCTCGGTCAACCTTCCGGATTGACCGGCGCTCTTAATGGCTCATTCTCGGTCACTGGAGACGCTCAACATCCTGGGGCGCAGCTGCAGCTTTCCGGCAATCAATTCGCATATCGGGGTCTGGTGATCCCGACCATCCAAATCAAAGCGACGGTCGCAGATGCGAAAGCAGAATTACAGACCTGCCGTTTCGTGGTCAATCCAAACGACTTCATCGATGTAACGGGAAGTGTTGGGATCACCTCTCCTTTTGATTATCAGGGTCAAGGCCAGGTCGCGCTGCGAGATCTTGGAGCCTTTAACGAACTTCTCAAGAAAGCCGGCCAACCCGGTGACCTGCGCGGCAGCCTGAGCGTCGATTTTTCCGGGAAAGGCGACACCCAGAATCCAACCGGCGAGCTGCGGGTTTCGGGTGACGGGATCAGGTATCGTGGACTACCGATCCAAAGACTGGAGATCGAGACAAAGCTTGAGAACTGGGTGGCCTCGATGAAGACAGGCCGCATCGACCTGGACACTGTCAACTACATCGATCTGACTGGGCAGGTCGGGATCAAAGATCCCTACCCCTACCAAGCGAAAGGAGCGATTGAACTCCCGGATCTGGGGGTGTTCAAAGAAATGCTCAATGGGTTCGGTGCAGTCTCAGAGACGAGTGGAAATCTGCACGTCAATCTATCGTGTTCAGGAGACGCGAGGAGCATGGTTCCTGATGGGAATCTTCGCGTGCTAGGCAGCCTCATTAAATTTCGGGGGCTTCTGGTCCAGAGCATCGATATTGAGGGGAATCTTTTGCAGAGGAAGCTTGACTTGCCGAGCTGCAAAGTCGTCTTCGACAAAAACAATTTCATTGAGGCGAAAGGAGACGCGCTCCTCGAGGACCCCTACAATTACGATGCCGACACGACGGTCCAGTTTCAGGATCTTGGGTTTCTCAACGGATTGGTTAAATCATTCGGCCAAGACATTGGTCTAGCCGGCAAACTGAATGCGAGCTGGAAAGGGAATGGACCATTCAAAGACCAAACTGGCGATCTGGAATTGCACGGCGATCAGGTGCGGACCAGCACGGTGCAAAACATCCGATTTGATGCCAGCGCCCATTACCAGGGGTTCAATGCCGAGGTTCCGCGGCTCCAGGTCTTTTCGCCGTACGCCGACTTGGATGCCTCCATCCGCTTCAGTCCCCAATGGTTTGAGATCCCTGAGCTCAATATCCGCCGGAGCGGCAACACGATCCATGGGAATGTTAAAATTCCGCTCGATCTGCAGTCTGGCCGGAAGGTTCCTTTCGATCTCAATCAACCGGTCGATATCAATATTCAATGTGATAGAGTTGCTCTGGATTCGTTGCAATCGGGTAAACCGCAAGTGACCGGCATCCTCGGATTCCGACTGCAAGCCTCGCAAACCCTAAGAAATCCCTTGATTCAGTTCACCGCAACCGCGCGGGATATCCGGACCACTAGCGTT
This sequence comes from Chthoniobacterales bacterium, assembly GCA_035484035.1. Taxonomy (GTDB): domain Bacteria; phylum Verrucomicrobiota; class Verrucomicrobiia; order Chthoniobacterales; family JAFAMB01; genus JAFAMB01. The sequence continues at coordinate 2,730 of DATHPI010000474.1, forward strand.
TCCAGCTTATCCGCCGCCAGCGGCGATTTCTCTATTCGGATCGCCGACAAAGTTTTGGTTGCCGATGGAAAGATTCAGCAGCCGGATATTCACCCTCTAACACTGAGCGGCCGGATGCCGCTCGACATCGGGCAAATCATTCAGACCGGCAGCATTCCTGACGATACTTCGCTGAAGTTCTCTCTTACGTGGCCGGACAACAATCTGGCCTTCGTTCGCAAAATCGTCCCGGACATCAAGGTGGTCGAAGGACGTGTGGGGATGGATGTAAGCGTCAATGGAACAATCAAAAAGCCGGACCTGGCCGGAAGCATCCGCGCAACTATCTCGAGGTTTCAAGCCCGGACCGATACGGTTCCCCCAATCGCCGACTTTTCCACGAATATAACTTTCCAGCACGATCGCGTGCAAATCGCGCAATTGAGAGGATTGGCGGGTGGAGGTCGTTTTGGGGTGACCGGAGGAATCAACTTGGCGGATGGAACCAATCCAAAATTTGATCTCGCCGTGACTGGCAGACAGATTTTGCTAACACGCAGCGACGGGATCATCGTTCGAGCGAATTGCAACTTGGCGATTCGCGGACCATTGTCGAGTGGAGAGGTCAGCGGAACTGTAGGCATCACCGATAGCCGCTTCTTTAAAGATATCGACATTTTGCCGCTGAATCTGCCGGGCCGTCCCCCGCCGCAGCCGCCGGCTGGAGCAATGCCTAAGATTGCGGTCGATACTCCTCCGTTCAAAGATTGGAAATTTAATATCGCCATCCGCACCGATGATGCGTTCCTGATTCAGAGCAACCTGGCACGAGGCAGAGTCACCATTAACCTGCAAGCGGGCGGCACTGGCGCGGCACCTAGTGTGACCGGTTTCGTCCGCGTAGATCGGCTTACGGCGTCGCTCCCTTTCAGCCGGATGGAGATCAACGACGGTATGATCAATTTTATCCAAGGCGCCAATATCCTGGATCCGACCCTGAATATTATCGGACGTTCGACCGTCAGTGACTACGACGTGCGTGCGCGCATTTTTGGAAATGTCTCCAATCCCACTGTCTTGCTCGATAGCTCGCCGCCGCTCGCACAGGGAGATATTCTAGTCCTCCTGGCTACAGGCTCGACCACCTCACAATTTGCCCAGGATCCCTCCCTGCTAGCCGGTCGGGCCAGCTTCATCGTTCTGCAACAGCTTTATAAAAAGTTTTTCCCGGGCGCGAACCATGCCGATCAAGAAAAGGAACCGTTCATCGATCGCTTTTCGGTCAACATCCTTCCAGGTTCGCGGGCAGGTGAACAAAACATCGTTAGTAGTTTTAAGCTGACCAAGAATTGGCAGATCATCGGCGACTTCGGAACGAGCAGTTATCAACTTCGCTTAAAATATTTAATTCGCTTCCGATGAGATGTGTCCTCGCTGCGATCGCCATCCTGTTACTGGGTCCGTTGGCGCTTTCTCTTCTGGCGCAGCGCGAAAATCCTCCAAAGGCAGCCGAACCAGAATTGATCAATAACACCGCGCCTCCTCCGAGCGCAGCAGCGCGCGTGCAGTTTGTCGGAAATACGAAGTTCAGCAATCGGGAACTGAGCGCGGCACTTGCCGACCCCCTGGCCGCCATTCAGCAACGAGGTCTTAGCCTGCCCTTGGCCGACGACACCGCCTACTATCTGGCAGTTTTCTATCGACGACATGGTTATCCGGCAGTCGATGTGAAATACAAAATTCGCGAGCCCTACCTGGAATTGCATATTAGTGAGGGGCCCTTCTACAAACTCGGCAATATTACATTCGAAGGGAACAAAACTTTTCAGCCGGCAGTCTTAAATGATTATATGATCGGCACGACCCGCGCTCGCTACTCCCAGTTTCAAAAGAACCTCCCCTTCGTGGAGTCCGACTTGGTAACCGGAACCAGCCTGTTGCAAAGCTTCTATGTTTCGCAAGGTTTCCCACAGGTTCAGATTGTTAAGCTGACCACCCTTCCCGATAACCGCACCGGAACGGTGAACGCGATCGTCACGATCAAAGAGGGGCCACGCTACTTTTTCGGACCGATTTCCTTTTCCGAGAATTTCGGCCTCGCTAAGAACCAATTTGCCTCCAAAATTAAATCACTGACTGACCCGCCCAAACCCTATTCCGAAGCGGAACTGCAAAATTTGCAGAGGGATTTGACCTTCATTTTCAAATCCAAGGGTTACTTTTCGGCTTTGGTAACGGTCACCCCCAATTTTCAGAAAGTCCAGGGTGGACGTGTCCCGATCTTAGTCGATTCGACCCCCGGACCGATCTATCATTTCGGAGGAGTGATCGTCAGCCAGGAGCCGAGCGCTCGGCTCCGCCCCGAATTCTTGCCGAGGCGCCTTGCAGCACTGCGGGGCGAGACCTACGATCCAGAAAGACTCAAAGATCTCTATCGTAGACTCTACCTGACCGGTTTGTACGATACGCTGGATATACAAGAAGTAGCGCAACCGGATGGAACAATTCAACTAGTGGCTAACCCACGAGAAGCCAGGGCGAAGGAGTTAGGTTTCTATGGAGGCTACGACACCTTCGATGGAGTCATTTTTGGTGCGACTTACACCAACCGTAATATT
>DATHPI010000475.1:0-3323 GCA_035484035.1 Chthoniobacterales bacterium
TGTTTTCAACCGCTCTGATAGCCACGGTTTTCTGTTGAGCCAAGGGCGCTGACGCACCGAGAGTTAGGCTAAAAAACAGTATATGTTGGATGGGGGGTAAGTCATGATTCTTCACCAAAGCTGAGTTAGCTAATTTAGTTAAGTTAGGATGCGCCGAACCTACCGCCTGGAGCCAACGCGAAGAATCCGAACGACCTTTTGACTGCAACCCGACCAGCCAGGCACGATGGTCTCGCGGATAAAGTGAAACTCTAATGGGCTCTTTCTTCCCGATCTGCACTTTCAGGGCAGAGAGCGACTTAATGGCAAACGGCAGGCGCCGACAAAGCCGATCCTGGTTGCCTCTGGCGGGGGTCTGGGCGACATAGAGAGGAAAAAGGAGGTAATTTCTTATGACCACCGAGAACAAAGCCAATATCCGAGAATACCAAATCCGAGCCGGTTTAACAGACACTTTTGGACGGCTGATCTGCAATAGCCGTCATCATCACTTTGTCGTTGATGGACCTGTTCAGAACGGCTGTCCAGGCGAAGCTTTGACGCCTCCCGAGATTTTCCTTGCCGGCGTAATCACCTGCGGTGTCGAACTGGTGCAAGTGTTTGCGAGAGACAAGAATCTCTCGCTGCGCTCTGCGACTGGAATTATCTCCGCCATCCTGGATCGGAGTGACCAAGCACGCTCAGACGTTACGCTATTCAACTCTGTCCGGCTTGATTTTACCCTGACGGGAGTCAGTCAAGACGAAGGCCACCAACTCGTCAATGCGTTCAAAGCTCGATGCCCGCTCTATGGCACACTTGCAGTGGCGACACCAACGGTCGAGGTGAACGTCAGCACTCAGGTCTGATCGTGCTTTCTTCTTTCCGCTCAATGTTCCCAAAGCCCCACATAGCTGAACCGGGAATGTGAGTGAACCCAGACTAGTGCACCAAGTCAGTGACTGGTGCACTAGCCGCACTCACATCGCTCATTTGCCGCCCGTGATAGTTGTTGCCGGCCGTTCCAAATTAGGAAGAAAGCCGGTCAGCAGCCCAATCAGAGGGAGAAAAGAGCAGACCCAGTACACATATTCGATGCTGGTGCGATCGGCCAATTGGCCAAAGACCGCCGATCCAATGCCGGCGATTCCAAAAGCGAATCCAAAGAAAAGTCCCGATATCAGTCCTACTTTACCAGGAACTAATTCTTGGGCGTAAACCAGGATGGCAGGGAATGCTGATGACAAGATTATTCCAATCAAAATAGAAAGCACTATCGTCCAGCCAAGATTGACATACGGCAAAAGCAACGTGAGCGGCGCAGCCCCTAAGATCGAGACCCATATTACGTATTTGCGTCCGAATCGATCACCAATAACTCCGCCAAGCATGGTGCCGGCGGCCACGGAAAACAGGAACAGAAAAAGAAGCAACTGCGCGTGCTGTACGCCGACATGGAATTTAGATATGAGATAAAACGTAAAATAGCTCCGCATACTCTCGAGGTAGAAGAACTTCGAGAAAATCAAGCTAATGAGGATGAAGAGAGCCCATCGAATTTGCGCCGGAGGAAGATCGATATGGCTGACCGGGCGCCTGATGTGCTTGTGAGCTCGTGGAAGATTTCGCCGGTACCAACGACCCGCGTTGTACAGCACAACGATTCCGACCAGTGGGATCAGTGTGAACCAGATGACATTGCTCCTGGCCCGCGCGCCAATCACGAGTGCCGCCAGTAGAGGTCCAAAGGATTGGCCGGCATTGCCTCCGACTTGGAAAAGTGATTGGGCAAAGCCATATCGCCCTCCGGAGGCCAGGCGAGCCAGGCGAGAAGCTTCCGGGTGAAAAATAGAAGAGCCCAGACCTACCGAAGCTGCGGCCACCAGGATCGTTGGGTAGCTATTCGCAAAAGCAAGCAGAACCAAGCCGACCAGAGAAAACGCCATCCCGATAGCCAAGGAGAATGGCTGCGGTCGGCGGTCGGTATACAGGCCCACGAGAGGCTGTAGCAACGAAGCGGTCACCTGGAAAGTGAGTGTAATCAGACCGATTTGGGCGAAGCTGAGTTGAAACGAATCTTTGAGCACCGGATAAATTGCCGGAATGATCGATTGAATAGTGTCATTGAGAAGATGAGAGAAGCTGGCTGTCACCAAAATGAGCAGAACGGCTTCGCTTCCTGCTGGTGTTGCATTTGTCTCGTTCAGATTCTGTGCGGTTTCCGTGGCCATTGATACTCCAAACCAGAGCAGGCTAGCACTGGGAAAAAATTGAAACAATCGCGTTTCTTGATCTTCTATCAGCTCCGCTGATAGGATGCGCCTCCTGCAATCACAAACGGCTGGATGGCGCCCGTGTCCTGCTGGGAAGCGTCGTTCCTAGAGAAAGAGGCGACAGGAAAGCATCGCACAGAGGCCACAAAGGTCACAAAGGGATTCATCGCGGGGGATTGAGGTCGCTCAGCGAAAGACACCAATGCGGCGATTTGCGGAGCCCTCCTCGGATCCGTGGTCGCTTGAGACGAGCCCGTCTTCGCTGTTGATCTTGGAGTCAGCCATTTTGATTGACCCCTTCGACGAAATTCGAATTGGCTTTCTCGTTGCGTCCTGATAGCCAAGGCAATTCCGAAGAATAGAAAGCGTCCAGATGCCTGATAACCCAGAATATGAGAGAGACCTGTTCCTCCAGTATTATGGAGAATATCTCGATGCCAAGGAGCAGAATCATCCGCTCAAGATTTGGTTAAAAGCAGTTCATTGCAGGGTGGAGCTTCAGAAGCTGATTCTCCTTCCTTACCAAGCGGCCACAGAACAAGCCGTCCTGCGCCAAATACTCGCCGGATTCGTGACCGACAGCCAAGCTGGGAAGATTTTCGAGGAACTTCAAAAAGACAGTAGCTTCTACCCGAAAAACGAATGATGAAAACGACGGGTCGCTCAAAGCCCCGGTCTCTTCGGTCTGCCCGAGCGGGCGCTGATTGGCCTTATGGCTCTGGAGTTTGGATGTTTCTAATCCGTGGCCCGAAGTGGCCAAAATAGCTTAGCCCAGGGTTTACCCTGGGTTATTCGAAAATAAACGCTTCGCCCTGAAGGAGGCTGGAAATGCGCACGCGATCCGGTTCAAAGGTTCCGAGCGGATTATCGCCGTATCTCATGGCCCCTTCAGGACTAATTCGGGTGGGGAGAACTACCCAGGGTAAACCCGGGTAAACCCTGGGCAGGCCAGGCACGAAGTGCCTGGAGTCATAAGGAAAAATAGCCCCGTCCCAGCGGGACCATTGAACGGATCTCGGGATTAGACGCTAACATACCTTTCAACAGGAATACCTGGATTTTCTAAAGCGG
>DATHPI010000476.1:0-3474 GCA_035484035.1 Chthoniobacterales bacterium
AAGCTTGGGCGCAAGAGCGCTGATAGACAAAGCCTGCCTTTATGTCGAACTGAATCGCTGGATTGAGTCCCTTTGTAGTTAATGGACAGTCGGGCCTTGGATACAAAGACGAGAATTAGAGCAACTCTTGTTCCGCCGTTCATTGGCAAGTCTCAGCGTGCGTTCTCGTGACCGGTGCTGTGACCTGATGCAGATTCCGGCCACAGTCCCAGCAGCAACGCACCACTTACGCCCGCATACATGGCCACCCATGGGATCACCGGGAAGTGATAGCGGGCATTTCCAAAGAACACCAGGCAGATCGCGGTGAAATAGAGGATTACATAAACTCCGAGTCGATAGGGCCTGCTTCCATTGCGCACCACCCTCCAGCAAAATAAAGCCAAACCAAGCACGAAAAAATAATAAAGCTCTGCCCAGACCCTCAATGCCACATACAACAAATGCATGCTGCTGGATAAATCAGGAATCATGCCCATGGTGTAGTAAAAACCATCGACGTCCGAGCGGTATAAATAGAAAATCTTCTTGGGCCACAACGAAAGAACCCGCAGCGGATGTTGCTCGATGTAGTTGATCCCGACTTGTCTGGCCCTCGCTTCCCGGGCTACTTCTTTCCCATCGAACATTTCTTCGCCCTTAGACCGCAAGTCGCCCAACAGCGAGTCTACGTTTTCGTCCCAGATATGTTTTCCGGTGGCATAAGGATTGTTGGCTTGCATGAGCACGATCCCGCCATTCGTGGACAGCAGCGGTGTTCCCATCACCCGGTCATTGCGGATTATCCAGGGCACCAGGCACGCCGCGATAACCAGGAATACGATGATCGCTGACTGCAACAAGGCTTTAATATTCTTGGAAAAGATCGCCAAAAAAAGCAATGGTAGAAAAATGAGTTGCGGCTTGGTCAGCGTGGCCAGTCCCCAGCAAAGCCCTGCGGGAATCAACAGGCCTATGCGCCCCGAGGCGCGCATGAGCAGCAGCCCACCCAACATCACCAGAAATACCACGAAAATTTCCGTAGCGAGCAATGACGTGTAGGCAATGTGGTTGGGATAAATGCACAGGATGGCCAGCGCGATTCGGCCTGAATATTCGGAATGAAATATTTCTTTGGTAAACGAATACGTCAAGACAATTATGCCCATGTACATCACTAGGTTGACCAGCTTCGCAACCAACACGGAAGGACCAAATATCGAAAAAAGCACACCCAGAAATCCCGGGTATCCAACTGGCCAATAAGCTGTCGGGCGGCCGTCCACGGCATACCCCGCGCCGCTTGCTATGCTTACGCCGCGCTCCTGGAACCACACGAAATCGTTCACTTGATCAGCTGTAATGAGCCATATCCAAAGAAGTCGCAACACCACGCCTGTCAGCAGGCATCCGGGCACGAAATATGGATGCTGTATCAGTTTGCGTAGTGACGCTTTCAGCTTTTCCATTGGCACATGCTACCTCGATTGGCGCTGTTCTTCATGCGCCAACGTCCAGACGATTACAGAATGGTCACTTCCGCCTGCGAGTCGAGTGTGTTGACGCCACATTCCCTCGCTCGGTAAGTTCCTTTTGTACTCAGGCTTAACGACTCAGCCCCCATTGAGTTTCAAATTCTTTAGGGGAGCTTTGTTTCTTGTGCCGACATAAAACGCGTTGACGACCTTGGCAAGAAATTCTTGAAAGAATTGGAGGAGTTCTTCGTCAACCGTCATGAATTGGCAGGCAAGGATTATCGTACTCTTGATGTGAAAGGTCCGGGCACTATTGACCAAATCCAGGCAGGAATTGAATTTCTAGGCGGCTTACGACCTTCGCTTGAGCGCCTTACGCGGGGAATTGTTAAGCGCAGGGTGACATCGTTGAATGGCCAGCAGAGGATAGAACGGCTGCAACTCAGTTTGGAGCGGCGGGCATCTTGCTCATTTTTGTGGCTCGCTCGGGGACAGTGAGGAGGGTACTGGTCGCTTGGTCATTTCCGCGCCGGTGATTACGGCGTTGCGGATCTGGCCAAATAGATCGGTCAACGTGTTTGGCGTGTGCGGGATCAAGATGGTGTTGCTGTGGTCGTTGGCGGCGATTTCCTTTAGGGTGTCGAAGTACTGGGTCATTAGGACGAGTTGCATGACGTCCTGGGGGGTGGAACCTTCGACGGTCTTCGCGAAGTCTTCCACCGATTCTTTTAAGCCGGAGATGATGGCCTTGCGTTGGTTAGCGATGCCTTCGCCTTGCAGGCGCTTGGATTCGGCTTCCGCTTCGGCCTGCTTCACCAGGAGCAACTTGTTGGTTTCAGCGCGGGATACGGTCGCTTCGCGTTCGCGCTGCGCGGCGTTGATGTCATTCATCGCGGCTTTCACCTTTTGGTCCGGCACGATGTCGGAAATGAGCACTTTCACGATCGAGTAGCCGTACTCTTTCATGGAGCCGTCGAGGCTGTCGCGCAAATCGTTGGCGATGGCTGCCTGATTGAGGAAAGTGTCGTCCAGCTTCATTTTCGGAACGTGGCCGAGAACCACGTTGTAGACCATTGATTCGATCTGCTTAACGGGATCGGTTAGTTTGTAAAATGCCGCTTCCACGGATTCTGGTATCACTTTGTATTGGATGGAGACGGGGATTTGAACGAACACGTTGTCCTGCGTCTTAGTTTCGACTTTCACGTCAAACTGCTGGACCTTCATGCTCATTCGCTGGACTACGGCCTCAATCAAGGGCGTTTTCCAATTAAGTCCCGGACCTGCAACACGTGAGAACTTACCCAGACGTTGCACGATGGCGACCTGCGCTGTCTCTACGGTGAAGAACGAACCAAAGACCACACTCAAAACAAAAATTGTCAACAACACTCCCAAAAACGAGAGGATCAGGTCCGTCGGACTCATCTTTGCTCCTTAATCGTTCCAGACAAAACCCGAACGAACGGCGCCGCGCTGTCTCTGCCGCGATGTAATCGACGATTGCGAGGTCGGCGGCTGTCCTTCGTCAAAACTCCACAACAGTTGGAGGGCGCCAATTATTGTGGCTCTCCCTCGTCCGCACCGGATTCAGGCTTTCGACATTGGGTTCCGCCGTGGTCGTCCAGGATTCATCACCCTTGTTGGACTGAGAATCTTGCGCCCGCGCGACGAAAAATGGACCGACGCCTAGAACAATAACGAGCAGCGACTTCACGAAAAGCCTGATGGCAGAGACAGAGAAATGATCCTCCGATTTTAGAAATGCCGTGCGGTTGCTCCTGCAATTAGCAATCCAAGCAACTGGGATCTTTCCCGAGGAGTCTAGAAACCACGCAAGGCCAGTTCTATATCGTCAAAGCACTCGATGACCTTGTGGAGACTAACAATCTGCATTACTTCACGCAATCGGACGGAAGGGTTAAGTAGTTTCAGCTTTCCACCTTGGCTCTTAAGCGACAACCAATTGCGCACCAAACCCCCGATTCCCTGGCTATCAATGACAGTGATCTGGCTGCAG
>DATHPI010000477.1:0-3438 GCA_035484035.1 Chthoniobacterales bacterium
CCTGGAGGGAGTTCGCGACTATCCTGTCTTCGGCTTTCTGATCGACAGCCACCGGGAAGGCGCGTTTGGTGGAACGGGAGAGCGATTTAATTGGACGCTTCTGAAGGAGGTGAAGTTTGCCAAGCCATTGATCGTCGCCGGCGGATTGACACCGGAAAACGTGGCGGACGCAGTTCGGGAGATGCGCCCCTTCGCGGTCGACGTGGCCACCGGAGTGGAAAACAGCGAAGGCTTCAAAGACAAAAAGAAAATGCGGGATTTTGTTCTCGCGGCGCGGAGTCTCCCATTCAATCATATGTAAATACTCAACATTGGCGTTGGTTGATTTTCGCGGGACCCAGTGTCTGCTGGAAATTGCCTGCCCAGCCAGGCAAAACATATTCACAATCTGTTTTGTAGAAGAAGGGCCGCTGTCGTAGGTGTTCTCAAGCGGAACCTTTCTCTTCTCGCTTTTATTCCTTTGCTACCTCTGCTCAAATTCTCTCTGTTCCCTTCTTTTCGATGATGCAACAGTGAAACGGATATGCCAATTACATATAAAATAGCTGTTTTAGCCGGCGATGGTATCGGGCCCGAGGTGATGGTGGAGGCGCTAGGGCTCCTGCAACGATGTGCTGAGCTGGATCAATTCCAAGTCAGTCTGAACGAATCCCTGGTGGGCGGGGCAGCGATTGAAGCAACAGGAAAAGCGTTACCGGGGGATACACTATCGAATTGTGAGGTCAGCGACGCTATTTTGTTTGGTTCTGTTGGCGGCCCGAGGTGGGAGCGGCTACCGCCGAACGAGCAGCCGGAGCGCGCGGCTCTGCTTCCCCTGCGGAAACACTTTAACTTGTTTGCTAACCTGCGACCGGCCCTCTGTTTGCCCGAGTTGTCCGCTGCTTCGCCGCTGAGGCCGGATCTCGTTCAAGGGGGATTCGAAATTCTTTGCATCCGGGAATTGACCGGCGGGTTGTACTTCGGGCAGCCCAAAGGAACTCACCAAGAAAATGGAGAAATTGTGGCAGTCGATACCATGGTGTACCGGAAATCCGAAGTTGAACGGATCGCACACCTTGCGTTCCAGATCGCCCGGTCGCGCAAGCGGAAACTTGTCTCGGTGGACAAGGCCAATGTGCTCGAGAACAGCCTCCTCTGGCGCGCCGTCCTGAAAGAAGTCGCGGCGGATTATACCGATGTCGAATTGACCCACTTGCTGGTCGACAACGCCGCGATGCAATTTATCCGGGCCCCTAAAGCATTTGACGTCGTAGTGACCGAGAATCTTTTTGGCGACATTCTCAGCGATGAACTGGCGATGTTGACCGGCTCGATCGGGATGCTGCCAAGTGCCAGCCTGGGAACCGGACAGCATGGCTCTTACCGCTTTGGTCTGTATGAACCGAGCGGAGGCTCGGCTCCGGATATTGCAGGCAAAGGGATCGCCAATCCAATCGCCCAGATTCTCTCCGTGGCAATGATGCTACGCCATTCGTTCAACTTGGACGATACCGCAGCCCGGATCGAATCGGCTGTGCGCCAGACCATCGCGAAAGGATTGCGCACCAGAGACATCTGGTCCGAAGGAACCAGCCTCGTTTCGACCGAGGAAATGGGTCACGAAATTCGAGCGAATCTTTGACTCCCCATTTCGCGCCCTGCGGGGGTGCCAGAAGAACGGAGATACGAACAGTTGCCAGTTGTCAGTTGTCAGTTGTCTGTTGCCAGTGGGGCAGAAGTGTGAGTTGCTGCGACCAATCCTCGACCCTTTCTGGGCTGAGTCCTGCAGCCCCTGCGGGGCAGAGACCATCCGAATCAGCCCTTATCTTAGAAGTGCCTACGGGCGGAATTGCTTTCCTATTTCACTGCTCCGAAGGTCAAACCTTGTACGAGCTGTTTCTGCGTGAGCCACCCGAGCACCATGATCGGGGCGACCGCCAGCAGAGAAGCCGCAGAAAGCTTCGCGAAGAAAAGGCCTTCCGGACTGGAATAGGAGGCGATAAACGCCGTCAATGGCGCCGCGTTTGCGCCGGTCAAATTGATGCTCCAGAAAGCCTCGTTCCACGCGAAGATGATCAGGATCAGCCCAGTCGAAGAAAGCCCCGGTAAGGTCATCGGGCGCAAAAGGTGCCAAATCTCCTGCCAGAGGGTTGCCCCGTCGATCCGGCCTGCCTCTAGAATCGCCGCAGGAATCTCACAGAAGTAGGTGTAGGACATCCACACCGCGATCGGGAGATTCATTAACGTGTAAATGATAATCAATCCGAATATGTTGTCTAAAAGGCCGCATTGCTTGAAGATCAGGTAAATCGGAACCAAGACGCCGACGGCGGGCATCATCTTGGTCGAGAGCATCCAGAGTAATCTCCCCTGTGTTTTGAGTGTCGGGAAAAACGACATCTTATAGGCAGCTGGAATAGCAAAAATAAAGCAGACCAGGGTCGAGCCAATCGAGACGTAGATGGAGTTCAACACGAACACCAGATAGTTGCTGCGAGCAAACACATCCCTGAAGGACTCAAGCGTCGGCATGAAGATCAGATCTGGCGAGTAAGCGCCGCGCTCGGTTTTGAACGCAGTGATGGTCATCCAGAAAATCGGAAAGAAGATAATAATGGCGATTACCCACCCGATGATGCCGAAAATCAGAGTACCAGATTTTTTCATGTCAGCGGCCTTTGAGATTTTTGGCAAGCATCTTGACCAGGAAATAGGCAACGATGTTCGCAAGTATAACTGCGAGAATACCGCCGGCAGATCCGGTGCCGACATTGAATCCTTGGATACCCAGCGAATAGACCAGAAAAGCCAGGTTTTCGCTGGCATGTCCGGGACCGCCGGAAGTTGTCGTGTAGATCTCGGCAAAAATCGACAACAGGAAGATTGTCTCGATCATCACCACGACACCGATCGCTCGTTGCAAGTGCGGGACGATGATAAAGAAAAACAGCTGAATGGGATTTGCCCCGTCAATTGAAGCAGCTTCCTTCTGTTCGCTATCCAATGACTTCAGCGAAGTAAACAAGATCAGAAAAGCGAAGGGGAGCCATTCCCAGGCGACGATAATGATGATTGAAAGTAGTGGAAAGTCGGTAAACCAGGCGATCGGGCGGAGCCCCACTTTTCCCAGAACGAAGGCAATGAGTCCGTAATCCGGATGGAATATGAAATTCTTCCAGATCAATGCGCTGACCGTCGGCATGACAAAGAACGGAGCGATCACCAGCAAGGTTGCCACATTCTTACCGAAAAATTCCCGGTCGTAGAGGACCGCCAAGAGTACCCCAAACACGATCGTGATGATCAACACCGCTCCCACCAGGATGATCGTGTTGATGATGGCCGGCCAAAACGCTTCATCCTCGATGAGATATTGGTAGTTTTCGAATCCGGCAAAGCCGCTGACATCCGGATTCAAGAGACTGAATCGAATAAACGAAAAATAAACGGTCAGCGCCA
>DATHPI010000478.1:0-13829 GCA_035484035.1 Chthoniobacterales bacterium
TATCCTTGTTCTTGAGCTTCGCGCAATGCCTCAGGGAAATCCATGCTCTGCTCGGTCATCCGGGACAAGATGTAGTTGCTCGTTCCGTTCAGAATCGCGTGAATGGATTCAATATGATTCCCAATAAACCCTTCCCGGATCGATTTAATGATGGGGATGCCACCAGCGACCGCGGCTTCGAAAAAAATTGGGACACCTTTTTCGGCCGCTTTTTCAAAAATCTCGAATCCACGCTCGGCCAGTAGCGCTTTGTTTCCTGTCACCACGACTTTCCCGGCATCCAGGGCCCGCATCATAAATTGATACGAAGCATCCATTCCTCCCATCAGTTCCACGAGGATATTGATTGCGGGATCTTCGACGAGTTCCTCCCAACGGCTGGTGATCATCTCCGCTGGAGGTTGCACCGATCGAACGAGTTCAGGAGTTCTGACCGCAATCCGGCGCACCGCGAGCTCGAGGCCTACCCGTTCACTGATAATGGCTCGGTTCTGAATCAGGTGTTTGTAGACACCTGCTCCGACAGTGCCGAGGCCTGCTAATCCGATGCCGATCTGGTCCATTTTTTTTAGGAGGCGCACTATCGCGAATGTCGAATGAACAGTAAAGGGGGAAGAAAGTGTCAGTGCCAGTGTCAGTGTCAGTGGGAGCCTGATGGGCCTTGTCGTTTCCCGTGCACGAAGCTTTTTTTGAGTTTGCCCGCTCGAAGATGGAGGACGAGCACGATTGAAGAACTGGCACTGACACTATCAGGCCATCACCTTCAGAACCTGGTCGACTTCCGCCTCGGTGTTGTAAAAGTGAGGACTGAAACGAATGTAATGGTGTCCCTGCCGATCCTCTCGCGCGGAGCAGACGATGTTCGCGGCGGTCAACCGTTCGAATAAGGCCTTCATATCAGTTCCAGGGCGCGAGACAGTGACGATGCCGGAAGCGTTCGGGCCATCTGTCGGCCCGAGAAAGACAAATCCTAGCTCCCGCAGACCGCCGGTGAGCTGGGCGGTGATCGTCCGGATACGCTGAGCGACGCTGGGAATTCCCATTTCCAACAAGAGGTCAATGGCTGCCTTCATACCAAAAATTCCCATTACGTTCATCGCGCCGGGCTCATAACGCTGGGCGGTGGGATGAAATTCGATTTCGCCCTGAGCGATAAAACCAGGCGCTTTCACATTCCACGACCCAAGAAGAGTTGGTCGGCACAGATCGAAGCACTCTTTACGGACGTAGACGATGCCGATGGCGAGTGGCCCCAGCATCCATTTGTGCGCGTCGGCGCTGAGGAAATCGACATATTCAACCGTCGTCGGAAAAGCGCCGAGGGTCTGGATTGCGTCGACGGAGAAGAGAATGTCTTTCTCCCGGAGCAACTTGCCTATCGCTTGCAAGTCGATACGATATCCGGAAAGGAAGTTACAGGAGGCAAGAGCGACCAACCTGGTCTTTGGGGTCAACGCCTCCGCGACAAGCTGCGGCGTCAGCGCCCCGGTCTCCGCCGGTTCAAGAAAACGAATGGTCACCCCGCGTGAACGCAGATTCAACCAAGGATAGACGTTGGCCGGATAATCATCCAGGTAACAGATCACCTCGTCTCCGGGCCGCCAGTCGATTCCATTTGCAAAGAGACTCAGTCCAAGGGAGGTCGGACCAATTAAGGCAATTTCTTCCGAGGTAGCTCCGATTAAGCGGGCCGCCGAGGCGCGCGCTTCCTGGATCGATTTCAACAGCTCAGCGAAATTTTCGAAATTGGCGGCACTCTCCTCGGTAAACCGAATGATCGCGTCCGCAACGAGACGCGGCAAAGCGGTGACCGCCGCATGAGCCATGAAAATTTTGTTCCGACAAATCGGAAAAGCGTTTCTCCGTTTTTCTTCGTTCTCGACCAGCTCGTGAAGGGGATCCATGGAAATTAGCAGGACTTTACTTCTTTTTTTGTTCTCCCTCTTCGATCAGTTTCCAGAAGCCGGCATGCTCTTGAAGCTGTTCGTCTTCTGCCATCGGCAGTTTTGAACGGAAGAGGAAATCACGAATGGTGTTCTTGTGCAGCACCCGATGTACCAGGACGCCCTCGGGGCTGCGCTCGAAGTAAATCCGGTAATCGTTGGTTCGATAACGATAGAGACGTTTTCCTTCTCGCTCGATAATGCCGAAAGCCTTGGAATCGAGGCTGTCCAGATCATCGGGCAAAAACTGGAATTCGGCGAGCAGCTCCAGCTGAAGTTCTTTTGGAATTCTGGCCATTTCGGCCGCACTTATTTCGTTGAAGACGATCTGATACATAAGTCAGTTCCCGATTACTCTCAGAGTAGCACATGAAAATCCCAGTTCCCACATTGTGGTTGCGGCTCTGGCAAGCTATGTAATTTTTGCTTTTCTCCCGCGACCGGTTTGTCCGTATGAAATCGAAACCTCCTCCTATGAACTTATTGGTGTGTCTGCTTTGCTTGTTCGCCGGCTCGGCTTTTGGTCAGTTGACCTGGGGAACGACGGAACAAACCTTCAATTCGAAACCGCAGGACAAGGAAGTCGTCGCGAAGTACAAGTTTACTAATAGCGGCGCCAAGCCAATCAAGATTGAGAATGTACGAACCTCGTGTGGTTGCACGACCGCCGCCTTGACCAAGGCCGATTATGCGCCGGGTGAATCCGGTGAGATTGAAGCCAAATTCACATTTTCCGGTCGGACCGGAAGGCAGGAAAAATCGATTCTGGTGACTGACTCCGTCGCTCCGGAACAGCCGACGGTTCTTAAGTTGCACGTCTACATTCAGGAAACAGTCAGTATTGCGCCGGATATTGTTGTTTGGCTGGTCGGTGAACGACCAGATCCTAAAACGATCCGGATCGCCATTGCGGAAGATGCACCGGCCAAGATTGTTTCTGTCACCTCGGACAATCCTGCTTTAAAAGTCAAATTGACTGAAGTAAAAGCCGGCAAGGAGTACGAAGCTCAGATCACCCCTGACAGCGTCGCGCAGCCGGCCGCGGCGACGCTGGTAATCCAAACGAATTATCCGCCAGACGACCCGGAGAGGAAATACGCCTACGCCCGCATCAAATGAAAAGAGTAGGCCGTCTCTTCATTTGCTGCGAGACGGTAGAGCCATCCGTCAGGCGTTGTTGATTCTCGTGTCTGCGCTCATTCCCGCGGGATTAACGGCGGCTTTTCATCCGCAGCGTCCAGCATGGACTGAGGAGACATTGGCGCCGGGAGAAGAAAGGCTTCCGACCGTTTTGGCCTGGGGAGAGAGCGTGCTTTGGGTCGACGCGCGTTCAGCCGATGAGTATCGGGCGGATCACGTGCCTGGTGCGATATTACTCAACCTGGAAAGTTGGGACGAGTTGCTGCCTAATTTTCTTGATCAATGGAGTCCGGATAAAAAGGTCGTGGTCTATTGCAGTGCAGCAACCTGCGAGTTAAGCCACGAGGTTGCGGAGCGCCTCCGGAAGAGCGGCATTACTTCGGTTTTTGTGCTCAAGGGGGGATGGGAGGCGTGGAAGACCAGAAAATGACCGGAGGCGTGACTCGCCCTGGGTGGCCACGGGTGGCTAACATCATCCGAACGGTGGTGCGTATTGCGCTGGGTGGCCTTTTTGTTTTCGCAGGGGCGACGAAGGCCTACGACCCGGGCGCATTCGCGGTCGAAATCCAACGGTACAACCTTATTCCGTGGCTTCCGGGAGCGCTCGCGGCGGTTTACCTTCCCTGGTTGGAAATTCTTGTTGGCGCGCTCCTGGTCGTGAAAAGATTTGATCGAGGGGCACTGATGCTGATCACCTGTTTGTTATTGGTTTTCTCATTTGCACTGGCGAGCGCAACCGTCCGAGGGCTCGGGATCGATTGCGGTTGTTTTGGGAAGGCCTTTGCAGCCACCGGCACGGTTTTCCCTTTGGTGCGAAATCTTCTTTTGCTTGCCGGTGCCGGCTTCCTGTGGCGTGGCTATCGATGAATACCTGCTTTCGCTGCTGGGCAGAAATTAACCTTGAGGCAATGCGATCAAACCTAGGGACTATTCGCTCCTTCGTTCCAGCGGGAGTTCGGATCATCGCCATCGTGAAGGCGGATGCGTATGGTCATGGCCTGCTGGAAATCGCGCGCGAGCTCGACCGAGATGTCGACCTGTTTGGCGTCGCCAGTCTTGCCGAGGCCAGGGCCGTTCGTTCGACGGGTGCTCAAGCGCCGGTGTTGATTCTCGGCCCGGCATTACCCGAAGAACGCCAGGCAATTGTCGATGAGGCGTTTATTCCTACGGTCTCAAACCTCCAAGAGGCCACCGGATATGCAAAATTCGTGCCTTCCGGCGGGCGGATCCCGGTGCATTTTGTGATCGATACCGGAATGGGGCGAATTGGGTCGTCGGAGGAAGAAGCGGAGCAGGTTTTGAGTGCGGTTGAGGCTATGCCACGGCTTCGGATAGCGGCATTCTCCTCGCATTTTCCAGTGGCGGATGAAGACGAGGCTTACACGGTACGCCAGCTGGAGCGGTTCCGAACGATCGCGTCGCGGTCGCACCTCGAAGAGCAACCAGCTGCAATATTGAACAGCGCCGGGGCGATGCGGTTGGGAAGCGATGCAAAGTCTGGCGATCTGGCGCGCGTCGGCTTGAGCGTTTACGGCATATCGCCGCTGAACGAGTTCCAGGCGAAGTTCCGGCCGGCGATGACGCTGAAAACGCGGGTGGTCCTGGTCCGGGTTTTAGGGTCCGGCCGGAGTATCAGCTACGGAAGAACGTTCGTGACGCCTAGCCGAATGAAAGTGGCAACCCTCTGTGCGGGATACGGCGACGGTTTCGACCGTCATTTGTCTGGTCAGGAAGCGGACGTCCTGATTAAGGGGCGCCGGTGCAGGCTGTTAGGCAGGGTGACAATGGACCAGATCATGGTGGATGTGACCCACCTTGACAGTGTTGAGCCTGGTGACGAAGTCGTCCTCATTGGACGGCAAGGGGACCAGGAGATCCTGGCCAGCGAACTAGCAACCAAAGCCGGAACCATTGCCTGGGAAATATTTACGGGAATCACTAAACGCGTGGTGCGAGTCTACGAGGGGACACGTGTCGGCGTGTCGGCGTGTCGGCGTGTCGGCGAATCGTGAGAAGGCGCGTGAGCCTACGCCGAACCGCCCCATCGCCGACACGCCGATCCGCTCTTTCCCAATTTGCCAAAAAGTGTTTTGTTGCCCTATGCCGTCTGAGCATGCACCGAACCGCCTCATTCACGAGAAATCTCCGTACCTTCTACAACATGCCCACAACCCGGTGGATTGGTATCCCTGGGGACCGGAGGCCTTTCAGAAGGCCCAAACGGAGAAAAAGCCGATTTTTCTCTCGATCGGTTATTCTACTTGTCACTGGTGTCACGTGATGGAGCACGAATCGTTTGAGAATCAGACGGTCGCAGACCTCATGAATCGACATTACGTCAGCATCAAAGTAGATCGGGAAGAGCGACCGGATGTGGATCGGGTTTATATGACCTTTGTCCAGAGCACTACCGGTTCGGGCGGCTGGCCGATGAGCGTGTTTCTCACCCCGGAACTTAAGCCTTTTCTGGGTGGCACCTATTATCCGCCGGATGATCGATATGGGAGACCGGGATTCGGAAGCCTGCTAGCCCGGATCGCGGACGTCTGGAAGGAAACTCCCGAGAAGATCATCGACCAAGGCGCCCATTTCACAGAAGCAATCGAAACGCATCTTCGGGAAGCGCGATCGTCGGAGTCTAGCCACTTGACGCTGAAATGGCTGGAGAATGGCTACCGGCAGTTGGCGTCCGGCTTCGATCCCGAGGAGGGAGGTTTCAGTTCTGCGCCAAAATTTCCGCGCCCGTCCGTCTTTAATTTTCTGCTTCGCTACTGGCGGCGAACCCAAGAAACGAACGCCTTCAATATGGTAGAGTTCACCCTACGGAAGATGGCGCGAGGTGGCATCTGCGATCACCTCGGCGGGGGGTTTCATCGATATTCCGTCGATGACCGGTGGCACGTGCCGCATTTTGAAAAAATGCTGTATGACCAGGCACAACTCGCGGCGGCTTATTCCGAGATCGTGCAAGCCACCGGTGATCAGGAGTTCGAACGAACGCTTCGGGCAACGCTGGACTATGTCCTGCGGGATCTGACCTCGCCGGAAGGTGGTTTTTACTCGGCCGAAGATGCCGACAGTTCCCCAAAGGAGGGAGCGACGGAGAAACGGGAAGGTGCATTCTACGTTTGGACGCAAGCGGAAATTGATCATCTGCTGACACCGGAGGAGTCGATCGTTTTTCGTCGGATGTATGGAGTCGGACGAGCCGGGAATGTGGTGACAGCGAGCGATCCGCACGGTGAATTGGCGGGGCAAAACGTTTTATTCCTGCAGAACGATTTGGAGATGGTGGCGGAATTGACCGGTCGCGCCAGAGATGATGTTTCACGGCTGGCGTCTGTCGCGCGAGAGAAATTAAAGGCCGTCCGGGATCAGCGTCCAAGACCACACCTTGACGACAAGATTGTGACAGCGTGGAACGGGCTGATGATTTCCGGTTTCGCCAAAGGATTTCAAGCGCTGGGAGATCAGCGTTACCTGGTGGCAGCCCAGCGCGCCGGCGCCTTTGTGCAAAGAGAATTGTATCGACGCCGATTGTTGCGGAGTTATCGCGGGACGGCCGGTGCCACCAATGGTTTTGCCGAAGATTATGCGTTTCTGATCCAGGGGCTTCTAGACCTCTACGAAGCTGATTTTGATGTGCGCTGGCTTCAATGGGCAGGGGAACTGCAGGTGCAAATGAACGCACTTTTTGCCGATCCAAAAGGTGGTTATTTCAGCACCGAGGAGGGCGCCATCGATATCCTGTTCCGGATGAAGGAGGATCATGATGGAGCGGAACCTTCTGCCAATTCCGTTGCCGCGATGAACCTTGCCAGGTTGGGCAGGATCTTTGACCGAAAAGAATTCCAGCACGCCGCTTCGCGCGTTCTCGGAGCGTTTCACACGGCCCTCGAACGGATGGCCGCCGCTCTACCGCAGATGCTGGCCTCGCTGGATGCGACTTTGACTGAGCCGGTGCAGATCGTCTTGGCGGGTCAGAGGGACCTGCCTGAAACGGCTGAACTTCTTCGTGTCTTGTGGAAACGCTACTTGCCGAACAAAGTGGTGTTGTTGGCCGACGGCGGTGAAGGCCAAGACTGGCTGGCGCAGCACGTTGACGCACTGCGGCTGATGACCCCCGTGCAAGGGCGAACAGCCGCCTACGTCTGCCAAAACTTCACTTGCAAACTTCCCGTGACGGAACCGGATCAGCTGGCGGAGGCACTTGGAAGAAGGATTTCAGGAGTTGCAGGAGTTCAGAAGTTGCAGGATTGAGGACGGGAACCAGCTTGAAACAGGAATTGCTCTTGCCAACGTCCGGACCAGCAGCATCGGAGGCGCACAAGGACGCCCGGCTTGACTTTATGCAAAACACGGGGATTTACTTTGGGATCGAGCTCTCAACGCAAAATTTGCAGGAATTCTGTGCGGTTTTAAACGAGTTCGCTCTGCCCAGAGCGATTGTCGATTTCGAGCGCGACGCCTTTGTGGCTTGGAATTCGAAATTTATTGAGCAAACCGGTTACTCCGAAGGCGAACTCAAATCGGCTAAGCCAGGGGAATTACTCACTTTTGCAGAAGCTTGGTTTCCGCTTTCAGGCGAAAAGGAAGGGCAGGCGGTAGAGTTTATCTCCTCCGCCGCCAAGCGCGCTTTTAACGCAGATCCAGCGCCGGCGTACATCGTCAGGTCCCACGGCAAGTTCGGCTATGTGATGCTTCACACTTTCGATTCTCTGTCAGCGCAGTTTGGCCAGGGGCAGGCCGCAGGGCGAGATGAGGAACGAAACCGAATTGTTCAAGCGTATCACGAGGAAGTTTCTTCTTCGATGATCGCGGCGCTCTTTCTGATTGAAACGGCGAAGAGTGAACTACAAGAGGCCGACTTACCGCAAGCCGAAGCTGTTTCCAAAGCATCGGACATGCTGAAAGAAGCGACTGACAAAATAGCCCATGTGCTAACCGAGACGAGCACCCTTTCAGCATGATGCCGTAGATCTCATGTCGGCCGCGGATCGGCTGTTTTGGGGAAACAGGACGCTAATCGTTGAGCACCTTTTGAATAGTCTCGACTAATTTGTCTGGATGGAACGGCTTCGGCAAGAAGGCCTGAAAGCCGGCCTTCAGAAAACGTGCCCCATCTAGACGAGTGACCAAAGCGGTCATCGCGATAACCGGTACGCTGCCTCCGGCGTCAGGTGCGAGAGCGCGAATATCCCGTAACAAATCGAAGCCGTCCCGGCCGGGCATTGAAATGTCTGACAGCACTATATCCGGACGATGGCTTTTGATGGCTTCCAACCCTTCGATCGCGCTCTGCGCCAGAGCGATGTTTGCGCCCAGCTGAGCCAGAAATGCACCGACAAACCGCCGGACATCGCTGTTGTCATCGACAACGACGATCGTGATATGATTGAGACGTTTGGAAGATACAGAGACCTCATTCATCAAATGGAACTTTTTTAGTTCGCACCGTTGTCACCCACCGGTTGCCTATAGCCGAGAAATGGTTCCGGCAAGAACTTATCATCTTCGACCGTGGTCAGTGAAAAGAGATGAAAGGACGAATGAGCACAACGGGCCCCACGGAGATCGGCGGCTTCCGTGCGAAGAACTACGGGCAATGGGGAAAGCTTCGCACGGGGTGTCACAAAGGTCACGGAGAGGGGATTGGGGTTGATGCCGAAATTTCCGGTCTTATTTCCGGCTAAGAAACTCCCATTTCCGGTCGAAGATATCCCCCCAATAAGCCCGGCTTGGCAAAAACGAATTGGTAAAGCTCAAGGCTGCGAGCGCGAAATGCGGCGGCGCAACTCAACAAGTAGTATCGCCACATCCGATAAAAGCGTTCACCATAGCGACTCTCAAACTGACTCCAAGAGCCCCGGAAGTTTTCATCCCAGGCAAGGAGCGTGCTATCGTAATAGGCTCCAAAATTGTGAACGTCTTCGAGAACAAAAAGACCCTCAGCCGCCCGCGTGACCTGGGAAGCGGAGGGGATCAAAGAATTCGGGAAAATGTATCGTTCGATCCATGGATCTGACTCCCGTCTGGATCGCGTGTCTCCGATGGTATGGCAGAGAAAAATCCCGTCCTCTACGAGGCAACGAGAGGCGGCCTTCATGTAGGTGCGGTAGTTTTTGTAGCCGACGTGTTCCATCATCCCGACGCTCACGATTCGATCAAAAGACTCATTAAGATCGCGGTAGTCCTGCAAACGAATCTCGATCGGCAGCCCGTCGCAATTGGCTGAGGCATACGCGTATTGCTCCCGTGAAATCGTGATGCCCACGACACGGCAACTGTGCTGCTCCGCCGCATATTTCGCTAAGCCTCCCCAGCCGCATCCGATATCAAGGAGTCGCATACCCGGTTTCAGCCCAAGTTTCCGGCAGATCAATGCCATCTTATGAAGCTGGGCCTCGGCGAGATCGGTCGTTTCTCGAAAATAGCCGCATGAGTACTGCATCGCCGGATCAAGCATTGCCTGGAAGAATTCATTTCCCAAGTCGTAGTGCTTCCGCCCAACGCGACGTGCCCGACGCTTATTCTGGAGATTGAGACCAATCGCCGTGGCAAACGAGACTGCCGCCCTTAGATTGAGTCGAACTCGCTCCGCGAGCCGTGCGCGGATCGCCCGGAAGAACAGTTCATCGAGAGCCTCGCAGTCCCACCAGCCCTCCATATAGGATTCGCCAAGACCGAGCGTGGCCGCTGAAAGCACGTGCGCATAAAATCGTTCGTCGTGGACGCGGATGTCCCAGGGTCGCCGGCCGTCCAGATGAATGTCCGCCGCAGCGAAAATTTCTCCGAGCAGGGCACGATGCTTAGAGGCTCGCGGTTGAGTATGGATGGTTGACCCGTCGCAGGTCTGGGAAAAAGTGTCTGGACTCGTGTTCATGAGGCAAACTCAGAAGCAGTTCGAAGTTACCTATTCGTTGACAGATCTTAATCTTTTAACCCTACTAACTAGAAACTCTCTTGAGGAGCGCGCGGCGACCGATCTGGAGATGGCGTCAGATAATTCGATGCAAACTCAATCATGATCGCGGTTGCAACATTCACCACCAATGTATCTTGCTGAGAAGATTCGTATCTGATTTGTGATTCGGTTCGAAAATAATAGGCAAAGAGCTCTTTGCATTAAGCGCGCAATTGCCTCTGTTTTGTCAAGCGAAACAATGATTTCACGCTTTGCAGATTAGAGGTCCTCGGCGATGCGCGGAGGAAGCTGCTTGAGATATTTATAAACTCCATAGCTTGGTTTTTAAATAGGTAGGAGTTGTCAACCTAATACTAACTAAAGGACCTCGGTCATTTGGTTAATTACTGGAAATATTAGAGATTTAAATTAAAAGGGAAGAGGCGTTTCGGCGGGAATGGCCCCAATGGTTGCCTCCCCGAAAATAGGAGGCAACATCTGGCGGAACCGGATTGAGGGAGGAGAGCTCTGTCAAGAAATGGGGAATGGATTGTAGATGGAGCAATGGGGATGGTGCCTTGGCGCTCCTTTCAAGCAGCTGCGATCGGAAACCGAGCACGATAACGTACGATGAAGACATACGAAGAGATACGCCTGGACGAAAACGCTTCGCGCGCCAAAAATTGGGAACGTTGGGGTCCCTACCTTTCCGAACGGCAGTGGGCAACGGTGCGCGAGGATTACTCGCCAAATGGAAGCTGCTGGGACTACTTACCACACGACCACGCCCGCAGCCGCACCTACCGATGGGGCGAGGACGGCCTGCTGGGCATTACCGATCGGCGATGCCGGCTCTGTTTTGCCCTGGCTCTCTGGAACGGTAGAGACATGATCTTGAAGGAGCGGCTATTCGGTTTAACGGGCTCCCAAGGTAACCACGGCGAGGATGTTAAGGAGAGTTATTTCTACCTCGACTCGACGCCGACGCACTCGTATATGCGCGCGCTCTACAAATATCCACAGGCGGAGTTTCCCTATGCTCGGTTAATTGACGAGAACCGGCAACGAGGTCTTCAGGCGCCCGAATTTGAGCTTACCGACGCTGGAGTCTTTGATGAGGACCGATACTTCGATGTGTTTGCTGAATACGGAAAGAATTCGCCGAACGATATCCTGATTCGGATCACGATCTGGAATCGCGGTCCCGAAAGGGCGAACCTGCATTTATTGCCGACCCTCTGGTTTCGCAACACCTGGTCCTGGGGACCGATTTTCGATGAGGTTACCGCCAAG
Organism: Chthoniobacterales bacterium; assembly: GCA_035484035.1. Lineage (GTDB taxonomy): Bacteria > Verrucomicrobiota > Verrucomicrobiia > Chthoniobacterales > JAFAMB01 > JAFAMB01. The sequence continues at coordinate 11,281 of DATHPI010000478.1, forward strand.
CCTTCGCTGACCTTCATTCGGGATGGCCTGGTCCGAGCGGAACACACCGAACTCGGCGAATATCAGTTCGCGTACGACAAGGCCGGCGAACCGCTGTTTACGGAGAACGAAACGAATGTACGGCTGTTGTTCGGGGCGAAGAATGGCGGGCCGTATGTCAAAGATGCTTTTCACGAATATGTCGTCCACGGACGCACCGAAGCCATAAATCCCAAGCTGACCGGAACAAAGTTTTCCCCCTGGGTGTCCATGGCAATTGACGCCGGGAGCTCTGAGACGATCCGCCTGCGACTCTTCGCCAAAGCAGAGGCTCCGGTGGAACCGTTGACCGGTTTTGACGAACTCCTCAATCGTAGAAGGCAGGAGGCCGATGAGTTCTACAATGCGAAGCTTCCGGCCGTCATGCCAGAGGAGAGCCGGGCAGTCGCCCGCCAGGGGTATGCAGGCCTTTTGTGGAGCAAACAATTTTACCATTATGTGGTTCGGCAATGGCTGGCTGGTGACGCAACACAGCCGACCCCTCACGCTGATCGCAAGCGTGGGCGCAACAGCGAATGGTTGCACTTATTCAATCGCGACGTCCTGTCGATACCCGACAAATGGGAGTATCCTTGGTTTGCCGCTTGGGATCTCGCTTTTCATATGATCCCGATGGCTCGGGTGGATCCCGGGTTTGCCAAACAGCAGCTGCTCCTTTTTCTGCGGGAATGGTATATGCACCCTAACGGCCAGATTCCAGCTTACGAATTTGCATTCGGTGATGTTAATCCACCGGTGCACGCCTGGTCTGCCTGGCGCGTCTACAAAATGACCGGCGCTCGTGTGGAGCGAGATAGATCGTTTCTGGAAAGTGTTTTTCAAAAACTGCTGATCAACTTTACCTGGTGGGTCAACCGCAAAGACCTGGAGGGTAACAATCTTTTTGCCGGAGGTTTTTTGGGTCTCGATAATATTGGTGTCTTTGACCGTTCCCACCCGCTGCCGACCGGCGGTCTTTTGCAACAGGCGGACGGGACGGCGTGGATGGGCTTTTACTGTCTGGCGATGTTCTCCATGGCGCTTGAGCTCGCTGAGGCGGATCCGGTCTACGAAGATATGGCGTCGAAATTCTTTGAGCATTTCATTGCGATCTCGGACGCCATGAACTCGCTGGGCGGAACCGGACTGTGGGACGAACAAGACGGTTTTTACTACGATCAACTGAAAGCCGACGGGCGGCAAATCCCGTTGCGTACGCGTTCGCTGGTTGGACTCATCCCGCTGATTGCCGTCGAGGTGATCGAGACTTCGCAAATCGAAAAGATGCCCGGATTCAAAAAACGCATGGAGTGGTTTCTCGGCTACCGATCAGACCTCCAGCCGCTCATCACGTACTGTGAGCCTTGCTCGCATTTTTGCCACCGGATGCTAGCCATTCCCACCCAAGCCCGCCTTAAGCGGGCGCTGCGGTACATGCTGGACGAAAATGAATTCCTGTCGCCCTTTGGATTGCGCTCGGTGTCGCGCTTCCACCGGGAGACTCCTTACGTTTTCCGTGCCGGCAACCAGGAGCACCGGGTGGAGTATGTGCCTGGCGAAAGCACAAGCTACCTCTTCGGGGGCAATTCAAATTGGCGAGGCCCGATTTGGTTTCCTATCAACTATCTACTCATCGAAGCTTTGGAACGCTACCATCACTTTTATGGCGACAAGTTTAAGGTCGAATGCCCGGTTGGTTCGGGAACAATGCTGACGCTCCAGCAGGTTTCCCAGGAACTTTCGCGGCGGCTCTCGAGCATCTTCCTGACGAATCAGGACGGTCGGCGCCCCTGCCACGGATTGGACGCGCGATTTGCGCATGACCCGCACTGGCGCGATCTGGTCTTGTTTCATGAATATTTTCATGGGGATACCGGTCGAGGGCTGGGCGCCAGCCACCAGACCGGATGGACTGCGCTGAGCGTAAAACTATTAGAGCACGCGCACGAATCGCCGACGCAAGAACATTGACGAATACAAAAGGTAATTTAGTTAGGACTACTCGCCAGGCCGAAAAGGCAATGTAGGGTGAGGCTCCGTCTGAACCGGGGCTTCCCGCGTCGCGCTCGCCTGCGAGGTGATCCCTGTAAATCAATCGTTTCGAGTCAACCACGCTACGCGTAGCCATTAGCTTAAGACAGAAATGGCAGACGCGCCGGATCTTGTTCGGGCGGCGTTAAATGATCAAATAATCCGAGCGAAAACGTGGGGGGTGACATTGTTGGGCGAGGCCAAGCGGGAAGCCCCGGTTCGGACGGAGCCTCACCCTACCCGAGCTTCGCCCTCAATCGGCTAAGCGCTAACGATGGAGAACCTGCCAGGCCCGTAATCAGTCGACGCGCGCAACGACCGGAGATGCGCCCTGTGATGTCAGGACGGAATATGGTATAATCTGAGTCATCAATGGCCACCCTAAAAGAAGTAGCTGACCTTGCAGGGGTGTCGGTGGCAACGGCCTCCATGTCCTTAAATCAGGGCCCGGTCAAGGAATCCACGCGCAAACGGGTTTTAGATTGCGCAAAACTGTTGAA
>DATHPI010000479.1:0-4826 GCA_035484035.1 Chthoniobacterales bacterium
ACCTTGCAAAGAAACCACGCTGCCAGCGTCGTTTCGGGCGAGGCAGACCGCAGCGTCGTTGCAACTATGGACCAGCATCGCAGCAAGAAGTTGTCGTTTCAGGTAAGTTTCTCCTGGCCTGAATCCGAGCTTTGTCGGCTCGACCGCGCAATCCTCCGCGGCGACCCGGACGCTGTTATCCAATCCCCCATGTTCCGCAACGAGCAGCGCGGTAAGAAGCTTCTGAGTGCTGGCGACCGGCCGCTGCACATCCGGGTTCTTGAAAAAAAGGACCGATCCGGCCTTCGCATCAATCATGATCGCAGAACTCGCAATCGTCACCGGCGCACCGGACGGATAAAAGGGTAACGCCGCTTGGACGGGCGAAGTACGCCCAACCGCAACCTCGGAAACCGGGGATTCGTCTGCCGGAGTCGAGGAGCTAATCGCCGGCACCGTAGCCGCAGTTGGCTGCGTGTCGGGCGGAAGAGCTCGGCGCACCTCCAGATCGTGAGCGCAACCCGTCTCACACATCACCCGTCCCATCCACCAACCAAGCACCAAAAACAAAATCCAACGCTCCCGCATCACTCGCGCTCTCTATTCCAGATTCGAGCTTCGCGCAATAGTCGTGGATTTCAGAATAAAATGAGTTCATTCTTTTTTACGATCCCGATATGATCGGCGCGCATGAAGTTTCGAGTTGTTCGCCTGGTCGCTTGCGCGGCTATGTCGATCCTCTTCGCCAGCTGTGCTGAGCGCTCTCTTCCGGAATACGAGCCTCCATTGCCACGAAGCAACTTTATGAAAGTACGCACCACCGCTTACACCGACACGGAAGGTGATCATTTGCGGTACGGCAAATCCAACGCTATTGGCACGACTCTCGAAACCGGAACCGTCCGGAGCGCAGCCGCCGACTGGTCCAGGTGGCCTGCCGGCACCAAATTCCTTATCCTCTCCACCGGTCAGGTTTACGAGGTGGACGATTATGGCTGGGCTCTGTCAGGCCGGAACACCATTGACCTTTACTGTCCGACCAGAGGCGAAATGAACGATTGGGGAGTTCGCCGCGTCACCATTCAGATTCTGGAATGGGGCGATCCATGGAAAAGCTACCATGTCCTGAAGCCGCGTAGCGACTACGCACATGTCCGCCGGATGCTGCAGGAAATACGGAGCTTTTATTGAGTTGCTAACGGAGTAGCAAAGCAAGCCGAGTTCCCTCTCTAATCCCCCCTCTGTGGCCTCTGTGACCTCTGTGCGATGCTTTCCCCCGAAGCACGCACTTTTCGCACTGGAAGCCACCGTGTCACCCAAGCCCGGATTGCATGGATCTGAAATCAACCCCCAGGAACTCCGACCGCGTTCCACATAAATGCCAGAACTTTGGATTGTTCCTCGATCATTTTACTGACCGGCTTGCCTGACCCATGTCCGGCCTTCGTCTCAATTCGAATCAGGATCGGATTCGCGCATCCCTGGGCAGCCTGCAATGTTGCGGCGAACTTGAACGAATGCCCAGGCACAACTCTGTCATCATGGTCTCCCGTGGTCACCAAAGTGGGAGGGTAGCAGGTTCCCTCTTTGACATTTTGGAGCGGCGAATACTTGATCAGATACTGAAACCCGTCCGGAGTGTCAGAACTCCCATAGTCGGATACCCACGCCCATCCGATCGTAAATTTGTGGAACCTCAGCATATCCAGAACACCAACTTCGACGACCACCGCTCCAAACAGATCGGGACGCTGGGTGAGCGCCGCAGCCACCAGCAAGCCACCGTTTGAGCCTCCGGCGATCGCGATCCTTCTGGCATTCGTGTATTTCGCATCAATCAGTGCCTGGGCGGCAGCGATAAAATCATCAAACACATTCTGCTTGTGTTGCTTGATCCCAGCTTCATGCCATTGCCGGCCATACTCTCCACCGCCACGCAGATTAGGGAGAGCAAAGACCCCACCTCTTTCCAGCCAGCTCGCGTACGACGCCGCAAACAAAGGTGTCATCGAGATGTTGAATCCGCCGTAACCGGTCAGGTAGACTCGGTTATTACTGTCTAATTTAAGCCCTTTTTTGCCGACGACGAACATCGGCACTTTGGTACCGTCTTTTGAGGCAAAGAAGATCTGCTTTGTCTCGTATAGATCCGGGTCAAAATCCACGTTCGGCTTTTGGAACACGCTATTTTGGCCAGTGCTTACGTCCGCGCGATAGATCGTCATCGGATAAAGAAATGACGTGAACGAATAAAAGAGTTCGGGACGATCAGGATTCCCGGACAGCATCCCTACCGTTCCAGGCTCCGGCAGGCCGATTTCGTTTTCCCGGTTTCCATCCAGATCGAAGACGAAAAGCTGATTTTTGGCGTCCACGAGATACTTGACGACTAGCTTGCCGCCGACCAGCGCGGCATCTTGCAACAGGTCCTTCGACTCCGGAACGATTTCTTTCCAATGATCCCGGCCGGGATTCGTCAGATCAATCTCGACAATTTTATACCTCGCAGCGTTGAGATCCGTCACGACATACAGCCGGTCCCCAACCAACCCCACCACTTTGAACTCCGCTTCGAACTTATCAACGAGCGGTTGAAACGGAGCGTCGATCTTCGGCGCCTTCGGGTCGCCGAGATCCTTGAAGTATAACAACTCTCGTTCCTCCGTCCCCTTATTGACCAGCATCAGGAGGAACCGACCGTCGTGCGAGACTTCGCCCGCAAACCCCAGACCGGGATCATCCGGCCGTTCGTAGATCACGCGATCCTTTTGCACCGGATCTCCCAACTGGTGATAACAGAGCTTCTGATAAGCGAGCTTGGCGAAAGTCCGATTTCCAGAAGACTGCGGTTCAGGAAACCTCGAATAAAAAAATCCTTTACTGTCCTTGGTCCAGCTCGGATCAGAGAATTTGATCCATTGGACAAGGTCCGGAAGATCCTCGCCCGTGTGGATATCACGAACCCGGATATCGTTCCAGTCCGACCCGCTGGCAGCGACCCCGTAAGACAGGTAGCGACCGTCGTCGCTCAAGACCGCACTCGTCACCGCGACTGTGCCGTCGCTCGAGAGTTGATTGGGATCCAGCAACACGCTTGGCTCGTCGCCCAGATCCTTCAGCGTATAAATCACACTCTGATTCTGCAGCCCATCGTTCCTTCGGTACAAATAGCGATGACCCTTCCAAGTCGGCACGGTGTATCGTGGATAATTCAAAAGCTTCGTCAACCTCTCCCGGAACCAGGCGAGGTCTGGCAGCTTCTCCATATAAGCGGAGGTCAGGACGTTCTCTGCTTTCACCCAGGCCGCCGTCTCCGGTGAATCCGTATCTTCCAGCCAGCGATACGGATCCGGCACTTTCGTCCCGGAATAATCGTCGACCACGTCACCTTTCTTGGCCATCGGATAGTCGAGCGGCTGCGAGAAAGTTACTGTCACGATCGATCCCAGTAGCAGTAGGGCGCGCAACATGCCGCCAACGAAAGCACGGAACTTCCGTAAGTGCAATGCGTTGGAACAGACCCACTTGCAGGTTCCTTGCGCAACGCCTTTACAACCGGTAGTCCGCACTCCATATTCCCCACCCTTATGTGGCTGAGTATTATCATTCCGATTCTGCTTTCGATCCTGGTGATCGTCTGCATCTTGCTGACACTTGTCGTGCTGATGCAGCGGCCGAAAAACGAAGGGCTGGGAGCGGCTTTCGGCAGCGGCATGACGGAAAACATTTTTGGTGCCCAGACCGCGACCGTCCTGACCAAGGCAACAGTTTATCTCGGTTGCATTTTCTTTGGCGTTACCCTTCTCCTGACCGTACTCACGGCGAGGCAGAGCGCGGAGCGCCGGGTCGGCGTCCTGGAGAACGAGGTACGCAAAGCAGCCGTTCCGCCCACCGCGAAAACCGCAGTCGCTCCGACCGCTTCAGTTTCGCCCCAGGCGTCCGCCAGCGTGGCCCCTTCTGCCACTCCCGCGGCATCCGTCACTCCGGCACCATCTGTAAATGCAGCAGCATCCGCCACTCCTTCAGCTTCCGTTAGCCCGCAGACTTCGACCTCGCCGTCTCCGGCAGCTTACCCTGTCCCCTCTCCAACCGCCGCCGCGAACCAATCCTCACCCGCCCCATCCGCCAGTGTAGGGCAGGCGTCTCCGCCCCCGTCCGCTTCGCCGAAACAATAGACGGTTCGGGGTCAGATGCAAAGAGCCCTCGCTCTTCTACTCCTCTTTCTCGTAGCCGGCTGTGGTCCGGACGGTAAACGAGCGGACCTTGTTATACTCAATGGTGCCGAACCGGAGTCCATCGATCCCGCAGTGGTGACCGGGCAGCTCGAGGGGCGTATTTGCTATGCCATCTTCGAAGGACTCCTCCACTTCGACCGCTTCGGAAAGCCTCAGCCGGGCATAGCCGAGAGCTGGGATCTCTCGAGCGACGGCAAAACCTACACCTTTCACCTCCGCGCGAATGCCAAATGGAGCAATGGTGATCCGGTCACGGCAAATGATTTCGTCCAATCATGGAGACGGGTTCTACTGCCGGAAACCGCCTCGGAATATGCCTACCTGCTTTACCACATCAAAAATGCGCAGCCGTTCAACGAGGGAACGCTCAAAGAGTTCGGCCAGGTCGGAATTAAGGCGATCGATGATCGAACGTTTCGCGTCGAGCTAGAGGCGCCCGTTCCTTATTTTCTCGACCTTTGTGCCTTCGCAACCCTTCTTCCGGTGCATCTCGCCACTGTAGAAAAGTACGGGGACGATTGGATCAAGCCGGACAAACTGGTGAACAACGGCCCATTTCTGTTAAAAGAGTGGCGGCTGAATTACCGGATCAGGTTAGAAAAAAACCCGCTT
>DATHPI010000480.1:0-11601 GCA_035484035.1 Chthoniobacterales bacterium
TCCAAACATTGAGACCGTGACCCTTGACGATTACAAGGTGCGAATCATCGGCACCCACCAAGGTACGGGCGCACGCACCAGGGTGTTGATCGATTCAACCGATCATCGCGATAATTGGTGCACGGTTGGTGTTTCCGACAATATCATTGAGGCCAGCTGGCTCGCTCTTGTCGACAGCTACGAGTACAAATTGCGCTGCCGTTGAAGATTACTGTAGGCGAAGTGTCTCGCCTTGCTTTTTTGCTAGGCGCAGCGTTTCGCTTTGCGCAACTTTGAAGAACCAAAGCGGGGACGCTTCGCCTACTTAGACTTTAATTCGGGTTCAAATCGTCGTAGCGGCTCCAATGGAACGCGCCAGTCCTGCCCTTCTGATTCGGCGACAGGTCGCTTGAATTTGCCGGGGAAGCGGATTGAAGTGCCGGGATACCAGGAAAAGTCGGCATCACATAATTATTCATCGCAACCGTGGTCACGCGATTTCCGGATTGGAGCGAGCGATGCGCATTGACGAAATCCGAAGGGACGTAGTAGTTGGATAAATCGCCGGCAAACATGGTGTGAACCACGCCGATCGAGAGATTTTTATGCATTTCGAAATGCAGATGAGGGGCGTAGAGCCCATGCGCATTTCCAATCGTACCGATCTGCTGGCCACGAGCCACCTGTTGACCTTCCCGCACCAGAATTCGGTCCAGGTGTCCATACAAAGAATCCGCATACTTCATTTGACCCTCCTCCAAGAAAGCGTGGCGCAGGACGACCACGTTTCCCCAGGATCGACGAAAATCCCGAGCGAGAGTTACCACCCCATTCCCGATCGCGTAAACCGGATCGCGGTAATCTGTGCCGCTTCCTCCCTGACCGACCCAATCTTCTCCTAAATGTCCGTGAGAAGTGAATCCGCGCGAGATGCGGTAACCATCTGCATTCGGTTTGCCAACAGGAAAATCAAAACCATCTGCCATCCGTGTTAGAGCCGCGTTGGGATCGGCTTGTGCGAGCACGGCTAAAAGTCCTAGAGTAGCCGCGGCGAACAGCTTTTTGCGCATGGAGGATGCTTTTAGGCTGGAATAGGACACCTGACAAGTTTTTCTACTCAAAAAGTGGAAAAAATTTGTCGGTTTCTAAAAAGCAGTGTGAGTGCCAGTGTCAGTGTCAGGATGAGCTTTCGCTTTCTAAAGGCGGCGGACGGCAGTTGTCGAAACTCAAGCAACGCGCTAGCATTCATTTCTGAATGACGGAGATACTTGTCATTGGTTCAGCCTGCGGATTTCCCGTCCCCGGTCGCGGTCACTCCAGCTTGCTGCTCTCCACCTCCAACGGGTCAATTTTGATCGATGCCGGAGAACCCTGCAGCCGTTCACTCGCTGAATCCGGCATCTCGATCGACGCTATCGACGCTGTTCTGCTCACGCACGGTCACGCCGATCACATCGGCGGTCTGCCAATGTTGATCCAATGGTTATGGATTTCGCGGCGCACCAAGCCGCTCACCATCTTGCTGCCGGAAGAGTTGTCCAGCCCGCTCCAGCAATGGCTCAATGCCATTTACCTGGGCCCCGATTTTATTCCTTTTGAGTTAAAGTTTGTGTTGTGGGAAGGACAACCGCTCTTTCAAATAGGGGGACTACAGATTCAGCCGCGCGAGACCACTCATTTAAAATCTCTCTCAGAAAAATTCGGGAACGGCAGGTTTAAATCGTACAGCCTTCGCGTCGAACACCCCGATTTTCGTGTCGTTTTTTCCGGAGATCTCGGTAGCCCGACGGATTTGGAAGTTCAACTCAACCAACCTGTGGACCTTCTGGTCAGTGAGTTAGCGCATTTCCCACCGAGTGAACTCTTTCGGTTGCTCGATTCACGACCGGTACGGAGGCTTTTACTCACCCATCTCGCGCCGGAGCTGAACGGCAACGAAGAATCGATCGTTCAGCAGGCACGGAAGGAATTACCTGAGACGTTCACCCTAGTTGCCAAGGACGGGTTGAGACTTCCGTTGTAAGAGGCGGGTAGGGTGAGGCTCCGTCCGAACCGGGGCATCCCGCGTGGACCCGGCTTGCGAGGTCACCCCCCACAAATCGGTCGTTTCAGTCGACCACGACGCGCAGCCATTGGGACGTAAGACAACAAATGCGCGCCGCAAAAACCCGACGCTCTTGGTCGGGCGGCGTGGGATAATCCGAGCGAGGATTTGCGGGGGTAACGTTGTCTGGCGAGGTCGAGCGGGAAGCCCCGGTTCGGGCGGAGCCTCACCCTACCTGAACCCGTGCCTCGTTCATCCCTCGTCTTTATATTTCTTTCCGGGTGACTTCCCTTAATACAGCAACAACTATTTGATATGTTATTACTTTAAATATATATGTTGCTAGATGTCGGAGCTCGCTTCTTCCGCGCTATTGCCTTTTCGCCAACGAGCGCCGTTGGCCGGGCTCTTCATCGCCGCGGTCCTCGGCGTTCTCGCTTCCGATCAGCAGCCGGAATGGTGGCCGACTTGGTCTGCCGCGTTTCTGGCTATCGCGCTCGTCGTCTTGAGAATCCGCGCCACCTTGCCCGCCTGTCTCTTGATGTTCATCGCATTCGCCTTCTGGCATGGAAATCAGGTAGCAACCGATCCCGGTTACCAGCGCAGTCGCCAAAAGCCCTTTGACGCCACTGAACATACTGTCACTCTTTTGGTATCGAGCGATCCGAAGCCCGACCAGTTGCGTTCGGTGCAACGATTTATGGCGCTCGTCAGCTGCATCGACAATCACCCTGCCCGCTTTCAGACTTCCGCCGAATGCTCCGGTGAATCTTTCTCCTACGGCGACCAACTCCTCGCGCAGGGCAAATTTTACCTTCCAACCCATCCAATGAATCCAGGAGAGTTTGATTTTGGAGACTATCTCCGGCGCCAGAGCATTTATCTGAGCTTTCGAGCTCATCACGAGGTTCCGGCGATGATCATCGCAAAAAATAAGGGAGACCCTTTGGTTGCGGTCGCGCTCGTTGGACGCCAACGAGTCCTGGAGTCTTTACAAGTTGGATTGCAAGATGACACGGAAGTCGCACAGACGATGCAGGGAATGGTCCTTGGCGCCAGAGCAGAAACAAGCCCGGGATTGAAAAAGCTCTTCCGCGACACCGGAACAATCCATCTTTTCGCTGCCAGCGGCTTGCAGGTTGGCCTGTTTACCGGACTAGCCTGGAGTGGTTTGCGGTACGTCCGGCTACCTCGGCGATCGCTTGCCCTGGCAGTTGTTCCCGTGGCAATCGCCTATTGCGCCCTCACCGGATTCCATCCTGCGACCATCCGAGCCACAGTGATGGCGATTTTCATCGCAGTCGGAGCTTCGCTTGAACGCCCGGTGGCGACGGTTAACTCGCTCTGTGGATCCGGTTTGTTGATCCTTGGTCACGACACCCAGGAGTTGTTCCAAACCGGATTTCAACTCTCGTTTGTCGCGGTTTTTGCCATCCTGACTGCCGCCCGGCCGTTCGCTCACCTACTCTATCGTCCCTTTCAGGTTGATCCATTCTTGCCGATGCGGCTGCTGGCTCCCTGGCAACGAACCTGGCACCAGGCGATGCTCCACACCTGCGAAATCCTCAGTCTTTCGACGGTTTGCTGGGGCGCGACCGCCCCGATCCTAATCTATCAAGAGCATCGCATTTCCCTCATCGCAATCTTCGCGAATCTCCTCGTCGTACCGGTAGCCACTGCGGTGATGTTTCTAGCGGTGGCCGGCCTTCTGGCAGGAACTATCTCAAGCTCGATCACGGGGTGTCTTAACAACACCAGTTGGCTGCTAACGAAACTCATTCTGTGGATACTTCACGCCGCGACCTTGATTCCCTGTCATTCCGTAAACCTTTCTCCTTCCAATCTGCTGCAACCGGATCATGTCACCGCCTTGGCAGAAGGGTCTGACCATGTCATCCACCTTCACGTCAAGGGTTATGATTGGCTCATCAACACCGGCAAACTCTCCCAGTGGCGCAGCCTCACCGAACCGTATCTCCAGTTTAGGGGTGTCAATCGCCTGGATGAACTGGTTCTTTGCGAAGCGTATCCTCACGTGGAGTCGATATTGGAAGTGGTGAACAGCGAGTTCCAGGTTGCCAGAATCGTCCGGTCGTCACGGGCGCAAGCCACAGGTTCTATAAGTCTTTGCCAGGGCGAGCAAGGCCAACTTTCCAACGATGCGACGGCCGGGGACGATCCCGTGAAAATTCTCTTTGCAGACCAGCCCGCGCCTAGCGAGGCATCCCGGGGGGAACCTGCGGTTGCGGCGGTCCTCATCCACCTGGAAAAATTCCGGATCTTGATTCTTCCAACGGTGACGGAGGCAAGCTTGAGCGCGCTGAAATGTGGTCATGCGGATGTGGTCTATTGTGGGAGACTGGGCAACCGGCGCTTTCCTCGTGACCTGCTAATTAATAAATTGTCGCCCTCGATACTGGTGCTCAACGGCACCAAACCAGAGGTGATTGCCAACGCCACGGACGGCCCTTCAACGACAAAATGCTTTTATGTGAAGCAGGATGGCGCGATTACGACGGAACTGGTCAATCGTGAGCTGGTGATTCGGAGTTATCGCGGATCCGAGTTCCGTCTGCGCAGTCTGAGCCGGTAAATGGGCAGTTGCCTGGCCAGAAACTGTTCTTCAAAATCGGTGAGCGGATAACCTTCGTCCTCCCACTCCAACGAATCCCAGAGGTCGGATCTGGTGGCCGCCTTCGTGATCTGTTGGAAGTAGGCTTCGTAATCAGTCTTGATCCAGAGCTCGCCACCTTGGACCAGGCTGCGATAAATGGCTTCCAGAAACTCACCGTCCACCACCCGCCGCACGTGATGCCTGCGCTTCGGCCAAGGGTCAGGGAAATTTAAATGAAACCGCCAAACCGAATTACCCGGCAAAAGATAGCGAACGGTATAGTCGAGTTCCAATCGTAAGACCCGAAGATTGGTCAGTCCGACCTCTGACGCGACACGGCATGTTTTGCGCACTCGGCCAAGGAGACGCTCGATGCCTAAAAAATTTCGCTCCGGGAATTTTAGAGCTGATTCCACCAAAAACTTTCCAGGGCCTGACCCCAGATCGACTTCAATCAGCCGATCGGTGGAGAAGATCTCGTGCAAAGAGAGTGGTTCGAGAATGCTGGGCGGAAACAATTCCATTTCTACCGGGCAAAGAAAGGGTTATGCTCCCGTTCGTTTGCGACGGTGGTCAGAGGGCCGTGACCGGGACAGACTAAAGTGTCCTCCGGAAGAGAGAGCAACTTCTCCAGGTTGTTACGAAGAGCCTTCTGATAGTCGTTCGGAGCGCCGCCCATCGAACCAGCGAATAACGAATCGCCAACCACGGCGACTGGATGTTGCAGACCGTGGACGACATACGAGGTACCGCCTGGAGAATGTCCATTCGTCAACCTTGCTTCAATTCGGAGCTCGGCGAGACGAAACTGGTCGCCTTCGCGCACCGTTTTTGTTCTGGGCAACGGCTCCAGCTCAGGCGAAAAAATCTCAGCATCTGTCCTTTTCACGATCGCCCCGAGGTCCGCAACATGGTCCTGATGTGTATGGGTGAGAAACAGATACTTCACGGTGAGGCCCGCGGAATCGACGAACGCCAAAAGCTCACTCGCGTCGGCCCCAGTATCAAATATCGCTGCCTGTTTGGTTTCGGGATCCCAGATCAGATAGGCGTTCACCGTCATGTCGAGAAGCGGCGTATTGAATTGTTTCGCTCCGTCAAATATCGGGACATTCGTCGGGTACCAACTCTTGGAATAACTGGCAACCAGCGCTTTGGGCCCCAGGCCAAGAGCTTCGGCGAGCGCAGATACAGCCGCCGGAGTGGCTGAACCTTTCTTCACTCCACGGAGTTCTTCACCGCTGAGATGAGCTTGCTGACAGAGTTCCTGGTCACTCACCCGCAAACCGCGTTGCGATTTTCCGACAATATCTTCGAAAAGGTCTTCCAGAGGAATTTTCATAAACAACACAATTCAGCTTTGCGATTTTTTCACCAACGTCGTGACACGATTGTCTTCGATCCGTCTGACAATGACCTGAGCCGGCCGAATATCTAAGACTTTGTAGGTGTGGCCCGGATCAGTTGGAATCGAGAAGTTTTGGTCCACTTCCACCTTCAGCGTCTCCTCAGAATCAGGAAAAGCCAGAATGGCGTAAGCTGGACGCTCCTGGGCAGGTACTCCTTTGATCAAGGCAACCGCCTGACCCGACTTCGTATTGCGAAGCTCGACGATAGAGTCATCCACCGGATTACCGTCTTTGTCTTCCGTGTGGCGCACTTCAACATCGGTGACCTTATAGTCAAGCCCCTTTAACTGGTCCCCGACCGCAACCGTATACTCTTCCCCGTCGGTGGCGTGGATCTTCGCTTGCTTGCCGTTGACTTCGGTCAGCATCACGGGCAGGAACTCTTGCTGGATCTCTACAATCGACGCTAACTTCCCCTGGGCCGGCCTGCTCTGGGCGTCCCCTGAGGCGCTCGCGCTGGCGACAACCCGAGAATCACCGGCAGCACCTGTCGCTCGGTCTGGTTGCAAGAGGAGATCCTTATCCGACGTCGCACCGGAATTTTCCGCAGGACGACTGTTGGCGACCGCGTTTCGCGCAGAGGCGTCCGCTCTCGGCGGCAGCGCCGCCTGCTGCAAACGATCTGCCACTTCTTTGTGACCCTTGGCCCTGGCCAAAGAACCTGCCGCCGCACCTGATTGATCAGTGAGCGTTGGGTCTGCGCCGGCCTTTAACAATAAGGTCACCAGATCATTGTCACCTTTGCTGGCCGCAAGCATCAATGGAGTGCGCCCGTCATCTGCCCGCGTATCGACCTCGGCGCCGTTGTCGAGCAAGATCTTCGCAATGTCCGGGTGCCCGGTCAACGCGGCGACCAGCAAACCTCGATTGACCTCCTGGCGCGAGCGCGCAGCAAGAGCTTCAACGCATTTTGCGTTCCCTTGATAGACAGCCTTCATCAGAGCAGACCACCCGGTTTGGTCCTGCAGGTTCGGGTCTGCATTCTTCTTGAGAAGCAGATTAACAATCTCGCTTTGATTATTCTCCGCCGCCAGCATGAGCGCCGTCACTCCCTGCTTGCTCTGCGCGTCCACATTCACCTTCTGGTCCAGCAACTTGTTGACGACCTCCATTCGCCCATTCTTGGCGGCAGCCATGAGAGCCGTAAGCCCCGAAGCATTTTGAGCATTTACATCGATGCCGGCAGCCAAGAACAGTTCAACCGCCTTCAGATCCCCTTTTTCCGCTGACCGCACAAAATCATCCGGAGTGAACTTTACGTTCAATTTCTCCAACTCTTGGACTACCTGCTCTTTCGACTGGCCGCACCCAAATAGAAATCCGGTAACAAGAATACTAAGCCAGAGTGCCTTACTCATGCGAAGACCATCTGCGTTCCCTCCGTTCTGATCAAACGGCGCACCCGAAAAACATGCGCGGGGCGAGAATGCGGATCGAGCATCACGAAGTTACGACGACCCCGCCAAGTGAATTTTTCACCTGTGAGCAAATCTTCGACTTGATAGGGTTCAGCGACGTCGATCTTAAAACTTTCAACCGGAACATAGGCAAATCCGCTCTGGGAGTTATATGGATCGAGATTGACCATCACCAGGACGATATTGTCGAGAGCCTCCGTCGCTTTGGAATAGAATAATATTTGTTCGTTTTCGATGGTATGGAACCGGAGATTTTCGTACTCACGCAGGGCGCGGTTATAACGCCGGATCGCGTTGAGCTTGGTGATGTAATCCTTAATGTTGCCAGGAGCGTTCCAATCCCGTTCTTTGAACTGGTATTTTTCGGAGTTGAGATATTCTTCTTTCCCCGGAACTCCGACATTTTCGCATAGCTCGAAACCACTATATATCCCATACACCGTCGTCAGAGTCGTCGCGAGAACAGATCGGATCATAAAACCAGGGCGGCCGCTAGTCTGTAGAAAGAACGGCAAGATATCCGGTGTGGTAGGGAAAAAATTTGCGCGAAAGTAATATTTCATCTCTGTCTGAGTCAGTTCGGTCATGTACTCGGTCAGATCCCACTTGCTGTTCCGCCAGGTGAAATAGGTGTAGGACTGGGTAAATCCTCCCTTCGCGAGCGCCTTCATCATCTTGGGACGAGTGAAAGCTTCGGCCAGAAAAATCACGTCCGGATAGTCATTCTGGATTTCCGAAATCGTCCATTCCCAAAATGCATTCGGCTTCGTATGAGGATTGTCGACCCGGAAAATGCGAACCCCGTGACGCACCCAAAAGAGAATGACGTCCTTCATCTCGTGCCAGAGATTCTTCCAATCAGAATTGTAGAAATTCAGCGGATAAACATCCTCATACTTCTTGGGCGGATTTTCCGCGTACTTGATGGATCCGTCGGGTCGATGGAAAAACCAATCCGGATGCTCTTTCACATAAGGATGATCAGGTGAGGAATTGATTGCGAAATCCAGAGCGATCTCCATCCCTCTGGCCCTCACCTCACCCACCAGCCAATCGAAATCGTCAATGGTGCCAAGTTCCGGCTCGACAGCTTTGTGACCGCCGAACTTGCTCCCGATGGCGTAGGGAACACCTGGATCGCCCGGTTCGGAGGTCACCGAGTTATTTTTTCCTTTCCGCTTAGTAAAACCAATGGGATGAACGGGAGGAAAATAGATCACGTCGAACCCCATCGCTTTGGCATCATCGATCCGGCCGAGACAATCGCGAAACTTCGATCCCGAATTCGGCTTTCCTTCCGCGGACCTTGGAAAAAACTCGTACCAAGCTGCAAAGAGAGCTTCTGAACGATCTACCGTGACTCGCAAATAGGGCTGGAACTCCGTGCTGAGATGAAGGTCAGGCCACGCCCCCATCAATCCGGTCAATTCAGGATTTTTAGCCAATTGGGCGCCGAAATGAGCGTCCGCATTCTTTAATTGCTTGGAGAAAAGCGCCAAGCGCTCTTTGTCCTCCGGACGTGTGGCACGCCTGGAGGCCTGTTCCACCAGGATTGAAGCTTCATCGAGTTCGGTTCGAAGATCCGTATTACCGGCGCCATATTTTTTCCCATACTCGACCTGCCACGATTTAAAGTGATCTTCCCAGGCCTCAATCGTGTACTCGTGCGGTGCATTCTCGATGAAATGACAGATACCCGTCCATCGGTCGTTCTCGGTCGGACTCATCGGTGTCCGATTCCAGTCTGCATCCGTCGCTTTTCGCCACTTGAGATTTGCGGAGGTCTGTTCATGGCCATCCTTGAAGATGTCAGCTGAAACCTTCAGCTCTTGTCCGATCACCCTTTTGATCGGATATCGGCCTCCGTCAATGCAAGGGTCAACGTTTTCAATGACAACGGTCGGTAACCGTTCCAAGTCGTTTTTTTTTGTGGTCACGCGAGTCGGATCCTGGGTTTGGGTCTGTCAGGGAGACTGTTTAAGAATGTCGCGAAGAAATTAAAGTTCTCTGCGAGGGAAGCAACATCGATCAATCTCTTTATAGCGGGTTGAATATGGCGTAGGAACTCCTTTTTTTCTCGCAGAATTCCGATTACTCCGTAGGCACCCAGAGCCTGCATCAGACGTTGAATCCCGCACTCGAGATAAACACGCTCAAACTCTGGAAACGTCCAGCCGTGGTCATTTCGCTCAAAGTAGTATCTCAACAGATGTGCGCGTTCCTGGTCCGTAAGCGTCACGTACGGATCGAAGAGCAAGGAAGCCAGATCATACTGCGGTAAGCCCGGGCGCATTCCCTGGAAATCGATCAGGTAGGCCTCTTCGTCCCAGACGATGATGTTCTGCGATTGAAAATCGCGGTGGACCAAGACTCTGTGATAAGATGCTAAGCGTTGGGCAAGATTCTTGAAAGCAACGTGTTCCCGCAGTTGATTTATTTCGGACTGCGGAACCTGGAAATAGAGCCCGAGACAATTTTCCAGGCAATAATTTTGTTCCCACAGATAAAGCGATTCATCGAATCCGGGCGGGCCATTCGATTCCGCGCCAAATACCGGATCCGACCTGTGCAACACCGCCAGCTGGTTTAAGGCGGATTCATAAAAGAGACGACGAACGGCCCACGGTTCATTCCGATGGTGCCAGAGATCTTCCTCGCCCAGATCCTGCATCCAGATCAGAGCCTGCTCCTGGTCATGATAGTAAATCATGGGCGCATTGACTCCGATCTCGTTCAAAAAATTCGCAATCGCCACAAACCGTTGGTTTTCTGTCTTCTCGGAACTGTACTTCACCAGGATCAATGAATGATCCGCGCTAAAGCGCACCCGATAATAGCGTCGGTCCGATCCTCCTTTTTCCAGCGGCAGGATTTCCACTTTGGATTCGTGCAAATGCGGAAAACGGGCCCGCGTTTGGTCGATCAATCTTTCAAGGCTCATATGAAATCGATCTCCACGTAAACGCCGGGATCGATCTTGCCTCCTGCGACGATGCAGGATCTGAGAGTGGTGTTACGGGGAACAAACGATCCTGGAAACAGGATCGAATCTTCCACTAGAACGTTTCCCTCAATCTTGCACCGAGCCCCAAGGTAAGATGCCCCTTCGACTTTGCTCTCTACTGAAATCTCAGCGGATGGATCGACCTGGATCGGCCATGAACCTCCGCGCAGGTAATCAGGCACCCAGCAGTCGTGCGCGATGATCCGGTGTGCAGACAGATACTCCTTCCTCGAGCCAAGATTGAACCAATGGTTCTCTTCCAAAGGCATTCCTCCGATTTTCCCTCCGGATTTCATCCACTCGATGATAACCGGGATGAACGATATCCTGGTGGCTGGCGGTATTCTGGGGAAAATGGAGGGGCTCCAGATTGAAATACCTGCGAAATCGAATTCGCCCGGTTTGCCGGACCCCATCGCCCCGAGGAGGTCAAGCACTCGACCGGTTTGACTGCACCAATGAATGCTTGTTGGAAATTCCGTCGTCCGCAGCGCCAAAGTGACATCGTTTCGCTTCGAAAAATGTTCCTCCACCAAGCGATGGATCGGCAGGTCGGTCAGGATATCACCGCTGTAAACGATGAAAGTTTCGTCGCCGATCCGGTGCTCAATGTTTTTAATGCCTCCTCCGGTCTCCAGCAATTCGGCTTCATGAACCAACTCGAGAGGTGCGCCGTTATAATTGCCCTCCGGAAATTGGTTCCGGAATTTTTCCGGCAAATGGTGGGAGTTCATCCAGAACTGCTCGATACCGGCCTGCCGCAAGTGATCGAGGGCAAACGTGATCAGAGGTTTCCCAAAAATTGGCAGCAACGGCTTCGGCAGCAGCTTCGTCAATGGCCGCAGCCGAGTCCCTAAGCCGGCGCCCAGCACGAAGGCCTTGCGAACACGATGATTCATCAAAGGATGGGAACCTACCGGGCAAAGACCTCGAGTGTAAAGCAATTAGGGGGGGAGGTAACAGAGGAAGCGGGAGGAGGTCACAGAGGAGATCAGTGGCCACCATGGCTTCAGGGCGAGAAACACAGGGAGAGGGAAAGCATCGCACAGAGGCCACAGAGGTCACGGAGGGGATTAGCTTTGTGGCTCAGAGTTGGTCAGTGAACACGGTGGCTTCAGGGCGAGAAACGCGGG
>DATHPI010000481.1:0-20893 GCA_035484035.1 Chthoniobacterales bacterium
CAATTAGGCGTTCGAGCCCCGTTGACTCCGCCAGTCCGTTTCCAACATCCTCTTTCAACGTTGGTGCGCGGACATTGTCTTCACGGGTGTGGAGGCTTAATCGGAACTCTAAAGCACAACTGTTGCACCCCTAAACCAAAAACTGATATGCTGCAGCTCGATGGCACAATTCATCATTCGTGTCGAGCTGCAAAGGGCGACGGGCGAGGATTACAGCAGGCTGCATTCTGCGATGGAGCAGTCTGGATTCTCGAGAACCATTCGAGGAGCTGACGGGAACACCTATGTTCTGCCGACCGGTGAATTTGAGCGTGCTGGCGAGGATCTGACTGGCGACCAAGTTCATAATGATGCATGGAGAACCGTTGCCTCGGTATCGCAAAGATTTTCAATACTCATCACCGAGGCTGCTCGGATTACCTGGAGCGGGCTGACGCAGGTTTGGTTTGAACGCCAAAGCACCACAGGTCCTGATATCGTCGGTTAGGCGCCATTTCGAAGGTTTTCAGACGCTGTCCTTGCTTGGCCTGGACACCTCTGATGCAGGGCCGCCAGGAAAATACAGAGTGTCCATCAAGAATTTTTCGTATTTCTCCTGGTAAGCGTCTGTCCATTCTTGCCGAGCTTGCTCCCAGGAGAGCTCGCGGCCCTTTGCCCCTTCGATCCACTTGTACTTCCGGATCTCCTCTTTGATCAGGTAGGTGATCCGATAGAAGGGGTCGGAATACATCATCGGCGGAATCGGCACGTGTTCCTCGGTCTCTAAAATTTCGCGCATCTCTAATCAGTAAATCACAACAGGCGTTGTCGCGCCAAACCGAAGTCCCGCTCGCCGTCCCCCGATGTAGAACAAATATAGCGGAAGCCATGATAAACAGTGGAAAATGCGGATAATCTGAGAGACAGAAAAAATCTCCTTGTCTACTGCATGCTGAACCCTATTCAAATTCAGCCTTCATGCGTTCATTGTTTGCAATTCTTAGTCTTCTGCTCAGTTTGCTGGTAACACGAGCGGACGATCTGCCGGTGATTAAAGATTCGGACGCCATTCAGTACGTAGGCAAAAACGTCGAGGTACGCGGTTTCGTCGTCTCCGTGACGACCAGCCCTTTGGGGACCGCTTTTATTAGTTTTGGAGGAGAATACCCGAATCAAACGTTCACAGGATTCATTGAAGCCGGTTCCAAAGTGACGGCGGACCAGCGGATCGATACGCTCCAAGGAAAAGTCGTCAGCATTACCGGCACCATTGAACTTTACGAGGGGAAACCGGAGATTAAGGTTACGTCAACCGATCAGATCAAAGGCCTGAAACCGCAGTTAG
This sequence comes from Chthoniobacterales bacterium, assembly GCA_035484035.1. GTDB lineage: Bacteria > Verrucomicrobiota > Verrucomicrobiia > Chthoniobacterales > JAFAMB01 > JAFAMB01. The sequence goes on from DATHPI010000481.1 coordinate 1,325, forward strand.
CGCAATGAAGCTTTGCATAGCAGAAGGAAGAATAGGAACGCGTCGCCAGATGGGCTATTTTCCTTTCCTCTTTTTTTTATCGATCCTGACCGCCACGGCAACGTCACCCACCGTGCGCCACTATGCGTCGTCCAGTGCGGCATCTAAAGGCCCAGACCGCACGATTACTTGGAGACCGTGGCATGAGAATCAGAAAGGTGATTTCCGCTTCCGTACCGGGGACCGGTATCTGGGCGGACAATCGTGGGAACATTACCTCGCCTTCGAGGAGTATCGGACATCAAACAGGGCCACCAAACTGTCCATGATTCGTCTTGGAAGCGAGGGCGTCCCCGAAGATGTCGTAATCCGTCCTGGGTTACGCTATGCCATCGTCAAAGTCACCAACGGCACAATGACGGTGCGTAAAGGGGTCTGGAGCTGGACGGCACAAGAGGTCAACTATTCGCCGGCGGACATCTTCATTTTTGGAGGCAGCGCCACAGTTCCCAACGGAGGGAGAGCAAACATCGAAACTTTTCGGCCAATGGGCTGATTCCTGAGGCCGGTTTTCATTCGAGGCGGATGCCACACTTTGAAGGGCTGGATTGTCGCATTTGGTAAATCCTTGGCGTGCAGCGTTTTTGCACTGTCGGCGACAAATTTGCCTAGACGCCTTGCGGCGGGTTCTGATTCCGTGTTGAGCGAAAGATCCGGCGGGCGCATAAAGTATGAACTTGAGCTTTCACTCTCTTAATCGGCCTGAATTACCGTGACTTGAGATATTTCCTACATTTATTCAAATGAACGGTATGGAATCCAATCACAGCCCCGGCCTAGTGGCCTCCGGTTCTCAAACGGCCTCCGCGGTTTAATCGGCACTGCAGGCGCGATCGCTGGAGGTGCCTTCGGCTGATGGTTTACGGACAATCATTGCTTAGATTCGAAAGCCCTTCATGGTCCTGTGTGAACGAGACGGATCGTGTCGAGCCCGGACCGGTGATCCGCAGGACGTAAAGGCTGTCAAAGTCATTGCCGTGCCATTTCGGAACCTGGTTGGGATCCCCATGAAATTTGCTGACCAGCTGTCTCACCAGATTTGCCAATTCGTTATGTTCCCACGCCACAAAGATCAACGCTTTTTGATATTTTTGCTGGGTCAATTCGGATTGCAGCCCATCGATATTTGAATAACCAAAATCGGTGTTAACCGGCATCCCGAGCTGGATCGCCGTCGGCTCTATCGTCGCCAGTGGCCGGAGGTAGTTTGGCCCCCCTCCTCCTGCAAACTTTGGTAATCTGGTCGTTGCAGGAGCAAAAAGGAAATCGGGCCTGCCAAATTTCGACAGCAGAACTCGAGGTAGAGCTAATGCTCGATTGAGTCCTTGACAGTTTAACTGCCCGATCTCTCTGTCGGGTTTTTCGCCGTGTCGCAAAAATACGATGGTCTCAACGTCTGCCGCGGGGGGAGTTGGCAAACCAGACTGCTGTATGTCTTCCCCCTGCACTTTCAAACTACCGAACAACGCGAGAAATGCCGCCGCGAAGGGTAAAACTTTCATGGCCCAAATTCTCGCAACCCGGCTGAGCCGCAACCACAAAGGATAAACTGGAGCGATTTCAACTTCCAGGATGGCAGGAAGGAACGTTTGTTTGTGGGCTTTACAAATTTGAGAACCTCTGCGATCGCAGTAACGGATGCACCGCTATGAATAAGACCCGCCCGCTCGGAATAATCTTCCTCGCCGCCGCTGCTGCAGTCAGCCTATCGTCCTGTCACGTTGTCCCGCCGGGCTATCGGGGCGTGAAAGTCACTCTTGGTCAAGTCGATCCCAATCCACTGAGTGAAGGGGTGGCTTTTTACATTCCGACGATTCAGACGATTCAGGACCAAAGCGTGCAACAGCATACGGAAGGTGATAAAACGGTGTGTTACTCTTCGGATTTACAAACCATTTCTGTCAACTACAAGATCCTGTTCAGAACGTCTGCCGATCAGGTTGTCAATCTTTTCCGGAATTACAATGGCGATCCTTACGACACCTTGATTGTGCCCCGATTTCAAGAGAGCTTGAAGGAGGTCGCTTCTCATTATACCGCCGAAAACTTCGTCAAATCGCGCGAGGAAGTTAAAAAACAAATTCTGGAGGCGCTTAAGGGCCGACTGGCGGGACTGCAGGAGATTGACGATCTGGCAATCACCAACATCGATCTTTCGGGGCAACTGGAAAAGGCGATCGAAACGAAAATGACCATGCAGCAGGAAGCGTTGCAAAAGGAGTTCGAACTTCAGAAGGCGCAAAAAGACGCCGAAATCACGATCGTCCGGGCGAATGCCGAGGCTCAGGCCATTCAAAGCCAGGGCAACGCCATCAAGCAAAATCCGGAAATTATATCGCTTGAAATTGCCAGACGCTGGAATGGGCAAAGCCCACAATCCGTTGTGGTCGGACAAGGCGGAGCGAATGTGCTTTTGCCGTTGAAATGAGGTGCAGCGTTTAGCGTTTGCCTGGCGATGGCTTCTTTGTCGCGGAATGACAAGAAGGCAATGACAAGAATTATCGTGACCAGGGCAAAAGTTCAGAGTTATTTTTGTTGATTGTTGAATAGGACCGACGAAGCAATCTTTTGCATGATTAACAGGAGTTTGTCGCCAGGGCGTTCCGTTCGTAGGGGCGAAAAACGCAGCCGGAAGGGGGCAGATCCTTCATGAATATCGTCTTATTGATGCTGCTCATCGCGCAGTTTGAGCCTGATCCGGCATTTAGTCTTGCGACTCTCCGGGCGCGACTACAGGCTCGCAACGACCTCATCAGCGCCATTCTGACCAATAACCGTCAACTCGCTCAGACCGCGCTGAACGAGAAGGCCGATCCCGAACAGACCGTTATTCTCTCGCAAGACGAAAGCACGGTGTTTCAATCGCTAAGCGCCCGGACCTATTACTACTACAGCAATGGGTCAGATTTCCGGCCGCTCCATTTGGCGGCTGGACTCGGAGAAACGGAGATTTGTCAGTTGCTGATCGCCGCAGGTGCGAAACAATACGGTGTCAGTAAAGGCTACGAGTGGATACCGGCCGAGTACGCGGCCAAAGGTGGACATCCTGCGTTGGCCATAATGCTCCTTGGGCGCGACCCAAAAGAGAATCACTTCAAGATAGAGATCTCTCTCCACGACCAGAAACTGATCGTTTACCGGGACGAAGAATCGTTTCTGACCGCGAGAATCTCAACCGGCCGGAAAGACAAACCTACGCCTCCAGGAAATTATCTAGTGACAGATAAGATCCGGCTCGAACGTTCGAGTTTATACAAAGTTCGCATGCCTTTTTTCCTCCGTTTATCTTTTTCGGAAGTTGGCATTCACTACGGCGTCAACCCGGGACGTCCGGCGAGCCACGGATGTATCCGCGTAGGCTCGGAGTCAATGGCCCAGAAAATATTCGAAGCCTGCCCGATTGGAACACTGGTCCGGATTGAGTAGTGTCAGTGTCAGTGCCAGTGCCAGAGGGGACGGCTGTCGCCTCGACATCATCTGTTTTTTTCTCTGACACTGGCACTGACACTGACACTGCCCTTGCATTTTCGCTAGCCTGAGTTAGTTGTTGCACCCTTCTACGCAGCCGGAAGCATTGTATGAACATCATTCAGAAGATTGAGCAGGAGCAGCTGAAGCCGAATATTTCACCATTTAAAGTCGGCGACACAATTAGAGTTCACACCCGTGTGGTGGAGGGTGACAAAGAGCGAATTCAGATTTTCACGGGCATCGTGATTGGCCGGCGTGGTACTGGGATTAACTCGACCTTCACCGTTCGCCGAATCTCTTACGGGGAAGGCGTCGAACGTGTCTTTCCTTTACACTCTCCGCGCATTGCCAGGATTGAAGTGGAACGAGCAGGGGATGTGCGACGGTCCAAGCTTAATTTCCTTCGAGATCGCAAAGGCAAGCAAGCGATGACGGTGAAAGAAAAATCTCAAAATTGAAATTCGTGCACTGATCCATGCCTTGCGGCCTTCGATTCGAGAAACTTCTCTGGTCGAAGGGCGTGTCTCTGGTGGCCGGCATTGATGAAGCAGGACGCGGTCCCCTCGCAGGTCCTGTCGTTGCGGCAGTTGCGGTTTTGCCAGCCAAATTTTCGCTGACGGGTCTAAACGACTCGAAACAGCTCGCTGAAGAGTTTCGCGAAGAGCTTTTTGAAACACTGACTGCCAGCGGCACTCTCGTCTGTTTTGGCGTCGGCATCGCTGAACCAGCTGAGATCGACCGGTTCAACATTCTCCGGGCCACCTTTTTGGCAATGCAGAGAGCGATAGCGGCTTTACCGATGCAGCCGGAGCATCTTCTGATCGACGGTCTACCGGTTCCGGTGTTCCAGCAACCGCAAACCGCAATCGTTGGTGGAGACGGAAAATCAAAAAGCATCGCTGCGGCCAGCGTGATTGCCAAGGTCACGCGCGACCGTATGATGAGAAAATGGCATAGCGAGTTCCCTCAATACAGTTTTGATCGGAACAAAGGCTACGGCACAAGGGAGCACCTTGAAAGCTTACAGATTCACGGACCTTGTCCAATTCATCGGCGCTCGTTCGCGCCGGTTTCTCAGACGTATTTTATTTTCCATTAGATTTTGGCCAAGAGTGGCTGCCCGGCGCCTTGTACCTCCTCATTTGACCCTAGGCCGAAAAGGCGAAAAGATGGCCGCCGATTATCTTCGACGAAATGGGTTTCGCATTCTGTACCGGAATTTTCGATCGAGACGGGGCGGCGAAATTGACTTGGTTTGCCGCGATCGACGCGCCAAGACCCTGGTTTTTGTGGAAGTAAAAACGCGGACCACCGACGCATTCGGTCCGCCGCACACGGGAGTGACGAGAGCCCAGCAAGACCGTATCATCCACGGCGCGAAGGAATGGCTCAGATTGTTGAATGACCCTCAGGTGCCATATCGATTCGATGTGGTGGAAGTGCTGATCAGACCAACCCCCAAGGTGCACCTGATCCGAGGAGCGTTTCAGGTGCCCGACAACATTTATTGGTAATGCGGATCGTATCCCGACGTAGGTTAAACCATGGCGCGCCAAGTGGATTACCTGATCGTTGGGCAAGGATTGGCCGGTTCGTTGCTCGCTTGCCTACTCCATATGCGGCGAAAGGACGCCCTGGTGATCGACAACGCACATCGCACCGCCGCCTCGCTTTGCGCCGCGGGAATCATGAATCCGATTACCGGTAAACGTCTGAATCGGCCTGCTCTGATTGATCGACTTTTGGATGACTCTTTCAGAACCTATCCATCGATCGAGCGATTTCTAGGCGCTTCGTTTTTCCGGCGGCGAAAGGTGTTGCGGCTTCTGCAGTCCGCTAAGGAACACCTTGAGTGGAAAGAACGCTTTGCTTCAGGCGATTACGCCAAATATCTCGGTTCGCTCGACTGCTCTTGCACCCCGTCTATCAACGGCTGGTTCGGATGCTTTGAAATCGCATTGGCCGGTCACTTGGATGTCGCAGCTTTCATTCGGCGTACACGTGATAGGTTGACCGCAACCGGACGACTGGTTGAGAGCGAATTCAATTCTGATGAATTGCAATTCTCCAATGAAGCGGTGAACTGGCGCGATTACGCTGCCCAAGCGGTGGTGTTCTGCGAGGGCTACAAGTTGAGCGAAAATCCATTCTTCAAATCGATCGAGCTGAGACCGGCGAAAGGTGAAGTACTGACCTTGCGAGCTCCCTCTTTTTCCGACGACCGAATTATCCAGCGCGGGAAATGGCTGTTCCGCTCCACAACAGAGGAGATCAAGGCGGGGACCACCTACGCGTGGGATTGGGAGAACGAGATGCCCACCCGAGCCGCACGAGCCGAGATCGAACAATCAATCCGTCAGTTCGCCAACTTTGATTTCGAAGTCATCCAACAGGCGGCCGGCGTGCGCCCGGTGGTTCGGGTGGACAACCGTCCCCTGGTCGGTGCTCATCCGGAAAACAGGCGGATAGCGGTTCTGAACGGATTGGGATCGAAGGGCGTTCTGCAGGCCCCTTTTGCGGCAAGGCAATTGATCGGTTATCTGGAAAGAGGTGAACAGATTCACCCAGAGTTCGATGTATGCCGAAAATCGTTGTGGAAGTCACTGGAGAGAGATTGACGGCTGCGGCTGCTTCATGGATCGAGGTTGCGCTGTTTGATGGCGCGCTGGCGGTGGATGCAACTGTTGGAAACGGATTCGACGCACTGTTTCTCGCACACCGTGTCGGCCCGAAAGGAAGGGTCTTTGGATTCGATGTGCAAAAGGCAGCACTGGCTGGCGCCCGCGAGCTTTTGAAGTTCGTTGGCTCGATCGACCGCGTTTCACTGATCCACGACTCCCACTCGCGCCTGGCCGAGTATCTACCGGCTGGGGCGGCCATTGAAGCGGCAATGTTTAGTCTGGGATATTTGCCGCGCGGCAATCGCAAAATTGTGACCCAACCAGAGACCACGGTTTTGGCCCTGCGCTCCGTTCTTGAACATTTGGGTGAACACGGGCGTGTCACCCTTCTGGTGTATCGCGGACACGAAGGCGGCATGCCGGAGTATCAAGAAGTTCGGAAGTTCCTGGAGCAGTTGCCCGATGATCAATGGCAAGTTGAAGAACTTGCCAGTACCAGCGATTCCCCGATCTCCCCACGATTGTTTCGGGTCCGGAAAAAATCCTAAAGGCCTGTCCCCCGAAATAGCAGCTGTCTCAAGGAGCGGAGACGAGCGATCCAGTGCACCAAGTCAGTACTGGTGTATCAATGATCTTCCGGACCTCTCTGAGAACGGTCAGGCATCAGTTGCTTGAGGCCTGCAATGGGCCTTATAATGGCGTCCAATCCGGTCCGGACTATGCTGCTTTTTCGTTTATTCATTGGGCTTTTAATCGGTTCTGTCAGTGGTGTTTTCGCAGACCAAATCCTTGAAGGGTACAGCGTGGTACGTGGTAAGGGTTATGCGTTTGAGATTAAGGCACCGCGAAGCTGGGTTCTTGATAACGAAGCCGCCAAAGAACAGGGAATCAACCTGGTCTTCTACCCAACCGGTGCAAATTGGGAAGACAGCAAAGCCGTCATTTACGTCCGGGTCCGTACCAACGAAGCAGCCATCAGAAATATTACCGACCAGGTGAATGACACGCTGCGGAATCTTCGGGAAACAGGGAGCCCGAATGTGACTGTTAAACACGTCAAAACACTCACCACCCAGGACGCAAGTAAGGCGGAGGTTTACTACTTCACGGGTGACAAGTTCGGTAATCTCGAAGCGACCGCTTACATTCAGTCTCGAGGCTCAATCCATTTCATTACCTTATCCGCCCGGGATCAGGACTCATTCAGGCAAGCTATTCCGGCCTTTGACGCTGTGGTGACATCTTACGAAGACTTGACCAAACCGCCCGCTCCCAGTTCACAAACAAGAATGGAGGGTCAAAAAGCCGATGATTGAGTGGAGCTCCGAACTCTATCTGCGCTATGAACGGGAAAGAACCCAACCTTCGTTCGATCTGGTACAGAGAATTTCTCTCGAAGCACCTCAGGAGATCATCGATCTCGGGTGCGGACCCGGGAACAGCACCCGAGCGCTCCGACAGCGATGGCCGAACGCACAGATCACAGGCCTCGATTCTTCGCCGGCCATGATCGAACGGGCCCGTCAAAGTTCAGGCAACATTGAATGGAGAGTCGCAGACATTCAAAGTTGGTCCGAGCCCGATCGGTTCGACCTGATCTTCGCAAACGCATCGCTTCATTGGATCGCAAACCACGAAACGCTCACTCAACGGCTGGTCGACACGGTCAAGCCGGGCGGTGTTTTCGCGTTCCAGATGCCGGCGCTCTATCACCAACCCGCTGCCCAGGCAGCCAATGAATTGGCCAAGTCTCCACGTTGGCAGTCTCACCGTCTAGGGGATAGGTACACGCTGTTCGTTCATCCGCCCGGCGCCTACTACGATTGGCTGGCACCATTCTCTCGACAGTTGCAGATCTGGGAAACCGTCTATTTTCACGAACTGGATAACCATCACAAAATAATCGATTTTTACTCCAGCACCGGGCTGAAGCCTTACCTGGAAGGATTGCCTTCGGAGGAAGTTCGCGACCGCTTTAAAGCCGATCTGGAGGAGGTTTATCGAACTCTTATCCCAGCGCGCAAGAACGGCCGGGTCCTTTTTCCGTTTCGAAGACTTTTCGTGATCGCTTCTCGATGAGGCTTACCTCAGAACCGCTGGCGATGAAAAAGAATTGTTGTTCACGATGACTCCTTTGATTTTGATCATCGCTCTCGTGTCCATTGGGGCCTCGAGTTTAATTCTGCGGATCGTGATCGGATACCTGGTGCGCCCTCCCGGCGCGCCCAGGATTTCACTACGAACCCCGCGCATCAACCCACGCTGGATTGGACGCCGACTCGCGGAGATTCTCTATCGACGGAAGCGGTAAGAGTTTTCAGTGCCAGTTGCCAGTTATCAGTGAGTGCGGCCGGTTGTCAGTGCTCAGCGTCAGTGACAGTTGTCACCTCCTGCTGGCAACTGACACTGAGCACTGCCAACTTGCCGCTGGCACTGGCAACCGACAACTGACCTGACCTACAGCCTGTCCGAAGAAAACCAATGATGGTGATCGCGCTGGATCAGTTGCAAGGCTGCTTCCGGACCCCAGGTGCCCGCCGCATAATTTGGAAAATCTGTGGACGGATGATTTTTCCAGGCTTCCAGAAATGGAGCGGCTGCCTCCCAAGCCGCTTCCACCATGTCCGATCGATGAAAGAGGGACCCATCCCCAACCATGCAGTCATAAAGCAATTTTTCGTATCCGGTAGTCGGTTGTCTATCCCCGAATTGATCATAACCAAAATCAAGCTTCACGGACCGGGTGGTAATGGTCGGGCCCGGAATTTTCGCGCGCACCTGCAACGCAATTCCCTCTTCAGGCTGGATTTTGAAGATCAGATAATTCGGAGAGATTGGATCGGCCTCATTGGTCGCAAACAAAGATAGCGGAGGCGTTTTAAAGCGGACGACTATCGTGGTGGTGCGGCGCGGCATCCGCTTGCCGGACCGCAGGTAAAAGGGAACACCAGCCCAGCGCCAGTTGTCGATCCGCAGCTTGATGGCCGCGTAGGTTTCAACTGTCGAATTCGGGTTGACGTTCGCTTCCTGCCGGTACCCGGGAACCTTTTTTCCGCCCACCATCGCCTCCCCGTATTGGCCGCGCACGCTGTCGGCCAACGCCTCCTCAGGCGTCGAAAGATGGATGGAACGAAGCAATTTGACCTTCTCATTGCGTATCGCTTCCCCCTCCAACGAGGTCGGAGGTTCCATCGCGATCAAGGCCAGGAGCATAAACATGTGATTCTGCATCACGTCGCGAAACGCCCCGGCCGTTTCGTAGAATGCTCCCCTGCCCTCTACCCCGATCGATTCGGCCACGATCAATTGCACATGATCGATGTAGCGCCGGTTCCACACCGGTTCGAAAATCGCGTTCCCAATCCGAAAAACCAGCAGGTTCTGGGCGGTCTCTTTGCCAAGGTAGTGATCGATCCGATAGATCTGGTGTTCTTGCAGAACCGAGGTCAACTGGCTGTTCAGCTGGCGTGCCGAATCCAGATCATGTCCAAAGGGTTTCTCGATAATCACCCGGCGCCAACGGCCATTCTCTTCGCGCAATAAACCCGACTCCGACAATCGCTTGGCGATCGTCGCAAAGTAGTCTGGCTGCACCGACAAATAAAAGACCGCGTTTCCTGAGGTGCCAAATTTCGTTTCCGATTCGCTGAGAGCTTCTGCCAGCTTTTGGTACGTCGCTGGATTATCAAATTCACCCGCGCAATACGAGATCCGCTCCCGAAATTTGCTCCAGAGATTGGGATCGACCGGCTGGGTACCAAGTTCAACAAGATCTTTGCCGAGTTGATCTCGGAAGATCTCATCCGACAGCGGGCGCCGAGCGACCCCGATGACGCTAAAATGCGCTGGCAGGAGATGGTAGGATCCAAGGTTATAAAGCGAGGGAAGAAGCTTTCTCTTCGTCAGATCGCCAGAAGCGCCAAAGATCACAATGGCGCACGGGTCGGCCGCCTGAGGTATCGGACATGCATCCATAAGCCATCATTCTACCGAATAAATTCGACCTGACCACAAAGCAGTTGTCAGTTCTAGTGAGTTGCCAGTTGTCAGTGTCAGTTGCCAGTGGGGATCCTGAGAGCGGGATTAGAAATTTAAACATCTACCAGAAGTTCTGATTGTGGTTGATGTCCGGCGAATCAGTCAGGGCTGAGCATTCGCTCACTGACACTGACAGCTGACAGCTTCCCCCTACCCCTGCAGCAGCAGACGAGTAGGAGCTTCCACGCAATCTTTTACCCGTACGAGGAAGGTGACCGCTTCCTTGCCGTCCACGACACGGTGGTCATAGCTTACGGCTAGATACATCATCGGCCGTACCTCGATTTTTTCGCCGGTGGCGATCGGTCGATTTTGGATCTTATGCATTCCCAAGATACCGCTCTGCGGAGGATTCAAAATGGGCGTGCTGAGAAGTGATCCGTAGATGCCGCCGTTGGTAATCGTAAAAACTCCACCGGTTAGATCGCTCAGACCTAACTTGCCATCGCGAGCTTTTCCCGCGTAAGCCGCGACCTCTTTCTCGAGCTCGGCGAAGCTCTTTTTATCGGCATCTCGAACCACCGGGACGACCAATCCACGTGGAGTACCTACCGCAACTCCGATATCGTAGTAATGATTCTCAATCAGATCGTCCCCATCGATTCTCGCGTTCATCGCCGGCACGGATTGCAATGCGTCCACTACCGCTTTGATGAAAAAGGACATGAAGCCGAGCTTCACGCCATGCCGCTTTTGGAAGCTTTCCTGGTACTGCGATCGCAACTGCATTACGGCAGACATGTCACATTCGTTGAAAGTGGTCAGCATCGCAGCGTTTTGCTGAGCCATCACCAGTTGAGCAGCAATCTTCTTCCGCAACGGGCTCATTTTTCGCCGAGTTGTCCGAGAGGATAATTCGGACGGCGGAGCGGTCTCGGCGGGACTGGCGGGGGCAGGCCGAGCATCCGGTTGAGCCGGACTTTGCGGAGTACTTTTCGACTCCAGATATTGAACTAGATCCGATTTTGTGACCTGCCCGCGCTTTCCGGTTCCGGAAACCTCCGCCGGGTTAACCTTCTCTTCTTCAACGATCCGCCGCGCTGCAGGCGATAAGGTGGGATTTGAATCCTGCGGGACCGGGGGTGTAGTCACTTCGGCTGGAGCGGACGGTTTCCCGCTCTGAGCGGGCGGCTTGACGCTGTCATCCAATAAAGCAACGACCTGACCAATCTTGACCTCCTGGCCAGTATCTACCTGGATCTGGAGTTTGCCGCTCCCAGTTGCCGGAACTTCAGTGGAGATCTTGTCTGTCTCCAGAGTAAATAGAGCCTCTCCCTCACCGACGATATCGCCGGTTTGCTTGTGCCATAAAGAGAGAACGCCAGACGTAATCGATTCGCCGACAGCGGGGACTTTGACTTCGATGCTCATGGGTGGAGGGAGGTGATGCGATCCAAGGCCACCGATTACACGGTAAAGGCATGATGAACAAGCTCCTTCTGCTGCTGATCATGCCATGCTTTCGATCCGACCGCCGGGCTTGCCGCAGCCGGCCGACCGGCATACCCAATTTCCTGGCTGAGCACGCTGTGAAGCAACGGTGAGATGTAGGTCCACGCCCCCATGTTCCTTGGTTCCTCCTGGCACCAAACCCATTTGGACGCGTGGCTCACCTCGCGAATCGTTTCTTTGAGGCCTTCCAGGTCGAATGGGTAGAGTTGTTCGATCCGGATCAGCGCAGTATCTCCGACCTGGTTCGACTCCAAATAACCCAACAAATCATAGTAAACCTTGCCACTGCAAAAGATGAGCCGAGTGACGTTCTTGGCTTCACCAATCAAGGTTGGACCTAGAACCTGTTGAAAGGCCGACTCCGTGAAATCCTCGATCCGCGAAGTGGCTCGTTCGTTTCGCAACAGCGATTTGGGCGTCATGATGACCAGCGGCTTGCGAAAATCCCGCCGGACCTGCCGCCTCAACACGTGAAAATACTGACCGGGAGTCGTGAGATTGCAGACTTGGATATTCTCTTCCGCGCAAAGCTGCAAAAAACGCTCCAACCGCGCGCTCGAATGTTCCGGTCCCTGCCCTTCGTACCCGTGCGGGAGCAAAAGCACAATCCCGCTCGGGCGCTGCCATTTGGACTCAGAACTGACGATGAACTGGTCGATGACGACTTGGGCCCCATTCACAAAATCGCCGAATTGCGCTTCCCAAAGGCAAAGCATGTCCGGAAAATCGAGCGAATAGCCGTAATCAAAGCCAAGCACCGCGGCCTCGGACAACATGCTGTTATAGACGCAAAACCGGGCCTGCCCTTCCTTCAGATTTGCGAGCGGAATGTATCGTTGCCAACTTGCGGTATCGTAGAGAACGCAATGACGTTGGCTGAAGGTGCCACGCCGGCTATCCTGCCCGGATAAACGAACCGGCGTTCCCTCCACCAATAGAGATCCGAAAGCCAACGCCTCACCGAATGCCCAGTCGTAAGGACCTTGTCCTTGGTGCTGGTTCCTTCGCCGATCAAGAAACAACTTTTTAACCTGAGGCTGAACCGTAAAACCATCCGGCACCCGAGTCATCCGATTGACGATCAGATCGATCAACTCCCTGGAAATACGGGTTTCCGGTTCCAGGTGGCTGTATGGCGGTTGAAAGATCGCGGTCGAATCTTCAAAACCGCGGTGAAAATCTTTTTTTGAGGTTACCCCGGAGGTCCGGACCTCGGCCAGGGCCGTTTCAAGCCGGCTTCTGAACTCCTTTTCCAAAGTCTCGGCCTCCTCGATGGTGAGCGCTCCGGATTGCAGCATCCGATCCTTGAAACGCTTGGTGACCGGCAGGTGCGCATTGATTCTCTTGTACAACTTGGGCTGCGTAAAGCTCGGTTCGTCGGTCTCGTTGTGTCCGTACCGGCGATAACAATACATGTCCAAGACAACATCACGGGAGAATCTCTGGCGGAAATCCAAAGCGAGTTTGGAAACAAACTCAACCTCGATCGGATCGTCTCCGTTGACGTGAAAGATGGGCGCCTCGATCATTTTCGCAACGTCGGTGCAATACATCGTTGAACGCGCGTCCGCCGGCAGGGTCGTGAATCCGATTTGATTGTTCACGATCACATGGACCGTTCCACCCGTTTCATAGCCCGGCAACTGAGAAAGGTTTAAGACTTCCGCCACTACTCCTTGCCCGGCAAACGCTGCATCCCCATGGATGAGCAGGGGCAAAACCTTTTCCCGTTTATCGGTATCCCCTAAAATGCGCTGGCGGGCGCGCGCCTTGCCTTCTACCACCGGATCGACGATTTCAAGATGGCTCGGGTTGGCCGCCAACTGGATAGCAACTTCAGCACCCGATTCGGTTTTTCGAACGCTGTCATAACCCAGATGATATTTCACGTCGCCATCGCCCGCTACGAGATCAGGAATGTAATTCTCGGAGAATTCTTTAAAGATGGTGTTGTATGATTTGCGCAGGAAATTCGCCAGCACTGTCAGGCGGCCCCGGTGTGACATGCCCATGACGATCTCCAGAACTCCGAGATTGGGACATTCAGCAAGGATAGTTTCCAGAATTACCATTAAACTCTCACCACCCTGAAGTGAGAAACGCTTTTGACCGATGAACTTAGTATGGACAAACTGCTCAAATGTTTCGGACTCCATCAAACAGCGAAGGAGCTTTTTCTGGGAGGCAGCATCGGGTTGCGGCGAGGCGATCCTGGTTTCCATCCGGTCTCGGACCCACTCGCGGACCGTCTCGTTCTGGATGTGCATGAACTCAACACCGATCGGCCCACAGTAAATGGCGCGGAGGGCGTCGATCATCTCCCCAAGGGTCATTGAGCGCGATTGCTGAAAATAACGCGATGAAACAACCGTATCGAGCGGTACATCCTGCAAATCCAGAGCGGCCAGCGTTAAGGCCGGCGTCTCCAGAGGGGCCTGCGCCAGCGGGTCGATCTGCGCCTGGGTATGGCCGAGAATCCGGTAGTTTTGGACCATGCTGTCGACACGAGCTTGCAGCGGGTCGGGCTCGGTGGCCGGACGCTCGATCCCAGGCACGACGCCCGGTTTGCCATTTCGACCGGGGGAGGACCCTAGCTCGAAACCTTCAAAAAAGGCTGACCAACTCGAATCTACGGATGCCGGATCTTGTTTCCAGCGCTGGTAGTATTCATCTAGAAGATCGGCATTCCAATCATTCAAATACGAAGTCTTCATGATGTCGCTCGGGAACGAGCAGTGGATAAAAAATCTAAACGAACTTTGGCTCGACCCAAACGGAATTTATCACAAATTTATGAAGAAGCAGAGGGAAGGCTGCTTCAAGAGCTTGCGCGGAGCGTTTCCGGGCGGATGAGCGTGAAGGTCGTGATGCCTTCTGTGAGGCAGATCGAATGATTAAAGTTGAACAGCTCACCAAAAACTATCCCGGAGTGGTGGCTATCCACAATCTCAGCTTCGAGGTTGACAAAGGAGAGATTGTCGGTTTTCTCGGCCCAAACGGAGCCGGCAAAAGCACCACCATGCGGATTTTGTCGAGTTTTATGCCCGCGACTTCCGGTCGCGCCTCGATTGCGGGGCATGACGTTTTCACGGACTCTCTGAAGGCCCGCCGGCATCTCGGATATCTCCCGGAAAGCGTTCCGTTATACGGCGATATGCGGGTCAACGAATATCTTCGATATCGCGGATCGTTGAAGGGACTCAGCGGCAAAAAACTCCGGAACCGGGCGGAGATTGTGAAAGAACTCTGCAGCGTCAGAGAGGTCGAGAACAAACTGATTTCAAGCTTGTCGAAAGGGTACCGTCAGCGGGTCGGTCTGGCGGAGGCGTTGATTCATGAGCCGGACCTTTTGATTCTTGACGAACCGACAATCGGCTTGGATCCCAATCAGATTCGCCATGTCCGCGAGCTGATCAAATCTTTGGGCAAACGCCACACCATTCTACTTTCAACGCATATCTTGTCGGAGGTCGAGGTAACCTGTTCGCGGGTGATCATTATTCACCAAGGAAAAATTGAAGCCTCCGATACCCCTGAAAACCTCGTCGGACGGATACGGACCTCCGGAACGCTGCGAGTGGAAATCAGAACTGGCGGAGACAACCCGGCGGAGACGCTTGAAAAGATTGCAGGGGTCAAAAGTGTGGCTGCCAATCAGGAAGATGGATGGCACCGTTGTGTGATCCGCGTCGAAGCGAATTCGGATCTGCGGGAAGATGTTTTTCGCCTGGCCGTCGAACGTCGCTGGACAATCAGGGAATTAACTCAAGATCGGCCGACTCTGGAAGATGTGTTCGTCGAACTAACGCACACCGACAATTAGTGTACCGTCTCCCAAAGCAATGAGACGTCTTTTCACCTTGCTGCAGAGAGAGCTATCGGTCTTTTACTATTCGCCCATAGCCTACATTGTCCTGTTCCTTTTTTTGATTCTCAATGGCTTGTCGTTCTGGTTTGCCATCGCCTTGCTTAACCGGGCACCTTCTGAAAATACCGTGGTCCAAGTTTTTTTTAACTCTGCATTTTTCTGGATTGCTTACCTCCTGGTGTTTCCCGTGATCACGATGCGATCATTTGCCGAGGAGTTTAAACTCGGAACCATCGAGACATTGATGACCGCTCCGGTTCAAGATTGGGAGGTTGTCCTATCGAAGTTTGTCGCGGCTTTCATTTTCTACATGAGCCTCTGGTTACCCAGTTTATTGTATTTTCTCATCTTCGGCTCGCTCGGCAACCGCTCTGCAATCGGGTCCCCTGCCCAGATTTTCGCTCCCTATTTGCTATTGCTAGTCATGGGGATGTTCAACGTCGCTCTGGGCTGCCTGGCTTCGGCGATGACTTCGAATCAAATCGTAGCCGCGATGATTTCCTTGGTCCTAACGATTGGCTTTTTTTTCGTGACGCTTATTAACTATGTGGTGAACAGTTCGTCGCCGATTCTCCGGGAAATGACAGCCTACGTGGCTCAGCTCGACCACATGGACTCGTTTTCCCGCGGGGTGGTAGACTCCCGAGTGTTCGTTTTCTACCCCAGCATGACCCTCCTTTTGCTGGTCGTCACCTACCAGGTATTTCAGTACCGGCGGTGGAAGGCCTAACGATTGCGGGAGCTGCATGCCGAATCCACCCTCCAAGCCGGCCAAGATCAACCGATTACGCATCGGTGTCAACGTGGTGCTCCAGACGATTATCGTTGTCGTGATTGTTCTATTGATTAACTACCTCGGATTCAATCGATACAGGCGCTGGGATCTTTCCGGATACAATAAATACGCGCTTTCGGAGCTAACGAAAAAGTTGCTGAAATCCCTCAAAAAAGAGGTGAAGATCTATGTTTTCTTTTCACCGACCTCTCAGAGTTCGGGCTCAGAACTCTATTACGATCTGCAGAATTTGTTGAAAGAATACGAGTTCGCCGGCAAAAGGAAGGTCCAAATCGAGACCATCGATCCCTATCGGAACCTCACCCGCACTCGCGAACTGCAGGTCAAATATAATTTTGGCGCAGATGAGAACCTGGTCATCCTCGACTATCAGAACCGCAAGAAGATCCTGCGAGTCGCCGATATGGCTGAGTATGATCCTCCAGGGATGTTCAGTGAAACCCCACAAGTCAGAGCATTCCGCGGTGAGCAAATTATTACCAGCGCTTTGGTCGAACTGACGGAAGAAAGAGAAACCAGGATCGGATTTATCACGGGCCACGGTGAGCCCGGGCTCGAAGAGGGTTCGCTATTGAGCCGTTTCAAGGAGTTCGTGGAACGCCAGAATATCAAACTCGAACCTCTGATCCTGGCTAACCTGGAAAAAATTCCAGCGGACTATGCAGCGGTGATCTTGGCGGGACCGAAATATGACCTTGGAGACAGAGATCTGTCTTTGCTCCGCAACTATTGGAACGAGCAAGGCCGAATCTTCATTTTGCTGGATCCGAAAGTGAAAACCCCAAGGCTCAATCAATTTCTCAACGGGTTTGGCATCCGGGCCGAACCGGATTTGATTGTGACTCAATTCAAGACTGGCGTCGAAGAGCAATCTGTGACGCTTGATGTGTATGCTCAATTCCTGCCAGAAACGACTTTTCTGAGGGCGCTCAGCCAGGCGACCGGTTTTTTTCCCGGCGGCACCAGTTCGCTGTCCGTCGACGAATCGAAAATTGCCCAGGAAGGATTGACCATGACGAAAGCTCTCACGCCGGCCGCGCCCGATTATTGGGGTGACAAGGACGATATTCTCGATTCCCAAAAGACTCCAACCTATGCCCAGGGGATTGACCTGCCTCCTCCACTCTATTTCGGAATCGCGCTGGAAAAAGGCGCGATTAAAGACGCGCGCGTGCAACTGCACTCCTCATCCCGGATGATCATCCTTGGAAACGCTGACTTTCTGCGGAACGAAGCCCTGCGTGAATCTCCGCCAGATGTGGATTTCATTTTGATGTGCGTCAACTGGCTGGCGGACCGGGAACAACTGATCGCCATCGCGCCAAAGACCACCAGAACATTCACGTTGAACCTTTCAAACGCCCAAATGAATGAGATCGTCCTGCTCACAGTCGCCGGTATCCCGTTGTTGATCGCCCTCCTCGGGCTAGGTGTCTGGTCGCTCCGAAGGAGATGATTCCAGAAGTTCAGAAGTTACAGGAGTTGCAGGAGTTCAGGAGCAAGATGATTAGTGAACGCATGGTACCTGCCGTGAATTTCGCCGGTTTTGTGATTCTGCAACTCCTCAACTCCTGCAACTCTTGAACTCCTGAAGTTTCTCAACTCCTGAACTCCTGAAGTGACTTGAAGCCGAGAACCACCCTGATTCTGCTGGCTGTGGCAATCGCTCTGGCCGCCTTCGTTTTTGGTCTCGACCGATTTTCGCAGAACACTCGCGAACGCAGAGAGCGGGCTGCTCACGTCGTCGAGATCAAGAGAATAGACGTCAATGGGATCACGATCGAAAACGGCGCCGTGCAGATCAAACTCAAAGCGCAAGGCGACAGCTGGAAGATGGTAGCTCCCTGGCAAGACGACGCGGACGGCGAGGTGATCGATCAGCTTCTCGATGCGATCCAAAATCTCCATCCCGAAGATGTCATCGCCGAATTGGGTAAGGGAGACAAGAGACGCCAAATGTTGAAGGACTTCGGTCTCATCAAATCAAAGCTTCGACTCAAGCTGGAGGGCAAACATATGCCGCCACAGCTCGAATTTGGACAGGACACTGCTGTGCAAGGCAGAGGCTATCTTCGCCTTCAGGATGAAGACGCCGTCTATGTAGTCACCAACGATCTGAAAACGATCGTCTCTAAAACGCCCGAGGATTTTCGCGATCATCGGATGACACCGTTCCTGACCACCTTAATCAACCGAGCCACTTTTCAAGTGAGCGGCGGAGAGATCGAGCTGGCCAAAGAGCAAGACAACTGGCAACTGGTGCGTCCAATCAAAGCCAGGGCCAGCAACGACGCGGTGGTGGACATTCTCACCAAAATGAACCAGGCGCAGATCTCGAAATTTGTTTCGGAGAACAGGTCGAATCCGGGATCGTTCGGTCTTGATACACCCGCCGGTGTACTCACTCTGTTTAGTGCAGAAGGAAACAAGTTTGAAATCGAAATCGGCAGCCCTGTTCCATCTCACCCAGAGTCAGTGTATGCAGGTCTTCCAGAACGAAATACGGTTGTTGAAGTGAGCAAAGGCTTCGCCACGCTCTTCAACATCACCCCGAATGATCTTCGAGATCGAAAGATCGGGCGGTTGAACTCCGATCTCATTGATCGCGTCACCATTGAAAACGCAGAGCACCCAAAGATCGTCCTCGCTCGAGAGGAAAATCGATGGCGGTTACTGAGCCCGGCGAACAGGCCCGCCAACGCAGAGAACGTCAACCGGCTGATTCAAGAAATTAATAACGGTGAGGTCACTCAATTCGTCTCTGATACGGCGACCGACCTGACCAAGTATGGGCTCGATCAGCCGAGACTTAAAATCACATTCAGCTCTTACTCATCCGAAAACACCGCCGAGTCGAATGCCGGTGAGGTGGTTCTCTCCACCCTGGAATTCGGGAATTCGGAAAACGGCGTCACTTATGGCCGCCTGAAAGAGGAACCGTACATCTTTTCGATTACAGACCAGATGTTTGAGGATCTGCCAAAAACGGAATACAGCTTTCGAGGCCTTGATATCC
The DNA here is from genome assembly GCA_035484035.1 of Chthoniobacterales bacterium. Classification (GTDB taxonomy): domain Bacteria; phylum Verrucomicrobiota; class Verrucomicrobiia; order Chthoniobacterales; family JAFAMB01; genus JAFAMB01. Next base: position 20,626 of record DATHPI010000481.1, read on the forward strand.
TGGACCTGGAACGCGACGAATTGGTCAGCGTGACGGTGGCAAAAACGGGCGGGGACCCGGTGGACCTGATGAGAGATGCCAAGGGCAAATGGGTCCTGAAAGATCAGGGAAACCGACAAAACGACGCTCGGATTCAGCTTTTTTTGACAGCATTGGCAGGTCTGCGCGCAGCGGCTTGGGCGGACGATCCGAATGGGGAGTATGGGTTTGACCAGCCTTCTCTTGAAATCAAGATCTCGTATCAAGCCGGCGAGCAAAAACGGGAGGC
>DATHPI010000482.1:0-28676 GCA_035484035.1 Chthoniobacterales bacterium
GAGGTTGGTGGCAAGACCCTGGACGTTGCTCGCTTTCTGGCGTGGCATCAACAGAACCAACCCGCTATCGATTACCACACTTCCTGCTTGTTCCGGTTCACTCTCCAACCGGCCAGCTGCACGTCGTCGCGCTACCACCCAGAAGATGGGCGGCCAGCCGGCCCTGTATGTAGGGCTTCCTCTCCAGTAATTGAGCGGATAACAAGTGCCGATCCGATCAGATTATATCCACTTCCCTTGTAAAATTGGTTAGAGCTAAGAACGCGCATATTGGCTACCGCACGGTTAAACCGGTCATACGTCCTCGACGGGTCTGTAGTTTGGAGGAAAGGCGGCGAAGGTAGGGCGAAGCTCCGTCTGAGCCGGGGCTTGCCTGGTTGCCTCGCCTGCGACGTGATCCCCCGGAAGTTAAACGTCGTGGCCGATTACGGCACGCGACCAATGGGTGTCATGGTAGCTGGCAGGGTTAGTCGACAGCCGCCCAAGACATGTGGGGTGAAGTCGCGGAGCAGGTTCACGCGGAAAGCCCCGGCTCAGGCGGAGCTTCGCCCTACCTGGCGCCGGCGCTTTTCCGCTTCGCCTGCGAAGCGCCCCGCGGAAATCAAACGTCCGAGTTGATAGTTAGTTAGTTAGCTAGTTACGGCCGCGACCGAATTAGCTGGCCAAGACATGTGGGATGAAGTCGCGGAGCAGGTTCACGCGGAAAGTCACGGCTCAGACGGAGTTTGCCCTACCTGCGCCGTGGGCTGCTTAATCCGGTCTGATGTTTTGGTTAACGTGGAAAAAGTTATCGGGATCATATTTCCGCTTGATGGCCACCAGTCGATCGTAATTGTCCCTGTAGGTCGTTCGGATTCGATCAACGCCTTCTTCCATCATAAAATTTACGTAAGAGCCGCCCATGCTGTAAGGATGCAGCGCCGACCAATAGTCTTTCGTCCAGTTCGTTATCTTTGCGGCATTGGACGGGTCCGGATCGACGCCCACAATCACCATCGACCACTTCGCCTCGCGATAGCTGAAAGCGGTTTCGTGAGGACCGACGCGACCCGCCGCGCCGTCGACTGGGTAAAGATGCATGGTTGAATGGAGGGTAGGCATTCGGTCCGCAAATTTCAGATGTTCTTCAATTGCTGCGTCGGAAATTTCCGCGATAAAATCACCTCTCCAGTACCACTGCAATCCTGGTGGATAAACTCCATCAAACATGCTTTGCAGAGCTGTGTAAGGCATCGGTCCGGTCAGTTCGAATTTCGGTGCCCGGAATTTTCTGACTGGGCGAAATGCCTCTTCAACCTTGTCCAGTGAGCCGCAATAAGCCCAGACGATTGCGCACATCGTTTTCAGGTGCAACTCCTCCGGAAATGGTGGCCCCGGGGGTACCTTCAAAAAGGCAAAGAAACCGTACAACTCTTCAGGTAACGCCAGCGAGATTTCCCGGTACCATTTTAAGAGCTCGCGCGCATGTTCCATCTCCCAGAGCATGGGCCCGGCAAACACCTGATCTACCGGACACCCGTGAAAAAGAAAGGAAGTGACAATGCCGAAGTTACCGCCACCGCCGCGGATTGCCCAAAACAGGTCGTCGTTTTCTTTAGCGCTGGCCGTTACGAAACGGCCGTCGGCAAGGACCATCTCGGCTTCCAGCAAGTTATCAAGTGCCAGGCCGTATTTCCGGGTCAGATACCCCGTTCCTCCGCCTAGAGTCAGTCCAGCGATTCCCGTAGTCGAAATGACACCCGCCGGGACAGCTAGACCGGAGCTCTGAGCTGCTTGGTTGAGATCTGCCTGAGTGCACCCTGCCTCAGCTCGCACGGTATTTGCCATCGGATCGACACGGACCGCTTTCATCAGCGAAAGGTCGATCACCAGTCCATGATCACAGACGCCGAATCCAGCGCCGTTGTGGCCTCCGCCGCGAACGGCAACCGTGAGGTGCTCGTGGCGGGCGAAATTGACTGCTGTCCTGACGTCGGCGACATCCGCACAGCGGACGATAAAGTCCGGGCGCCGATCGATCATTTCATTGTACACTTTGCGAGCGACTTCATATTCGCTGCTTTCAGGTGTAATCACGCTTCCCTGGGGAGATACTGCTAACTTCAAACTATAATTCATGATGTCTAGTGATTGGCTCTTTGTTCCAAGTGAATAGAACTATCCGTAGAGCATCGATCGGTGATCGTAAATGGAACTAAAGATCCACCGTCAGGAGTCAGGAGTTGCAGGAGTTCAGGAGTTCAGGAGTTGCAGAATGTGGAAACCGGATGAGGGCCACGGGGCAGCAAGGATCCGCCGACCCATTCTGCAACTCCTGAACTCCTGCAACTCCTGATTCCTGCCAGGGGGTTCTTGGCCTACCGAGCGGCCGGCGAACTAAGCACTTCCAGGGCGCTCAGGCTGGCGGCGGTTCGGGTTTCGACGCCTAACTTGTCGAATATTTCGAGGACATGCTTTTTGACGGTGGATTCGGAATTGCCGAGGATTGTTGCGATCTCACCGTTGGTTTTGCCTTGGGCGAGCCATAGCAATGTTTCGGCGACCCGCGGAGTTAAGCCGAGCACTTTCTCCAACGGTTGAGCGGAATGGAAGTTCGGGTTGAACTCGGGGACCGCTTGCTGAACCGCACGTTCAAGCCGGGAATGGATGGCGGCCAGCAGGTCCGCTTTGGCGACCGGCTTGGTCAGATAGTCATCGGCACCCAGATTCATTCCGGCGCGGATGTCAGGCTTCTCTCCCTTGGCGGTGAGGAAGATGAAAGGGATGGTGACAGTCTGTGAAGCGCCACGGAGGGCCGCGATGACGCCGTAGCCATCCAGTTCCGGCATCATTACATCACAAAGAATAAGATCGGGTCTTTCCTTCTTCGCCAGCTCGATGCCGATGCGGCCGTTTTCGGCAGGTAACGGGTAAAACTTCTCCAGACGGAGGATAGTCGTCAGGTTACGGCGCATCTCCGGTTCGTCTTCGATGACTAAAATCTTCTTCATATTGGCAACCTCACGGTCACTACGGTTCCTTCACCCAATTTGCTATCCACTTTGATGGTGCCGCCGTGCAGATCGACACAGCGTTTGACGATGATCAGACCAAGACCCGTCCCTGGACGGTCTCCGACGTTTTGACCGCGATGAAAGGCGTTAAAGAGCCACTCCCGATCCGGTTCTGGAATTCCGATGCCCCGGTCACGGATGATGCAAACAATCTCTGACCTGTCGCCCACGATTTCGAAGTGCACCGTTCGCCCGGAGTCAGAATACTTCACCGCGTTAGTCAATAAATTCGTGAAAATGTGCCGCAGCAACCGGCCGTCGGCCTGCGCCATGGCCGGCATTTCGGCATGGAATAATTCGACTGGGCACCGCCGGTTAGTGGCTGAATGGACTTCGTCCACCAGCCTTCGCACAAAGCTCGGCAATTCCAGCGGCGCAGGCTTGAATTCCATCTTGCCGGCATCAAAACTTCCGATGAGCAGCGTTTCTTCCATCAGAGCGGCCATCCGGCGAGTGTTTTTGCGGATAGATTCCAGATGATCCTTCCGCTCGGCATTTTCTAGCTGGTCCAGGTAATCATCCAATATTTCAGCGGAGGATTGAATGATGGCTAAAGGCGTCCGGAACTCGTGCGAGACCATCGACACAAATTTGCTTCGTAATTGCCCCAATTCTTTCTCTCTGGCCAGCGTTCGTAGCAGTTCGGCCTCGGCCTGTTTGCGCTGGGTAATGTCGAGGCCGGAGACCAGCATGTGCGGTTCGCGGTTGATTTCGATGAGATCGGCCGTGAGCAAGATGCTGTGGATGGAGCCGCGATGGCTGCGAAGCTGGCACTCCACGTCGTTGAGCGAACCAAGGCGCTGAAGATCCGACAGAAACTTCGCCCGCTCGTTGAGGTCCACCCAGATACCGAGTTCGCGGGTGTCGTGACCGACAATACTCTCATGGCTCAATCCGATCCATCGCACAAACGCGTCGTTGGCCTCAATGAATGTTGCATCACTCAGCCGCGTAATCGTGACCAGGACCGGGCTGGCCCGGAAGGCGGTGCTAAAACGGGCTTCGCTCTCTCGCAGGCGTGTCTCGCTCTGTCGTAATTCCTCCTCGGCTTGCTTGCGCACGGTGATGTCGATGCAGACGGCTTGAATCAGCTGGCGACCGCCGAGCTGGATGGGTGTCAGAAATACTTCAATCGGAATTTCAGTTCCGTCCCGGTGCAAGACAACCCATTCGAAACGCGCGCTGCCGTTGCTCAGCGCATGGGCGATGTACTTTTTTTCCAGCATCTCGGCGCGCTCACCGCCTGGTTGGATCGGCGCGGAGACTTCGGCGGGTCTTTTGCCAATCACATCTTGCAGTTTGGAATAGCCCAGAAGCTGTAACCAGCTTGGATTCGCGTCAAAAATTCCATTTTCGTCATGCAAAACCACTGCCTGACTAGTGCCTTCAAACAGGGCGCGGAATTTTTCTTCGGACTCGCGTAACAGCCGTTCCGAGTGCGCTCGGCTCGATTCTTCCAGCGCGAGTGAAACCATCGACGCAAGTGCGGCGACAAAGTCGATTTCCTCCGCCGACCAATCGCGAGGCGGGCCGACATGCTCGTGACAAAGAACGCCGACCACCTCGCCGCGTACCCAAATGGGCGCGTCGAGCATCGAGGAAATACCAAATGACCGAAGGTAATTCTCCAGACAGCTGGTAGCCGGGTTCATCAATACGCGGTCGGCCACGATGGGCCGTTTGGTGGCTAACGCTTCAAAATAGGCGGGGCAATCAGAGAAACCCAGCCGGGCGCCTTTGAACTCCTGATCGCAGCTTTCTAAGGACCGCAGATAAAGGACTTCACAACTTATAGTAGAATTGTTATCCTGCAGTGACCAATAACTAACGCGAGCCACCTCCAATGTGGCCGCCGATATTGAACAAATTTTCCGGAGAGCCTTTTCGAGGTCCGACTTGTCGGACCGTGCTAGTTCAAGCAATACATCGCGGTGGATCTGGACTTGTTCGCCGTGTTTGCGCAATTGTTCTTCGGCCTGCTTGAGTTGTTCGTTCGACCGCACGAGTTCGATGGTGCGATCGACCACTCGCTTCTCCAGGGATGCGTTGAGTTGACGAACTTCGCTCTCTGCCCGTTTGCGTTCCTCGCGTGTCCGGAGTGCCATGACCCCGTACGCCAGATTGCTGGCTAAATCCGTATATTGCTCAATTGCGCTCTCCGTAAAGGCATACGGCTCTTCGGCGTGAAGGGAGAGCGCGCCAAACGCCTGGCCGTTCGATGTCAGCGGAAGGGAAATGGACGAGGCGTAGCCATGGCTGAGGTCTTCGGCCCGCCACGGTGCGAGCTGTGGATCGGTCTGATTGTCGTTGGTCCAGCAGGTAGTTGCCGTCCGGATGGCTGTGCCAGTGGGACCCCGTCCATTATCGGTATCTCCCCAAGTGATGTTGATCCGTGCCAGGTAGCCGGCCTCGTATCCGGCTTGAGCGACCGGCCGGACCGTTTTGTCTTGGTTGAACTCACGGTAGCCGACCCAAGCCATCCGGAGGCCGCCGACCTCGACAAGGATCCGGCAGACCGATTGCAACAGCTCATACTCCTCGTTCGCGCGGACGAGGGCCTGATTACATTGGTAGAGCGTCTGCAGCGTTCGATTCAGTCTCGCCAGCTTTTCCTCCCCGCGCTTGCGTTCGATACCTTGTGCGACACCGTCCGCCACCACTTCGAGTGCCTCGAGAGTGTCTTGCCCCAGAGATTCGTGCGCCAACAGCTCCAGGAGACCGACTAAGCGCCCTTCGACCAGAAGAGGATAGCCTGCCCCTTGTGGGTCCTCCGATTTGGGTTGATCAATACCATCGTCGTTGAGCAGCCCATTTGTCAGGTGGGGATTGTCCTCCGGTGTGATCGGGCCCATCCGAAGATTATCAACGGGCCCACGGGCCTGATCCGGCGTTATTTCATTGACCAGCAAATGTTCGCCGTTGACAGGGGTTTCAGGGCCCGCACTGGCCTGTAACTCCAGCGTGTTCTGCTGGTCGTTGAGTGTCCAAAGACGTGCCGACACTCCGTCGAGGTGACGCACGATGGCCTCCGCACTGCGCTGGAGCATCGTTTGCAATGTACTTTCGGCTCCCCTGCAGAAAGCCCCGTGAATATCTGCTCGCAGTGCCGCTTGCCGGGCGCGTCTGGCCTGCAGTTCCTCCGACCGTTTCAATTCTGTGATGTCTGTCGCAATGCCACAGACCGCGTATGGCTTCGCTGACCGGTCCCGGAGCAGGAATTTGACAACAACGTACTGTCGCTCACCTTCCGCCATCGGTACAGATTCCTCAAATTGGACAGGAGCGCCGGCTTCGATGACATGCCGATCGTTTGCCCGCACTTTTTCGGCCACATCCTGAGGATGGATGTCAAAGTCATTTTTTCCGCGGATTTGTTCACGCTGCACCTGATGGCGGCGTTCATATTCGCGGTTGACTAAGATATAGCGCAATTCAAGATCCTTAACGAAGACGACAGCCGTCGTATTGTCCAAGATGTCCTGTAACCGCTGTTCGCTGATCCGAAGCGCCTCTTCTGCCCGTTGGCGTTCGCCTCTCTCAGCCAATAGAGCGTTGATCGTCTTTTGAAAGTCTGCACCCGGCGTCTTCACTTTTGGCAACTGGTAAAACTGTCGACCTTTTATGTCCGGAAACTGGGGAGCCGATTGTAGGCACAGCAACAGCAACCTGGTCAAGCCCTGCCGCTCCGCGCCGAAAGCCTCGTCCCTTCATCAGGCTGTCCCTGTGAGCTATTTTCAACTGCCATTTTTGATTTGCGTGGAACTATCCGTAGAGCATTCACCGAGAGTCGTACATGGAACGAAAGACCCATTGCCAAGACCGTGCCGGAAGCGGTTGGTTCGTCCGTTCCTCTGGTGTGGGCGTCTAAACAGATACTGAAGGACAAAGCCCCGGCCAAGTGCCAGGTCGTCGACCCATCCGCAGGCGATGGCATTCGTGAGGGGATGCTGTCGGCAAGCTGTCCATCTTTTTATCCAGAGCGAGTGCGCGCGCCGCATTCCATCGCCACCGGATAGCAAACATCGGCGCGTCCGTTGCCAATTGACCGGCCCAATCTCAACATTGCGTCGCTTTTTGCATTGCCTGAAGCTGAGAATTACTTCGTGAAAAAAGTTATTCACAATTCAGCATTAGACGTTCCAGATAGAAGCAATCTCTCATAAATGTGTCGCGTTGCTGGATCCGCCACGCAGACATGTCGTAACGCCGCCCGCCTCGGTGACTGAAAGTGAAGCATTTAGAGAGTTATTCACAGGTTGTTGACCAGCTAAAAATCTCGAGGATTCCCCTACGACGGAATAGGGGCTTTGCGATTCGGATCCATAGAGCATAACAGGTCGGATTTTCTGGGCCCAGAATTGATCCGCGCACGAATTATCAGGACGGTCCTTATCTCCTAATGAGAAACGAACTGAAGATCGGAAAAGAATCAGACTATGGCAAGGGAACTCCCGTGCCCGCGACCGACGATCTGGGTGAACTTCGCGACAAAGCGGCAAAATGTCAGGCCTGTCCTTTGTTTCGGAACGCGACTCAAACGGTATTCGGTGAAGGCGGAGCAGGTGTCGTTGTCTTTATCGGCGAACAACCGGGTGACCAGGAAGACAAGGTCGGCAAACCATTTGTCGGGCCGGCGGGCAAATACTGGATCGGGCGTTGAAAGTTGTGGGGCTCGACCGTTCGCAATGTTACGTCACTAACGCGGTCAAACACTTCAAATGGAAACCGCGCGGCAAGCGTCGGATCCACGAAAAACCTAGTTCCCGAGAAATTGAAGCGTTGAATGCTCGGGCACCATTGAACGAGTTCCGCCTGATGGGCTCATCGGCGTTACCTCTTTCCCAGCGAGTGAGCATCACCGCCAACTGAAGTAAGCTTATTGGAACTCCGCCGGCAGCGAGACGGTACGACCGAAACCAAGAATCAAAGCGAACACGATGATGACCGGATTAAAAAAATTCTTTGGCCGAATTGGAGATGCATTAAGTCAAGCTCCTTCCTACTCACGGGATACCCAAAGCAGGCATCAAGAAAAGGAGCAAATGAACCAACCTCAAGAGGAGTTTATAGACTCCAAATCGAATAACACCAATGAAAACAGGACAACCGAAGGTGAGAATTCGGCTCAGCCCTAATGCCCTTATCAATGGATTAGAGCTGGTTGAAACTGCCAAATACCTGCTGCGATTTTGATGGGTCGACGATCTATTTGGAGTACAATAGATCGCTCGACATGCCGGAATCCACGATCACTTAGGCTGGAAAATCCACTGGCATTGTATGTTTAATTTTTCGCTTATTTTTTTCGCTAATTCTTCCCTATTGACCTCTGGGAGTTGGCCTTCCGTGTATTCAACTATGATGTATCCAGGCTCCCATTCGAGCCTATAGTTCCCTTTTTGGTCGGTAAAGACCGAGCGGATGTCACTTGTTCTCAGCCACCAATGTTTTCGATGCTCCATTTTTGCCCTTTTCCTATTTCGTTACTAAACAATCGATCGGATGTCCACCTGCGGTACTAATACGCCAGAACCCGAAACTTCGTAACCAAGAATACCAGCGCGCATCGGGCGGCGAAATCCTGGATATTGGCTTTGCTCACCTTTATGAATCTGAGGGGAACTCGCGAATCGGGATTCGCCTTTATGCCGCCGACTTATCTGTTCGTCGGTTGCCTCGGACTTATTCTGATTATCGGGCACTTTAAAAGTCTTGCCGCAGGTGGACATCCGCATCCAGTCGTGTCGTTGCCGGCACCGCAGCCGGGGAAGGAGCAGATCAATTGATGGATATTTTTAAAGGCATTTGCCGCCGGATGTACTGCGATGACTGGCGTTGAAGCCGTCAGCAACGGTGTGCAGAGCTTCAAAGAACCGGTCGTCGGTTCTGCTCGCCTGACGCTGGCAATGATCGTGGCTATCCTGATCCTGATCTTACTTGGTGTCGCGTACCTGGTTTCAGCTTACGGGATCACAGCGACCGAACCAGGAACACCCAACTATCAATCTGTCCTCTCCTTGATTTCCGCCGCAGTGGTCGGGCGAGGACTTTTCTATTTCGTGACTCTCGCGGCCATCTTATTGGTCCTGTGCTTGTCTGCGAATACCTCATTTGCGGATTTCCCTCGGGTTTGCCGTGCAGTTGCCCAGGATGGTTTTCTTCCCTATTCATTTAGCCTCCGCGGCCGACGCCTGGTTTATACCGAGGGTATTTGGGTTTTAACCGCGATGTCCGCTATTCTTTTAATCCTGTTTAACGGTGTGACAGATAAGTTAATACCGCTCTTTGCAGTGGGAGCGTTTCTCGCTTTCACCCTCTCGCAGGCGGGAATGGTTGTCCATTGGCTCAAGTCCAAGGATCGAGGTGCCCGTTTAAGTATGATGATCAATAGTCTTGGTGCACTGGCGACCGGAGTAACCTTTTTGATTGTAACCAAATTTACGGAGGGGGCCTGGTTAGTTGTCATCGTGATGCCGGCGCTTTACCTGTTGATGTACTCAATCAGGAGGCATTATGATATGATTGCCGGCGAGGTGGCGATCTCCGGCCGACTGAGCTTGCAACCGCCGAGGTTTGCCGGAGCCGGAATTGGTGATCCTGGAGTCGCCTTACCGGAAAGTGGTTTCGCCGATTTTGGACCATATCTGGAAGCTTGAACGAGAGAATCCTGATAAAACCATTGTTGTCTTGATTCCACAACTCGTTGAAGCCCGTTGGTACTATAGATTCCTTCATAACCAACGAGAGACGATTCTTCGGAATGAATTGTTACTCAAGGGAGAAAACAGAATTCTGGTAGTCAATGTCCCGTGGCAGATTGAGAAGCATGCGGCAGCGCCGAAATAATCTGGTGAATACACACCTTTATCCCTTCAGAGCGGCAGAAGTTCATCGAGCCGTCTGTATATAACTTTTTCGAATCATCTTGCTGCGATGCCAAAGTGCGATCAACAGCACTTTGACTCGCTTAGTTGCTTTCATTGGCGAACCTAATATCCTGTAGGAGTTGGCTGCGGACTTCCGCAAATCGCGCGCTTTTGCGAACCGCCTCGAACCTTCCCCTGCTGATTTGGTCCTCTTTCTGTCGGGGAGAGCCAGATTTCGCTCATCATCTCGATCAGTCATCGCCGGTGCCACGGTGGAGGGTTGGCTCAAGGCCAAAGCAGGGGCAATCGGGATGGCCAGGGGTGAGGAAAGTACCCCTGCTTTTCCGATCTCTTCAGGTCTGGCCGATTCTACGAGCACCGCTCTCGATCGTTTTACCTCATTGGTATAAAGAAAGATGCAAAAGCACATTAAAGCCGCCAAAATCAAAATGCCAGAGAGGGGAGCATATTCAACGAGCGCGCTGTGCGCCGGTCTTTCAATATGTCTCGTATCCATGCGCATCAAGTTGCCTGGTGCCGCTTCAATCGGTGGGCGGAAATAAGTCGCTGTGATCCCGGAGGAACGTCTGACGAAGGCTGGCGCCGACCATGGGAAGAAATAACGACTTGGGTCGGCGAAGACAACGGAAATCAACGGAGGGGTCCCGTCAGACCCATAGATTTTCAGTTTCCATTTCGAAAGCGGGGGAATCGATCATGCAACCCATCACTGGGTTTGCTCGAACCGCCAAGTCCGATCGCGTCGGGAATGATGAGGTAGTACTTGGCCGCATCCAGCGGTTGTCCTGGTTCGAACATCGCTTCTCGAAAGTCTTTGGCGAGGAACTCTTTTCCCGTGCCGGTAGTGCCGTGAATTAAGAGGACAGCATTCTTCACCTCTCCGGTCGATGAATTCCTCGCCGGCTGGCCGATCGTTCGATAATGGAGTTTCAGTTCGGGTAAAGACTCGCCATCAACAAAATGGAAGTCTTTAAGAATATAGTTGCTTTCAGCAGTGACCAAAGGATCTGGACCAGCTGCTTTTCTGCTGGCCTCCTGAGCAAAAGTGAATGGAAGTTGGAAGCACAAAACCGTGAGTAAGAAAAAAATCAGGATGCGCATGCGTTTCTTGTCTCGGAGGGTTTTTTTTCTGAAATTTAGCGGCCTTGGGAATGATACAAGCTTCATTCGAGCGGCGCAAAAAGTTCAACCCAATAATTCGCGAAGTCACACCGCATTTCCAATGGACTTTGCCAATTTATTCTACTGTGCTCGTGGCTGCGGGGACTCACAACAGATATTGATAGAGCGGCGGGCAAAGGTTGAAGATTTCAGCCCCTAACATGCGGCCATCTACCCCGCCGGAGCCGAATCCCTTAAAGTCATGATTCGTTAAAGCTCACGATTCATCGGCGCAAGCAATCTTCCTGACGCGGGCGAGTAATCCGGAGGATCTTCCTGCTGCATCTTGCGCGATTCCAGTTTGAGCACTTTTCGGAGCTCTTCCAGAGAAATCTGTCCGTCCCATGGGATCTGCTTTTCGCCGAATTGTGAAGGGCTGCGACGAGCCTGTCTTTCTGAATCAACTTGCGGCACAGAGTTGACGTCTGTAAGTTATCTGCAGGGCAAATCATTAACTCAAAATCGAGGCTGGAGCGAGCTACGTCGGGTTGTTGGTGACTGGCTCTAAGCCTCCAAACCCAACAGAAATTCTTCCTATGACCACTAATCGTGGTGTCGTCTACGTCGGACCAGGGAAAGTCGAAGTTAAGGGTATCGATTATCCGAAGTTTGTCGCGCCGAACGGTAAAGAAATCGACCACGGTGTCATTCTTCGCATTGTCTCAACAAACATTTGTGGAAGTGATCAACATATGGTGCGCGGACGGACCACCGCCCCGTCTGGCCTTGTCCTCGGCCATGAGATCACCGGAGAAGTTATTGAAAAAGGAAAGGGAGTCGAGTTCCTCGAAATCGGGGATCTGGTTTCTGTTCCGTTCAACGTCGCGTGCGGTCGTTGCAGAAACTGCAAAGAGCAAAAAACCGGTATCTGTCTAAACGTCAACCCCGCGCGGGCAGGCGGCGCATATGGTTACGTTGACATGGGAGGCTGGGTCGGCGGGCAGGCGGATTATGTGTTGGTACCATATGCCGACTTCAATCTCCTAAAGTTCCAGGATAAGGCGCAAGCAATGGAGAAAATTCGAGATCTAACCTGCCTGTCAGATATTCTGCCAACCGGCTATCATGGCGCAGTGACGGCGGGCGTAGGTCCGGGTACAACCGTCTATGTCGCTGGAGCAGGGCCCGTCGGACTGGCATGCGCGGCGTCTTGCCAACTCCTAGGAGCGGCGGCGGTTATCGTCGGCGATTTGAATAAGGATCGTCTCGAGCAGGCTCGCTCCTTCGGTTGCGAAACCGTTGACGTTTCGCTTCAGACTTCCATAGCAGATCAGATCGATCAGATCCTTGGTGCTCCCGAGGTCGATTGCGCAGTCGATTGCGTCGGTTTTGAAGCTCACGGACATGGTGAGGAAGCCAAAAAAGAGGCCCCTGCCACCGTGCTGAACTCGCTGATGACCCTGACCAGAGCTGGTGGGGCAATTGGGATCCCAGGTCTTTATGTGACGGATGATCCTGGCGGCATCGATCAGGCGGCAAAGAGCGGATCACTGTCCATTCGCCTTGGACTGGGCTGGGCTAAAAGCCATTCATTTCAAACGGGCCAGACACCGGTTTTGAAATACAATCGCCAACTGATGCAGGCGATTCTCCATAACAAGATCCAGATCGCGAAGGCTGTAAACGTAACGGTGATCAGGCTCGACGACGCGCCAAAAGGTTATGTCGACTTCGACAAGGGTACCGCCAAGAAGTTCGTGCTTGATCCTCATTCGCTGCTAGCCGCGTGAGTGACTAACTCAATGCAGCCTGCGGGACGTCTTCCGAACCTGTAGGCTGCTATCGGTTTGGGAGTTATTCACAATCGAGCGAAGCCCTGAGCCTCACTCCAGGGAGTGAGGTTGTGAATAACTCCGGTGAGAGGCAAAAGTAGCGGGCGGACCAAAGAAATCCCTTCGATGCGGGCGCGCTCGGCTATGTCGCTAAGGCGCAGCAAGCTAAGCTAGTTAGCTAGCTAAGCTAGCTGCTAGATATCGGTTATGCTTTCGAGCGGAGAGAGAGTCTGCTTTGGAGGGTTTCGAGCCGGCCTTGGCAAGCTTAAGGAGAAACTGTGGATTGGCTGCCGGTGATGTCATGGAGCGATTCAGTCTTTTGTTGGATAGCCAGAACGGCGATGCCTTCATTCGCTTCGTAAAACTCGCCGGCGGGGCCGTTCAGCTTGGGCATCTTCGACCTGCCGGCATGATGAAGGCCCACCACCTCCCATGCTAGCTGGTCAAAAACCGGGCTGCCCGAACTACCGCCCTCAGTTGGTGTGCGGTAGTGCAACTTCTGCGGATTGCAGGCAACCAAGCGATTGTCATTTAACGAGAACTCCAGGTCGCGGCCTCCAGGGTGTCCGATGATGTACATTCTCGGCGCCGGGTCGGCGATCGACATGGGATTCGAAGCGAGATGCAGGGGTTCGCACGGCAGGTCTTCCGCAAAATCCAGGAACGTCGCATCGAGTTCTTCGACCAGGGAAGACCAAACGATGCTTTTCAATTGAACCCGCTTTTCGATCATTTGAAAGTTGGCCCATGCATCAGGTGGCTTGATAGCCGACGGATAGGTGGTGCTCACCACATGGGCATTGGTCAGGACCAGTAATCGCGGTGGTTGATCCGGGAAGAAATCCGCGGACTTCACTAGCCAACCGGTGCCGATGCCTCTGCCGTCGGCCGTCTCGATGCGGCAAACCGATTTGCCGCGCGCCAACCCGGTCTGGTACCACCGCAGCGTAAGGGAACCGTCGGAGCCGAATACCTTTTCGAGGTCCCGGCGGGCTTCCTGGACAGGCACAGTGAGACCGCCCCCCTCTTTGTTAAGCTTGGCGGCGCGCAGGATTGGAAGCAGCTTGTAGCCGGGCGGATGCTCGTTGCTGACCTGCCAGATTTCTATCAGTTGGCGAAGCGTGCTGGAGATTTCAAAGTCGTCCGTCCCGCTTTGGACGACATATTGATTCGCAGTCCCAATTGCCTGGTCAAACTGCCCAAGGGCAACATAGGCTTCCATCCGGGTGGCTAGGTCCCAAGCGTACAGTCCTTCAATGGATTCTTCTTCCTTTTGGTCCAGTGCAGCCAGAATGGTTCGGGCCAGAGCCCGGCAATCCGTTGCGCCTTCCAGCACGATTTTGTCCTTCTCGGCGCGTGCGAGCAGAGCCACCATATTAATGCCGTGCCAGGTGTTGGCTTTCGGATCGGCGTGGTAACAGATCTTATACTCGTCAAATGATCGCTGCAAGTTGCGCCGGGCTCGCTCAGGGCTCGCTTTTCCAGCTTCGTCGACATAACGCTGCTTATAAATGCGACCCATCAGGCCGTGTGCTTCCGCCTGTTCTGCCACGCTGGTTTCCGAATCCTGAATAAGCTCCCGCAGATACGGTTCGGCACCGGAAAGCATGCCTTGATCGATTAAGGCCTGGCCATATTGCCGGCGAATTTGAGCCGTACGGAGCCCTGACTCCAGAAAGGCCTCCGCGAGTAACCCCATAGCGGCAAAGCGGCGTTTACGGCGTAGCGCCTGCAACAAAGCCCTTGCCGTTTGAGCTGGAAAGGGTGCCGTTTCGCCGGGCAGGCGATCGATGATGATCCGGCACGTTTGGTCCGCGGCTTCCCAATCGAATCGCTGCAAGGCCAGCTGCAATTGATATTCGAGATCACCTAGATCATCCCAGGCCATACGCTCTCCTCGTAAAATCCGGCGGCCTCCTTCAGACAACGATGTCGCTCGGGTGGAAGATTAGCTTGACGGTCTGCGATTTGCCTTCCAGCCCGGTCGGCGCTTCGAGTGTTCCGGCGGCGCCGCCTTGAGCGAAGTGGTCATGTTTCTTGAGGTCGCCAAAGCTAAGGTTCGTTTTGCTTTCGAGATCCGAAATCTTAACCTGAGTGGCGGCCACATCGAAGGTCTCTTCGAAGCCGGGTAAATCTTGGATCTCGCTCTGATTAAGCAGGAACGCTGTGGCGGAAACAGATCCGTCATCGCGAACAAGAACGCAGACTTTCCAATATTGTAAGGGACAGCGGACGGAATAATCCATCTTGTCGTTCTGGTAGACGGGATCGTGTGGCGCGAACAGCGGACCAGTGATCACGGTCATCCGGCGCTTATCTTTTTTGGCGTGCTTTTCCAGGAGGTACTGTTCGATCCCTTGCCAGCGGTCCTTCCCGCGATTGAAATGCGCGGCTTGCAAGGAGCAGTTGGTAAAGTGAAAAGTGTCGTTATTGGCCGCCGTGGCGGTCGCCACATCTTCGCCCCAAGCGGTATCTTCGCGCCGGGTAAGATGGCCGCGATCAATGCCGGACTCGAAGGCTTCCTGACCGAGTTGTTCCGTCTTCAGAATGCGCGTGTCGCGATACCACCGATCGCCGGAGCGGGTTCCGATATTGGGCCGATGATCGCCGTCCACGTTGGCCGCGGAGAACCACGCGGTGCGCCGCTTCTTATTCATGTAAACGCTATAGTGATAGTAGGCGAGCTCGTAAGGGTCGTTATGCTTGCGAGCATCGGTCCGGACCTGGGCAGTGTCCCGGTTCATGGATTCGGTCGTCAGTTTCGGAAGTGGAACTGTGACGACCTCCAGAAAATGGGGGTTGTAACCAGGACGCGTACTGTAGTCCTGATCGACGATCACACCCTCTTCCGCGGTCTCGGCCTCAATGGGGGCAGGCGCCGCTACCCGTTGGAGGGTCTGTTGTGCCGCGCCTATGGTAATCGTGACGTGGATCGGGATGGTCCAGGTGGCAGAGCTCGTCAACGTCGACACAACGGTCGCCGGTGTCTGCGGACACGAGAATGGCACCGTCTGAACCGGAGCGGGCGATTGCAGCGGAGCCGAAGGAGTGGGCTGGGACGGCGCGCTCGGAGCCGTTACCTCAGCGTTTCCGGTTAGCAGCCATGAGGGCTCCCAATCATTGGCCGGCGTTAAGGTGCCGTCGAAGTTCAGCTTCTTCGCAGTAACCCGGATGTCGCGCGCCAACTCATACATGGGGACCGCATAGTTGGCTTTGAGATATTCGCCCGCGAAATGGAGAGCGAGCACCTGATTGGTTTCCACATCGAGGATGGCGGATCCTGAGTTGCCGCCTAGCGTGGACGCGTCATGGGTCACGGCGTTCACCAGGTTCGCGAAGCTGCGGATATTGACGCGCTTCCGAAGGACGCCGGGTTGTAGACGTTTGACGTTGTACTGACCACTGAAGATCCGATCCTGCAAAGCTAGGTCGCTGCGCCAGTCCTTAGCCGGATAGCCGACTGCAACGATATCCCGCCCTTCCAGGTCTTCCGGCGCCTTGGTCGACAGCGCAAGAACCCTATCGTCTGGCAGGTCTGCTACCCTGAGGAGCGCCATGTCCCAATAAGGGTGGATCATTTCCACTCCGAGAACCTCTACGTGGGCGTTCCCATCTAAGTCGCGCGAGTCGATCTGACGGCGAAAGTTAATCACTGAATCGCCGGCATTGTAAGCGATCTTCAAACCCAGTCCGGACGAGAAAAGCCCAGCGACGTGCCGGTTTGTCATCACTAAGCGTTTTCCGACCACAAAGCCGGTGCCGCCGTATGGAATTTGCGGCATGTTGGGCACTTCGATACGCCCAATTGAGGGAAACGCGCGCGAAACCCGGGCCTTGACTTCAGACGGATTGAGTTTTTCCCACGGGTGCTCGACGTCATCGTAGAAATCACCCTTTACAAACACGACAGGACGATTCTGAGGCAGCACAATAGCCTCTAAACCTTCCATTTCTTCATCGGTAAGCTCGTGCTGTCGCTCCTCCGCCATTTTCCTCAAGCCGTTTTCTGCGGGAGAACTGCTTGTTTCTCTGGATTCCAGCCCATCGTCGCGAAGAGGTCGCGCAACGCTTTCAATGTTGTCTCGGGGCGCAACTTGAAGAAGCATTTTCTTCAGTAACTCTGCTCTTTCTCGCCTTTCCATGCCGACATGCGCCTTTCTGATGAAACTTGCCGATAAGCGGCCGAACGAAAGCTTATACTTCAGACTATCGAATAGGTCACGACAATTGCTTTTGGCCGCCACGTTGGTGTCAGACGGCGGCGAAGTATAAAGGCGGAACTTCGTTCAGTTGATATGTCACATTGGTCCCGACGTCCCTCAATTGCAGGAAGGTCAGGTAATCTCGAATTGAGAAATCAATCTCAGTTGCACGCCCCCGCATGCTGCGTAGGTTCAGCGATGTCACGAGACTCGTCCGATCCGATCAGAAAAGGCCCGGAGGGAAAAAGGGAATATTTTCTGCGGAAATACCTCGCTGGCCAGACGCGCGGTGCGTGGTATCGTGATTGAAATCATATGAGCATCTCCACCGCCAAATCTCCAGTCGCCGTCAATAAAGATCCTAAAATCGTCGACGGATTGAATCTCGTGCTGGCTGATTCCTACGCGCTAATGGCGCTGACACATCTTGCGCATTGGAATGTAGAGGGGTCCGACTTTTTCCCGCTGCACAAGATCTTTCAGGAACAGTATGAAAACCTTTTCGAGGCGGTCGATGAAATAGCCGAGCGTGTTCGGGCGCTGGACGCCTATGCCATTGGAGGCTTGGGTGTTCTCGCCAAGGCTGCGGAGATGGAGGAGTTCAAATCGCCACTGCCGCAAAAAGATTACGTCGCCGCGTTGATCATTGCGCACGAAAAAGTTGTCGACGACGCGGTGCGCACACGGAATGAAGCAGGCACTGCGGGCGATTTGCAAACGCAGGACTTGATGATCAAACGACTCCAGTGGCACGAAAAGACGCTCTGGATGTTCAAAAGCTACCTCAAAAATTAGACAGTAATCCGTGAGTCTTCTCGATTGCACGACTTCCGATCCGTCTGAGTGCACGCCTTCGCATTGCCGGGGGCGCTGTGCGATGGAGGTGATCGACGAACTGATTGGTCAGGCAGGAACGGTATCCGCCGATGAAGTGGATCACTTGCTTGAGCTTCGTTGGAAGCTGCGTCAATACGATGACGCGGAAGGCGCGCTAAAGCTCTTTTGCGAGGTTCGCTTACGCATGGAGCAGCGACATTACCTGGCTTTTTTTCGTATGCGCCGCTGGTTGGAAAATCACTTGCTCGCCAGCGTGAGCATCTGCCCAGAGGCAAATCCTCAATTTGTGCCGGTGAAGCTCGACCATTACTGCGTCGAAGCCATCCGGCGTGCCAGCCTGTGCTTAGCGTTACGACGGGGATATGTGCTACTTGCGCCGCGTTTACGTTTCATGTTTCGCGAGGTCGAATTCACGAAGGGAAATCCTCCAAGCGCGCCATCTCGCTCCCTTGAACTGGCTGAGTTGTAGCCTAACGGGAAAGCGGTGAATCTGTTTCGAGACTGTGCGGAAAGGGTTTGGAATTCCCAGGGCAGGGTTTATCGCCCATGGGGAAGAAGGTGCGCGACTCGCACACCTGAGATGACAAATCGAAATCAGACGCTAATTTGCGAGGCGTGCATACCTCGCTCCTCAAATCGAAAATTCACCAAGCTGTCGTCACCGGTGCGGACGTGAATTCCGAGGGTAGTTTAAGCATTTCGGCCGATCTGGCCGAATTGGTTGAACTCGAAGAGTACGAGCGAATTCTGGTCGGAAATATGGCGAACGGCGAAACATTTGAGACTTATGTGATTTATGCGGTGCGTGGCCATGGCACTGTCGCGCTCAGTGGAGCCGTTGCACGTCTCGCAAAGCCTGGAGATATGCTGACGATCATGAGCTTCGGATTGTTCGACCCGGCAGAAGCCGGAACTCACCGGCCAAAGGTCATTATTCTGGGCGAGAAAAATGAGGTCCTTCGCCAGAAGTAGAATGGATCCTACGCCTTGATAAACAACGCGGCAAACGCCCCATCGAGATGATCGTGAATTGGTATCGATGATCGGGCTTCCGCGAAACGAAGCTCAGGAGCCTCCTGATCAATTGAATCGACTACTCTTTCGTTTTCTTCCGGTTCGATGCTGCAGGTGCTGTAGACGAGACGGCCGCCCGACTTGAGAAACTGAATGGTCGCTTTGGCGATCCGGACTTGCAGATGCTGCATCCGCGGAAAGTCTTGTGGAGTCAGACGCCATCGGACATCCGTGCGTCTCCGAATCACCCCGGTGTTCGTGCATGGAACATCCACCAGGATGGCGTCGAATGTTTCAGGCTTGAGCGGAGAAAAGGGCTGCAGCCAATCGATCGAAACAATGGTAGAATTGCTGACGCCGAGCCGAATCAGATTTTGTTCCAAGCGGGCTAATCGGACCTTGTCGTAGTCACAGGCCACCAGACGTCCCTGGTTTTCCATTTTTTGCGCCAGGTATCCCGCTTTCCCACCGGGCGCCGCGCACGCGTCGAGAACCACGTCGCCCGGCTTCGGGTCTAATAAATCACAGGCCACCAGGGTGCTTGGATCCTGGACGTAGGCCACTCCGGAGGAAATCCAGGAAAGAGGCAGATGATCGACCTCCAGACAATCTGGGTGAACATCCACCACTTTCGCGCTTGGGAAGCTTTCCACGAGTTCTCCCGGTGTCACCCTCAGCTGGTTGGCTCGCACGTAAATTTTGGCTGGCTCGTTATTCCAGGCGCAAAGTTCTTCCGCGAGCTTGCCTCCGTGTCGAGACACCCATTTCTGCCAGAGAAACTCCGGGTGCGAGTAACGGATGTGAGGCGGTGCATTCTGTAATTGCCGCAGGACATGATCCTTTTCGGCGATCGCCCTCCGCAGAACGGCGTTAACCAGTGTTCTGGCAGGTCCGGCGATGTTGACGGTTTCGTAGACCGCCGCGTGATCGGGGATCCGCATTTTGTAAAGCTGATAGACTCCGAGCCGCAGAAGCTGACGAGTCGGCATATCAAGTCCTGAGGATCGAAACCGTTGGATAATGAAATCGAGATAAGAGCGGTTCCGAATGACGCCGTAGAAGGTCTCGGTCACAAAGGAGCGGTTGACAGTAGTCAATCCCGATCGCTGCAGTGCCTGGTGAAGAACCTCGTCCGCGAATTCCCGGCCGGTCTCCCAACGCTGCAGCGCTTGCCAGCAACAGACGCGCGGATTTTTGACTGCCATAGTACCTCTCCAGAATCCCGCTGGACCGTGACATTGGAGGCGTAAAAGTGCGGGAGCGCTTAGTTAAGCTTCCACACTTCAGGCTAAGTTCTAATGAAATCGCAGCAGTCGGCGACGGTGCCGGATCAATGCGCGCCAGCGCGTCCGATACCGAAATAACGGAAACCCAATTCCTTCATGGTCTCGGGGTCGAACAAGTTGCGCCCGTCGAAGACAATCGGAGTGTGCATGCGTTTTCGGATCTGTTGAAAATCGACACTTCGAAACTCCTCCCATTCGGTGGCCAAGACGAGTGCCTCTGCATTCTCGACTGCTTCTATCGCGGAATTCGCTAGGATCGCGCCTTTGCACAGATTCAATTCAGCGACTTTAGCGGCTCCTTTTGGGTCGTACGCCTGCACGATCGCGCCTTCCTGTAAGAGGAGGTTGACCAACTCGATCGCGACGGAGCTGCGAACATCGTCAGTATCCGGCTTGAAAGTGAGTCCCCACACCGCAATGCGTTTATCCTTCAAAACCCAGAGCGTATCCCTGATCTTTTTCAGAAATCGTTTCAGTTGATCCTCGTTGACGCGTTGCACGTCCTTCAGAATCGTAAACGGCACGCCCAACTGCTCGCTGATGGCGATGAAAGCTGCCAAATCCTTTGGGAAACAGGATCCGCCGTAACCGAGACCCGCGTTCAAAAAACTGCGGCCAATTCGTTTATCGGCCCCAATACCGTCGGCGACACGCTCGACGTCCCCTCCGCTCGCTTCGCAGATCGCCGAAATCATGTTGATATAGGAGATCTTTAAAGCCAGAAATGAGTTCGCGGCGTGTTTAATCAGTTCGGCGCTATTAACGTCGGTGACCAAAATGGGAGCCATGAATGGTTCATAAACCTTCTTCATGAGGGCTAAGGCACGATCACTGTTCGATCCGATCACGATGCGATCCGGGTTCATGAGATCGGAGACAGCACAACCTTCCCGGAGGAATTCGGGGTTGCTGACGACATCAAACTCGACTTTGGCCTTGTTGTAACGCCGGATGGTGTCAGCGACTTTTTCACCGGTCTTGACCGGTACGGTGCTTTTGTCGACGATCACCCGGTACTCCTTAAGCACTTCAGCAATCTCGCGAGCAACTTTCTCAATGAAGGTGAGATCAACACTACCGTCGGGTTGGGGAGGCGTCGGCACCGCAATGAAAATGATTTGAGAATGATCGACGCCGTCGGCGATGCTGTTGGTAAATCGCAATCGACGGGCCGAAACATTACGGTAAACGACCTCTTCCAGGCCCGGTTCGTAAATCGTAATCTGCCCGCTTCGCAGGCTATCGACTTTTCTTTGGTCGTTGTCGACGCAGGTGACATTGTGGCCGACATCGGCGAAGCAAGCACCGGTCACGAGACCGACATATCCAGAACCAATAATCGAAATATCCATAGTTTGCCGATAAAGCGAGCTTCTCTCATACCCGGCTTCTGGCATTTGTCCAGAAGAAGGCGAAGAAGGAATGCGCGAACCACGCGAATCCAGGAACGATGCGAAAAGGGAAAAGCAGCGCGCGGAGGCAACGGAGGGGTAAGAAGAAGGGAATTGGAAGCTGGGAGTTCTTTGATGAACGCGTGCTTATTTTCCGAAGATCGGCTACCCGCGAATCACGCGAACGACGCCTGCGGCGACCTTACTCTCCGATAGCGTTCCCGACATCCAGATTAACCGGCAATCCGAACCTTGGAAGATCTTTCAGGGTGAATGTCAAGACGAGGGCAACCTCGTTTTTGCCGGCCCCGTTGTTCTGCAGATTCAAGCCAAGCGCCGCAACCCAGCTGCTCAGGTCTCGATGAATGGTATATGTCTGTCGATTGAAGAGTCCGGTTTTAAATTGGTAGTCTTCGTAAATGCTGAAGCCCCAATTGTCATTGAGCCGCATGTAAGTGTAAAGCGAGAGTTCGCTGGTGTCCTGGTAGTACGGATTGCTTTGCAAATATTGATGTCCCAATCGGACTTCGATGTTCGGGGTGATTGTCCAGTCAGCAGCGGTGGTGACCGACCAGAATCCTTTGTCCAAAAGAGGAACTTGCGAGTCAATGGAAAGATAGGCCCATGGCACCGGTTGAAACCGAATCCTGTTGAAAACGTTGGAGAATAGCTCCTTCGGGGGGGCGATGACAGAGGTACGAGAAACGCTGGTACTGGCCGGTGGAACAACCTGAGCAAGCGGGTTGTCGAAATCGACGTCAAAAAAGCTGTCAACGTCGAGCCAGTTGAGGGTTGTGGTGTCGCGGCGGGTCTGGAGTCGGTTGCGCACGCCAAGACGCAAGATGGTCCAGCGATCCAGCGAATCGATCGAACGGTACTCGGGGAAATCGATCGGCTGCAGTTTGGTACTGGGAATGTATTGGTCGATCGGCAGGATATTGGAAGAGAGCACGTTTGGCTGAGAAACCCAGGAGAAGTCGGCGTAAGGTTGGACGATATGGCGCAGGCCATCGAGGCCGAGCCATCTTTGTTGCACGGACTCAAAGGCTTTTGAAAGCTTAAAAGAGGCTTCTACATTCGAGTTCACCGCAACCCGAAAAGCTCCGGGGTGTTCCACCAAGATACCTTCAGGAAGTGGATTACTGACATCCGATTCTGTGAAGTTTCCGGTCTTACTATAATAGGTGCCGCGGACGCCGACACTCGGAACCAGCGATAACCATCCGAAGTAGAGATGGGGAAAACTTAATTGATGAAATGAATCCAGGCGAAAAAATTCGTAGTTGGGGTTGAGCGCTCCGCTCTGCAAGTCGACTGACAAATTGCCGGTTTGGGCAGCGAAAATACGGTGGAGATAGGCGGCGCTGTTCGTTGCCTCGTAGAAGATCGGGAGATTAAAAAGCGGTGTCCGCGCGACATCCCAGCTTAACTCTGGCAAGCGTTCGGCCGTTTCCAGAAAATTATTAATCTGAGGACGAGCTAACACACTCAGCGTGTAAGCCTCGCCGCTTTTGACCACTTCGGTATAGGTATCAGGCTGAGGATCGACGGCGAAGATATTAGGGTAAAAATCCTGAAGGAAATATTGGTCGCTCAATAAATTGAAACTAGAGATCGCCAGGATGTCGCTGGTAATATAAGTCCGGGATTGATATTCGATCCGATATCGATCGTTGCCGACCGGAACGCGATCCAAAGCCGTATCATTGATATTCGGAGATCCATCGTAAATTCCGTAGATCTGCAATCGGCCGGAAACTTCTAGATCCCGGTGAAGGTTGTAGTTCACATCGAATCCTCCACCGGGTCCTCGCGAGCTTCGGAGATCGAAATGAACTTCGCCGATGACGTCTGGGAAGAGCGGGAACTGCAACGCCGTGAGCAAATAGGCACCCCAAGTCGAATTGTAACCAGGAGCCAGACTGTAACTGAATTGGTTATTTAGGGATTGGTAGATGTAGGGAAACCAGAAAACCGGTGTCCGTCCTACGAAGAGCGTCACGTTCGAAAGGATGATTCGGTCGTCCGCATAGATACGCATTTTGCGGGCCCGCAATTGGTAGTCGGGTTTCGACGAGTCGCTGGTGGTGAGCAAGCCGTTGAGGACCGTGTACTGGTTTTCCTTATCAGAAATGACGGTATCGCCCAAGACCTGAAAAGGTGCTTTCGGACCGCCGAAATCGCTCATCGTCATTTTCTTGGTTTGCAGGTTGTAGATGGCGCGATCTGCGGTGAATGCGTATTTTTCCCGATACAAGCGGACATTGCCCCGCAACACCACTTCGTGTGATTGCGGATTGTATTCCGCATAGTCGGCGTAAATGGTGGCGTCCCCATAACGAACCACCACGTTCCCTTCCGCGATTGCAATGCCGCCTTCAAATTGGGTTTGATCCGAACTGATTTCAATGGGAATTGCCGCGCCCTTCGGCCCGCCCTCAAACGATAGCAAAGGACCAAACTGCGATTCTTTGACCGGCTCCGTTGGTGTCGCCAACGAAAGTGGTGCCACCTCCGGAGTCGGTGTCGGCGCCGGAGGCGACGGTGTCGACAACGGGGCTGGTGTCGGCGACGGGGCCGGTGTCGGCGACGGGGTTGGTGCCGACAACGGGGTTGGCGTCGGCGACGGGGCTGGTGTCGGCGACGCGGGCACAGTCACGTCTTGGGCAAACAGATTCATCGGAAGCAAAATCACCAAAAGTAGACCTAGAATCCGGAGCCTCATGAGGAATGTGAACGGAACAAAGCAAGAGAGAAGCCAACATCTAGGCTCCTGAAATGCAAGGAAAAACCCCCATTCTCGGCGGGAGCCGTCCGGCCAGAGAATAGTTGCGGCAGCTACCGAAACCTTCAGGGTGCCTAATACGTGATATCGATTTGCTTTTGGATATTCTTGACCATCTGCTTCGCACACCAGTTGGCCTCGCGCGGTTTCAGGACTTCCAGGCTTTTTTGGTAGGACCCGAATTCCAGCACTTCGATGGTCACCCGTCTGGCACCCCATTGATCCATCATCCGACGGGATGGCACGTACAAATCGATCGTGTCGGTGCCAATCAAGGCAGATCCATAGTCGTCGACGACATACGTTTGACCAGTGTTCACAATCCTGAATTTCGTACCGACCGGAAAGCGGGACCAGTCCGCCGCCGCGCTGTTCGTGGTGCCCGAGCGCAGATTCGATCCGATCGCGTTTTTCGCGCAGTAGCAGCGTGCTCCGGATTCAGAAGCAGTGTAAGCGGTGGTTTTGACAATCTTCTGCTCGTGAATTCGACTTTTGGTGGTTTTTCCTTTTTCCGCATCCACAGCGCAACTTACAAAGAGAAGAGACAGCCCAAATAGCACAAAACGAAGGGCCTTGATCATTAACGTGCCGTAATTAGACGACCGCGTTGAAATGATCAAACAAAAAGGGCTGGGGCAGAGCGTATCGGCGTGTCGGCGTGCAGGATCTAACGATGATCGTCGGTGAAAGTTTCCTCTTTGACCTCTCCCCAGCTGACCATCGGACAGATGCCTCGCTTCGAGGTTGTTATGAAGTCCCAGAATAGCGAGACCTCCTTGGACCATGAACGTTGCCGGGATTCTTGCTGAGCCTGGCTGGCATTGAGTCCGCTTCCGTAGAAAAGCGTATACGCCTCCTTCACTTCTTTTCGCAGGGCCGGACCATAGCCCGCTCGACGCAGGCCAATGATATTGATCGCGGCGATACCGTCCTTGCCGGCAGCGATGGCAAACGGCGGAACATCCTTGCCGACGCCAGAAATTCCCTGCAGCAGAGAGACACTCCCCATCCGTGTAAATTGATGGACGACGCTCCCGCCTCCAATGAACACGCGATCATGAATTTCGGCGTATCCGCCCAGCAGGACATTGTTCGCCAGAATGACGTGGTCACCCAATCGCGTATTATGGCCCAGGTGAACGCCCACCATCAGGAGGTTATTCGAGCCGATTCGCGTCACGGTGTTTTCCTTGGTGCCTCGATGAATCGTGCAGTGTTCTCGAATGACATTGCCGTTTCCAATCTCGACCCCGGAGTTCGCCTTCGGATCAAAGCTGAGATCCTGCGGGTACGAGCCGATCACGCTACCATATCCGATCCGATTGTTTTTGCCGATGACAACTGTCCCGGTGATGACCGCGTGCCCTTGAATCTCCGTGCCCGAAGAAATGCGAACGGAACCTTCGATCAACGCGTAGGGTCCAACCACCACATCGGAATCAATCTGGGCCTGGGGATCAATAACTGCCGTGGGGTGAATCATCTGGTTGTTCTAGCATGGAAAGCAGAGTCCTTGTCGATCCAGGAACGCAGGCAGCGTTCGGCGTTCGGCGTTCGGCGCTCGAAAGTTTAGGTTCGCCCGCCTGAACGACGGACGTCGAGCGCCGAACCAAACAATGAACTAAAAAGTAACAGTGTTACCGATGTCCTGACCCATAAGTGTTACCGATGTCCTGACTGCGCCACTGCGCCACTGAACGCCGAACGCTGAACGGCGAACGCCGAACGGCGCTAACCTTCCGCCAGGGTATTTCCGTTCTTCGGCAGATCGCGACCCCGGCTTTTCGGGATCAAAAATATGAGTCCGGCGGCTACGCCGAGCAGCCCCATGTTGATCCAGCAGGAGACGACAAAGCCGTGAGCGTAGTCGACAGCGGTGGCGCCGCTTTTTGGGATCATCCCGAAAACGACGGCACCGATGAGCGCGATGCCGACGGAGTTTGCCAACTGGGGCATCGTTGAGGTGACCCCGGATGCCGCACCCGCGTCTCGATGCGGAATACCGCTTAACACCGTATTATAAAGAGGCGAGGTGACAATTCCGCGCCCGATGCCATAGATGAAACAGGCTAAGACGAAGCTGGGCGTCAAGTGTCCCGGGGCTGGAGCTGCCAGAAACGCCAGAGCGACGATCCCGATCGCCAGGACGACGACGCCCAGATGAAGCGAATCACGTCCCAGGTATCCGTTAATTTTTCCGGACATGGTCGAGCCAAGCAGGAACGCGAAGGAAAACGGCACCAGCGCGAATCCTGCGTACATCGGGTTCAGCCCGAGGCTGAATTGAAGATAGAGGCTCAATACCAGGAGCATTGAACTATGGCCGGCAAAGTAGATGCAGGTCACGGCTAACCCGACAATAAAGCCCCGGTCGCGAAACAACCGCGGCTCGATCAAAGGAGAGTGATTCTTCGCGGATTGCCGGCGTTCGAAGATCCAGAATGCCCAGAAGGCCGGAAACGATGCGAGCAGGGAAACCCAGGCCCACAGAGGCCATCCGCGTTCCTGTCCTTCCATGAAAGGGTAGGAAAACAGAGCCAGGGCCACCGTCAGGATCGCCACGCCGCCCAAATCGAGTTTCGGAGCCGCTTGCGCGCGCGACTCCTTCAACACGAAAGAAGCGCTGATGATGGTGAGGATCCCAATTGGAAGATTGATCAGGAAGATCGGGCGCCAGCCAAGCTGGAACAGATTGGCATGGATCAGAAGCCCTCCGAGTAACTGCCCCACGATCGACCCGAATCCGATCATCGCACCATAGAGACTAAAGGCGACCCGCTTCGAGGAGCCGGCGAAATTGACCTGAATAAAAGAAAGCGCTTGTGGAAACATCGCTGCAGCGGCACAGCCTTGGACGAGCCGCCAGAAAATGAGCCACCCCGCGGTTGGGGCAAGCCCGCAGAGGGCCGACGCCAATGTGAAACCGGCCATTCCCACCAAAAAGGTCACCTTTCTTCCGTAGATGTCGCCCAGGCGTCCGCCAGTGATCAAACAGACCGCGTAGGTTAGACCATAGCCGGCGATCACGAGCTCGATTTCGCTGAATGAGGCACCCAAAGAGACGCGAATCGAAGGAACTCCGATATTGGCGATAAAAAAGTCGATCACGCCAAGGAACGGACCAACAAGGATAATTGCCAAGGCGATCCATTTGTTCGTCGGTTCAATTGTGTGCGATGACAGGGGCGCGCGCTGAAGCGGTGAAAGGCGACCGGATCCCGGCTGGAATTCGGTCAACGAAAGCGTGCCGACCTCAGAATCGGAAGAGGTGGCCGCTACCGCGGTCGAAAGTTTCATGGTCAAATAGTGTAACAAGTGGCAATCAATATGAAAAATAGCTTGTTGCGCTAGATGCCATCTGTCAGGCTGATAGCTGAGTGGTACTCCAGCCTATGGAACTTCGTCATTTGCGCTATTTTGTCGCTGTCGCGGAGGAGCTCAGTTTTACCCGTGCCGCTGCAGTCTTACACGTCGCCCAGTCGGCGGTGAGCGCGCAGGTCCGGCTGTTGGAGGATTCGGTTGGAGTGACATTACTGGAGCGGAACAGCCGGCGCGTCGAATTAACCGGAGCGGGCCGCGCGTTTTTGCGGGGTGCCAAGAAGATCCTTTTTGATCTCGAAGACATCGCGGGACAGGCGCGTCGAATTGGTCGGGCTGAGACTGGTCGCCTGGCGATCGGATTTATCGGTGCGCAGAGCCACGAGTGGATGCCCATCGTGCTGAGGCGGTTCCGCCAGAAATATCCGGACGTCGAAGTGACTCTGACGGAGATGGTGCCTTCGGCGCAGTTGGAGGCTCTTTCAACGCATCGGCTGGACTTGGGGGTGGTCGGCGGCATCGATGGGAAACCGCCGCCCGGCTTGCAAGTGGAATGTATCGTCGAAGAAGAACCGCTGGTCGGCGTCCCCAGCGATCACGCGCTGGCAAACTTTCCTTTCGTCCGGCTCCAGCAATTGAAAGGGGAGGCCTTCATTCTAACCTCGCGAGAGAACGCGCCCAGTTACCGCTCCTGGCTGGGGCGACTCTGTCAGCGGGCCGGATTTTCCCCGAGGGTGGTCCAGGAGGTCGATCGCGCCAGGACCGCCGTGCAGTATGTGGCCGCTGGTTTCGGCATCTCGATTTTCGGCGAACACATCTGCAGGCAACCGGCACCGGGGGTCAAATTTATTCCTCTTCGCCCGGGCGGTCAGAAGATTCGCTATGGGGTAGCTTGGAGGAAAGAGCCTGCCGAGCCTCTGGTGCTCCGGTTCGTTGAATACACCAAGGAACAGCTCGGGTCCTCTGCTCG
>DATHPI010000483.1:0-4682 GCA_035484035.1 Chthoniobacterales bacterium
TCTTAACGTGCTTGGCCTTATTCTTACCACCCAGGAAGCTCTCGATCATTTCGGACCAGAGGGTGGTAGCATTATCAACATCAGCTCGATTGTCAGCGCTTCATCGCCTGCCGACCAATCAGTTTACAATGCAACCAAATCGGCCGTGGACGGGCTGACTCGGACCTTTGCGAAGGAGCTTGGCCGGCGAAAAATTCGCGTCAATTCAATCAATCCCGGCCCGATTGAAACCGAGGGCACACATTCCACGGGATTCATCGATCGCTTCCAAACGCTCATCCCGACTATTCCGCTCGGCAGAATTGGTCAACCGCAGGACATTGCACCGGGCGTGGTCTTCCTCGCCTCATCTGATTCGGAATGGATGACTGGTGAAACGCTCTACGTCACGGGCGGGCTCCGTTAATTTTAGATCGTTTCCGCGATCGAAACTCAGCCTTCACGCTGTCCTCATGCGGCAATTTTCCCAAATTAACGAATTGATCGAGGCGCTCTCCGAACAGCGAGTGGTTGATACGCTTTTGCGAGCGTCTTGGTGTCTTCGCGACTCCAGGGTTGTCGAAATGCTCTTGGGTAAGGGTATCTTTGTAGGCCAAGGTGCCGAGGCACTGGGCAGCAACAGTCGACGGCGGCGGAAGGTTAGCGAGGCTCGCGCGGGCCAACCCGGTGAGCGAGCCGTATTCGCCGAGGAGCTAGCCGGCATCAGTGCTTGAAGATTTGTTGTAGGAAACTATAAAGCGCAGGTCTCCAGACGAACATGCTATGGGTTCCGCCCGGTAAAAGCGTATAAACGTGTTGGATGTTTGCTTGCTTCAGCTGGTCCTCGAACTTCGTCACATCCTCTCCGATGATTTTATCGTTATCGCCACAGACGATATCGAAACGGAGCAGACACCTGTTCACCTTTTCTCCATCCTGTAACGCGTTTTTAAACTCCTCGGAGAGTGCCCCAGGACGAACGCCAGGGCTGAAGGCACCGATCCAACGAAAATAGCCCAGGTGCACGATACCGGTCTCAACCGCCTGAAGGCCGCCCATCGATAGCCCCGCAATGGCTCGATCCCGAGGCTCATCGCTGATGCTATAGTGGGTAACGATATACGGGATGATGTCGTGGAAAAGCTCCTCGTCCACCGCCTGCTGATTTTTCCCCAAATAAGGTGTGTGGTCCGTGCCTGGAATATCTTCAGGAGGTAGCGCGTGCGCTTCCGGGACGACCACGATCATCGGAACGACCTTTCCTTCAGCAAGCAGGTTGTCCAGGATTTGCGCCAACCTCCCTTCAGTGACCCATGAATAGCGCGTGTCCCCGAAGCCGTGATACAGGTAAAGGACAGGTAAGGGAGCGCGAGAACGGTCATAGCTCGGCGGGGTGTAGACCAAGACCTGTCGGTTCTGGCCAAGCGTGCTCGAATAGTAGGTCTCATCGCGCATCGTTCCATGGGCACCGGTTTGGACGTCCAGAAAATCGGGGGGCACACCAGGAACTAAGAGCAGGCTCGTGTCAACCTGCCGTTGTGGTTTGGGCATGTTGTTACCTGGGTCCGTAATTTTACGCCCATCGACGCTGAATTGGTAGGAGTAAAGGTTCGGCTCCAAGGGACCCAACGTCACGCTCCATAGACCGTTCGCATCCTTCGTCAGCGCGCTGGTCGTGGATCCTTGCGGCTCGTAGGGACCACTTTTGTTGCCGACAATGACGTCGACGGCATTCGCCTGTGGCGCAAAGAGCCGGAACGTAACGTGCCTGTCAGGCAGCACCTGGGTTATTTTATCTCTCAACGTGGGTGTGGGCTCATGGGTAGGGGCAACCGGCGTTGTCGCCGTTGGGGCCGGGGTTTGAGCCGCGACCTGACTAAAAGCCAAGCTGAGGAGCGCATGCGTAAGGAAGCCAACTGCCAGGAGATTTTTCATTGGGGAATTCGGTTATTTCTACAAGTAAATTGAGGTCTCCGCGGCGAGCGATGATGCGCCCGAGGGCGGAAGTGTTATAACACTGAAAGAGGGTAACAAAATTATATTCAGAATTGGCCCACCGTGATGGTTAACGCGAATTGCTTTCATCGGTTTGGTAGCGAGATATGCAGGTTCAGTGACCTAGCGCTATTTGGCGCTAGCTTCAGATAGCCCGAAGTGCACAACCTTGCCTTCTTTGATAAAGTCTTTAACCGTGGAAGCTACGTCTACAATGGGTACCTTTGGGGTCAACCCGATGTTGGTAGTAAAGATCGATGAGGTAAGTTCTGAGCCGTCTAAGTGATTCCTCAATTCCTCAACCACTTTTCGAATGTGCTCCGGTTGACTGTTTAGAGCGCCACCATTCTCGTTATTAAAGCCAAAACTTGCTTGCGATAATCACCTTGTCGCGGAAAGGCGCGAGCGCTTCTCCGGCAAGCTTTTCGTTCGCGTTTGGACCGTAAACTTCCGCTGTATCGAAAAACGTGACGCCCTTTTCATGCGCGGCACGGATGACCCTGGATGTCTTTCGTGTCTTCATCTAATTGTTCCTTTGTGTTCAATACTCGCGTGACCAGAATTACCTGTTGACCATTGCCTGCATCTGGGCCGGGTAGCGCTCGCCTTGCACTTCGATATCGGCAAGCGCAGCGTGGATGTCGGTCAAATCCTTGGCAGTGAGCACGACATTAGCAGCGTCCAGATTCTCCTTCAGCCGATGGGGCTTGGTCGTGCCGGGAATGGGAACAATCCACGGTTTCTGTTCAAGCAACCAAGCCAGGGCAATCTTCGCGCGCGTCACACCCTTCCCGTCTGCTACTTCGCCGAGAACATCGACCAGTTTCTGGTTAGCCTTTCGCGCTTCCGCGCTGAAGCGAGGGAAGGTGCTACGAACATCCTTTTCGGCGAATTGGGTGTTTTCGTTGATCGCACCCGTGAGAAAGCCTTTGCCCAGAGGGCTGAAGGGAACGAAACCTATACCCAGTTCCTCGAGCGTCGGCAGAATCTCCTTCTCCGGTTCTCGCCACCAGAGTGAGTACTCGCTCTGCAACGCCGCGACGGGCTGCACGACGTGAGCCCGGCGGATGGCCTGCGCTCCAGCTTCGGACATTCCGAAATTCTTCACCTTCCCTTCGCGAATCAGTTCCTTGACAGTCGCCGCCACCTCCTCGATGGGCACATTGGGATCGACTCGGTGTTGGTAGAGCAAGTCAATATGGTCGGTCTTCAGTCGCGCAAGCGATTCGTCAGCCACTTTCCGGATGCGTTCGGGGCGACTGTCCAAACCGCTGGGCGGACGGCCGTCCTTGAAGCCGAATTTCGTGGCGATGATTACTTGGTCGCGGATTGGGGCTAGGGCTTCACCGAGCAGTTCTTCGTTGGCGAAAGGACCATAGGCCTCGGCCGTATCGAAGAAGGTTACACCTTGATCAAAAGCAGAGCGGATCAGCTTGATCGCTTCATTTTTGTCCATCGGGGGACCGAGTCCGAAGCTCATGCTCATGCAGCCGAGACCGATGGCGGACACTTCCAAATTACTTTTTCCGAGTTTGCGTTTTTGCATTATGGTTTTCCTTTGGCGAGAGTTTTTCAGTCCTTTAGCGAGGCCATGTCGATGGAGAAGCGGTACTTCACGTCGGACTTTAAAATTCGCTCGTAGGCCTCGTTGATTTGCTGGATTGGGATTACCTCGACGTCGGAGGTGATGTTGTGCTTTCCGCAAAAGTCGAGCATCTCTTGCGTCTCGGCGAGGCCGCCGATCGCAGAGCCCGAGAGCGTTTTGTTACCGAAGATCAGAGCGAACGCCCCGACCGAAAGCGGCTTTTCCGGAGCACCAACCAGGGTGAGATTTCCGTTCAGAGTCAACAAATTGAGGTACGCATTGATGTCGTGATCGGCGGCGACGCAGTCGAGGATGAACTCGAAGGTCCCGGCGCACTTTTCCATCTCTTCCTTGTTTCGGGAAAGAACGACCTCGTCAGCCCCCAGTCGCAGCGCGTCCTGACGCTTGTTCTCGGACGTGGTGAAAACTACAACATGTGCGCCCATCGCCTTTGCCAATTTCACGCCCATGTGACCGAGGCCGCCCAAGCCGACGATGCCGACTTTTTTGCCCGGCCCCACCTTGGCGCGACGAAGGGGAGAATAAGTCGTGATTCCGGCGCAAAGAAGCGGTGCCGCTCCTGCGAGATCCAGATTCGCCGGGATACGGAGAACGAAATCCTGATCCACCACGATGCATTCCGAATAACCACCATAGGTCACAGGCGCTGTATGGTGGCGGTCAGGCGAGTTGTAAGTCAGGGTCACATTCGGGCAGAATACCTCGACGCCTGCTTTGCAGGCCGGACAGGTGTGATCGGAATCAACGAGGCATCCGACGCCAACGAGGTCGCCGGCTTTGAACTTGGTGACCGCCGGTCCTACCTTGGTGACGCGACCTACGATTTCATGGCCGGGCACACAGGGATAAACGGTCGGCATCACGGTGTTCCATTCATCGCGGGCTTGATGCAGGTCCGAATGGCAAATGCCACAGAAGAGGATTTCGATTTGCACATCGCGGGCAGTAGTATCGCGGCGCGGAATGGAGGCGGAGGCCAGTGGAGACGTCTTGCTGGCGGCAGAATAGGCTTTGGCTTGGTATATAGTGTCTTGGTACATGGTGCTCTGGTTTCCTTTCGTTAGAGTCGTGCGGGAAACTCCTTCTTCTTCGCTGTCTAGAC
>DATHPI010000484.1:0-8362 GCA_035484035.1 Chthoniobacterales bacterium
AGCCGCGAGATCGGAGAACTCTTTGCCAGACGATCCGACTTGATGGACGGAAGGGTGGTCATCTTCACCAAGGCACGCCTGGATGCGACGGCCAAGGGAAACGCCAAGTCAGGCCAGTTCCAAACGGCGGGTGCGCGCTGATCCCCAATGTCGACAGCCGAACTGACGCGGCCGGGCCATCGCCTACCCAGAAATGGCTGGGGCCAGTTCCGATTCATCCTTATACTGATGGCGGCTTACTTTATTGGAAACTCGCTGAATCTCGCGCTGAATGTCCGGACCGCCAAGGGAGCCCAAACGCTGGTTTCCAGCGACTCGGGGCAGTACCTGGCTATTTCTGAGCAATTTCTCGGCGGCAATTTTTCGATGGACTATCTTCGGGAGGTGCCGCACCGGCAACCCCTTTATCCTCTTTTGCTAGCCGGAGCGACGAAGTTGGGAAACGGGAATTTATTCTTTCTTGGAGTGATCAATGCGGTCGCGATGAGCCTCGCAATCGGTTCTGTTTACTTTGGAGTTCTACGCTTCTTTCGAAGTCCAGCCGTTGCCGCGGTTTCGGCATTCTGCGTCGCCTGTAACCCGTTCATGTGGCGAACCGCCAGCGCCCGCCTGCTCACGGAGCCGCTCTATGCTCTCATCCTGATCTGGGTGGTAATCGCTTTTCTTCACTATCTGAGAGAGCGGAAAATCATTTGGATTTTACTTGGATCGCTTTTTGCCGGATTGGATTATCTGACTCGGCCGAACGGCGTTTTCGATGCCGCGGCGTTTTTGGGCGTTTTGTTCCTCGCTGAACTCGTGTTGTTGACCGCGTCTGAGGCAAAGAAGGAACATTTCCTAAAGCGCGCCCTGCACCTTATTCCGAACTATCTTTGCGCGCTCCTGGTACTCGTCGCCGTGACTGCCCCCGCCTGGATTCCAAGGCTCGTTTACTTTGGCGATCCGCTGTATCATGGTTATCTCACTAACTTTCTCTGGGTGGACACCTATCGCTATGCCCATGATTTCGGAGAAAAATTTTCCAGCTATACTTGGCAGGATTATTTCTCCACCCATAACCTTTTCGATCTTATCCGCCGGGTGATCCATGGTCTTTGGAACGTGTGCCTCAAAATCCCCATTGGGAACGAAAAGGTGCCAATTCTTTTTTTACTGTCGGTGGCGGGCATCTGGACCGCCGTTCGAAAGGGTCCGAACGAATATCGGTTTCTGTTGCTTTTCTTCGTAATCCAACTGTTTCCCTTCATCTGGACCAATCTCGCTAATCCGACCGCGCGGGTCCCTTACGGTTCGACGCTCCCTTTTGAACCATTCTTTGCTGCCTGTTTTCTCGTTCGTTTTGACCCGCAGCTGGATGCAGTTCTTGGTTCGTGCCTAGGATTTGCGCCAAGATTAATTCAGAGAGATCGGATTGCCTAGTGATTAGAAAGCGCTTCTTGCACGGCTCGTTCATGTTGGTTGCCAGTTTATTTTTGCTGGCAACGCCGTTGCCGGGTCAATTCCTCTATGTGGCTAACTTCGATGGCAAAAACGTTTCGGCCTATCGAATTAACGATTCCGGCGGGACCCTGACGCGCGTACCCGGCTCACCATTCGCAGCGGGGAATAATCCCGTGGCGGTAGCGGTCCATCCGATGGGAAAATTCGTCTACGTGGCAAACAACCGCTCCCAAAACATCTCCGCTTACTCGATCGGGCCGGACGGAATCCTCACTCCGCTCCCCGGTTCACCGTTCGCCACGGGTAAAGTGCCTTCTGCCCTGGCGCTGGATCCGGCGGGGAACTTTGCCTATGTCACTAACCTTGTAGACGGCGATGTTTCAGTGTATGCCATCGGCGCAAATGGGTCACTGATCTCCGTCCCTGGATCCCCTTTCCGAGCGGGTGGGGGACCCTTTTCGGTGGCGATCGATCCCGCCGGCAAGTTTGCCTACGTGGCAAACTTCAACAGCGACAATCTCTCTGCCTTCAGCATCGATCGGAGCGGCGCGTTAACGCCTCTCTCCGGTTCACCGTTTAGTGCGGGAAAACAGCCAGTTTCGGTGGCGGTGGATACCACCGGAAGATTTGCCTACGCCGCAAATTTTACGGATAACAGCATATCTGCTTATAGCATCGGAGCCGACGGCGGGCTGACGCCCGTTCCCGGTTCGCCCTTCGCGACAGGGCGTCGGCCCATTTGGATTACAATCGATTCCACGGGCAAGTTCGTCTACGTTGCGAACGCACTCGCTAATAACGTCTCCGTGTACCGGGTCGGCTCCGATGGAGCTTTGAGCTCCATTCAGGGTTCGCCGTTCCACGCGGGGAATTTACCCTCTTCCGTAGTAATAGACCCCGCGGCGGGATTTGCCTACGTGGCCAATGCGGGCGACAAACTTTCCGCTTATCGTATAGCTTCCAGCGGAGTCCTGACTCCCATTCCTGGTTCGCCCTTCGGCGCCGGACGCCAACC
The DNA here is from genome assembly GCA_035484035.1 of Chthoniobacterales bacterium. GTDB lineage: Bacteria > Verrucomicrobiota > Verrucomicrobiia > Chthoniobacterales > JAFAMB01 > JAFAMB01. The sequence goes on from DATHPI010000484.1 coordinate 2,456, forward strand.
AATTTCCGTAGCCATCGCCAGACCGCGGTAGGATGGAGGCTCCTCCCGAACCCTCTTGGTAGGGTGAGGCTCCGTCCGAACCAGGGCTTCCCAGGTCGCCCTGCCCCGCATCGTCATCCAAAAAATAGGGCCGGCACGGGCCGAAGCCCTCACCGGTAAATTTCGCCACCGGTTTTGATAAACTCTTCGGCTTTTTCCCGCATCCCGGTCTCAACCAATTCCAACCCGTTCAATCCCTGTTCTTCGGCATATTTCCGCACATCTTCGGTGATCTTCATCGAGCAGAAATGCGGTCCGCACATCGAACAAAAATGGGCGGTTTTTGCACCTTCCTGTGGCAAAGTTTCGTCGTGGAACGAGCGAGCGGTTTCCGGATCGAGACTCAGATTAAACTGGTCCTCCCAACGAAATTCGAAGCGTGCTTTGCTCACCGCGTCATCGCGGATTTGTGCGCCCGGAAATCCTTTGGCAAGGTCAGCGGCATGCGCAGCGATCTTGTACGCGATTACCCCCTGTTTCACATCTTCCCGGTTTGGTAAGCCAAGATGCTCTTTGGGCGTTACATAACAAAGCATTGCTGTGCCGTACCATCCGATCATTGCGGCTCCGATCGCACTCGTGAGATGATCGTAACCCGGAGCAATGTCGGTAGTTAATGGCCCGAGCGTATAGAAAGGCGCCTCGTGACACCACTCCAGCTGCTTTTCCATATTCTCCCGGATCAAATGCATCGGGACATGGCCAGGTCCCTCGTTCATCACTTGAACACCGAGTTCCCAGGCCCGCTTCGTCAGGTCGCCCTGCGCATGTAACTCGCCAAACTGTGCCTCGTCGTTCGCGTCCGCAATCGATCCGGGACGCAGCCCGTCTCCGATCGAAAAACTGACATCGTAAGCGGCCATGATCTCGCAGATTTCGTCCCAGTGCGTGTACAAAAAATTTTCCTGATGATGGGCTAGACACCACTTGGCCAGGATCGATCCGCCTCTAGACACGATTCCGGTCTTCCTCTTTGCCGTAAGCGGAATAAACCGCAAGAGAACTCCAGCATGAACCGTAAAATAATCGACACCTTGTTCTGCCTGTTCAATTAAAGTATCTCGGTAAAGCTCCCAGGTCAGCTCTTCCGCGCGCCCTCCCACTTTCTCGAGTGCCTGGTAGATCGGTACCGTCCCGATTGGTACCGGACTGTTGCGAATGATCCATTCCCGCGTCGCATGGATGTTCTTTCCGGTCGACAAATCCATCACGGTGTCTGCGCCCCACTGAGTGGCCCATCGCATCTTTTCAACTTCTTCCTCAATGCTCGATGCCACCGCCGAATTCCCGATGTTGGCGTTGATCTTTACCAGGAAGTTTCGGCCAATGATCATCGGCTCCAGTTCCGGGTGATTGACATTTGCTGGAATGATCGCCCGGCCGCGCGCCACCTCTTCTCGAACAAACTCTGCCGTGATCGATTCCGGAATTCCATTACGCGAATGTCCGTTGAGCCCGGCACGCCGTTCCTCGTTCCCCAGATTCTCCCGGATCGCGATATATTCCATTTCCGGGGTGATGATGCCTTGCCGCGCGTACCAGAGTTGCGAGACCGGGTGACCACCGGAAGCGCGGACCGTTGCACGCTTCAGACCGGGAAAAAGTTCCAGCTGTCCGCGCCGCCCATTCCGCATGGCGCTCTCAACATGCACCTCGCTCAGGTACCCGTCATCGACCGGAAGCGTCGGGCGACCTTCATACTCTTCCACGTCCGCCCGACTGAGGATCCAATCCCGCCGCAGCGGCGGCAATCCTTCTCTGACATTCCCCCGGAACGCCGGGTCTCCCCACGGTCCGCTGGTGTCGTAAACTGCAACACTAGGATTTTCTTCGGTCCTGCCGTCCGGCAAGCGGGTGGGGGACTGCGATATCTCCCGCAAACTCACTTCCAAGTTGGGGTGGATCTTACCTGGAGCGTAAATTCGACGGCTGTTTGGGTAATATTCGGTGGTGGTCATGGCAATCGATCCGCAGGACCACTCTGGAGATTGCTCCCTTCGACGGTATTACCCGTTTCAGGTTCAAAGGGTCCTCCGAAAAAATCCGGAGTTCTCAGCCAGAGGCTCCCCTGCGTTCTGATACTTAACTACGATCTAAGCCCGCCGTCAACGTAGTAGGCGAAGCGTCCCCGCTTTGCTCTTTCAGTTGCCAGTGTCAGTTACCAGTTGCCAGCGAAGGAAGGGTATAAAAAATGCGAAGCGTCCCCTGATTTATCCAATGGGAACCCCCACGACGCGACGCGTCCTGGACGGACGCCAGATTTCTTCCAGCCCGCCGCACGGTAAACTCTGAAAACGCTGAACGATTTCTTGATTGACAATTTAACACCTTTAAATAACGTTATATTCCATTGTTATATGGATATTGATTCTACAGCACGTTTCGTGGGCGCTCTTTTCGATCGGGTCGACGATTTTGTTTCGGAACTTCGAACCAGAATGGTCGCCACCCAGCTTATCCGGAGCGTCGCGGTGACCGCCGCAAAATACCGCGCCGTCCGATCTACCAGGCGCCGCTTCCCGGCCGTCCCCAAAATGTGTCTTGTCCTCGAAGAAGCCGACCCTTCCATCGCCTGCCACGAACGGATCGAGCACCATCGGCTCTCACGCCGGCTTGAGCTCGTTCGTCAAACTCTCTTCGTCGCGGACGAGATCATCGAGAAAACTTTTTCCTCGGAGAGAACCGTCCGGCGTTCGCGAGGCAGTTGTCAGTGCCAGTTGCCAGTTGTCAGTTCATTTTTCGGAAGGTCAAGTCCTCCGTGACCCTCCAATCCTCCCCGAAACCCTCTTAAATCCTCCGTGGCCCGTGTGACCTCTGCGCCTCACGCCGCCGAACGCCAAACTCCGAACACCGAACGCTGAACGCCAAGCCCTTATCCTCCGTGACCTCCGTCCTCTGTGACCTCTGTGACCTCTGTGCGATGCTTTCCGATTTCCCATCGCTGAACGGCCGAACCGAACTCCGAACACCGAACACCGAACGCCAACCCCTTATCCTCCGTGTCCTCCGTCCTCCGTGGCCTCCGTGACCTCTGTGCGATGCCTTCCGATTTCCCGAACGCTGCGCCCTCCGAACACCGAACGCTGAACTCCGAACTCCGAACGCTAAACGCCAATGCCCTACCCAGTTGTTCTCAAGCCGCTGGCAATCGCGTTAATGCAGAGCAGGAGATCCACCAACAGCCGGTCACCGGATCTGTGGTCATCAGCGGACAGAGCCGACCGCCAATCCCGCAGAAGCGTCACTTGCTGCCTGTGCAACGCCAACAACGCGTCTGCCCGAATCTGATGAGTCATCGTGAAGCGTGGCCTCCGAGCTGCCGAATCTCCGCCCAATACCTCGTTCAACATCAATTGAGCCAGATCAAATTCTTCCATTATTCGCTTAAAAACGGACGTAACTCGTTCCTCAGATGGACATAAGGCAGCATATTGCTCCATAATTGTCCGCTCGGCGCTGGACAGGTTTGTTTCCGCGTTCGTCAGGACGAATCGCAGGAAAGGGGAAGACTTCCGCAAATCAATGATCTGAGTGAACCCTGCTCGATCGCTCTCTTGCAGCCCTTTGAGCGCGCTGCCGATTCCGTACCAGCCAGGCAGATAGTAGCGGGATTGCGTCCAGCTGAAGACCCAAGGAATCGCGCGAAGATCCGCCAGTGATTTCTGCCCCGTACGACGGCTGGGTCTGGATCCAATGCTACTCAGCTCCAGTGCATCGATCGGCGTCGCAGAGCGGAAAAAGTCGATGAACCCTTCCATTTTCAACAGGGCGCGATACGTCGTACGGCTGAGTTCAGACAATTTACCTACCAGCGAAGCCGCATCATCGACCGGTTCCCGGATATTTTGTTGCCGTAAAGTGATCCCGGTAACGCCGGCCAACAGGAGTTCGAGATTATAGGTAGCCGTGGTCCGATTCGCGAACTTCTGCGCAATCGTTTCACCCTGTTCGGTCAATCGCACATCGCCACGAATAGTCAGCGGAGGAAGCGATTCCAGAAAACGATGAGTCGGTCCCGCACCCCGGCTGATAGTACCGCCGCGACCATGAAAATAACGCACCTGCACCCCCAAAGCGTCTCCCACGCTGGTGATTGCCTCCTGCGCACAATGGAGGGACCATTGACTCGTCACCATCCCCGAGTCTTTATTGCTGTCGCTGTACCCCAGCATCACTTGCTGAACCAAACGCGAACCGTCACGCGCCTCTTTCTGCAATGCCAAACTTCTGCGAGTGAAAGTATTAGAGAGATATTTATGGGTAACTTCAGGAGCGATTTCCAAATCTTCAATTGTTTCGAATAACGGCACCACATGAAGCTGACAGGCGGGGCCATCCGGCGTCTCCACCCAAAGCCCGACCTCGCGGGCAAACAAATACATCACTAGCAAGTCTGCCACTCCGCGCGTCATGCTGATGATCAACGAGCCGATTCCACGGATCCCGAACTGATCCCGATAATCTTTGACTACTCGAAAGCAATCCAGTACCGCATCCGCTTCCGGACCGATGGAAGTTCCGGGAGCCAGAAAAGGCCGGCGGGAAAGAAGCTCCGATTCCAGAAACGGCAGTCTCTGCTCCTGATCCCAGTCCGCAAACGATCCGGCCTCGGACAAGCCGGCCCGCTCCAGAAGCTGCACCAACGCCCGATCGTGAAACGCGCTGTTCTGGCGAATATCCAGGACCGCCCCGTGAAACCCGAAAACATCCACTAAACGGATGACAGGTAATATTTCCGAACGAGTGATTCTGGAGGCGCCGATTTCGTCCAGCGAACGGGCCAGCAACCAGAGGTCTGCCCGGAGCTGGGATGGTGCCGTATAACCCTTGTTATCAAGGGTATTCAATATCTTTTTATGAATCAAAAGTGAAAACTGTCTCCAAGGCTCTTCCGGCCGTGCTTGCAGCAGCGTATCACCGGACAATTCAGCCGCCATTTTAGCGATACCTTCTTTAAGTTCCTCCGACGCCTTTTGTTCAGTTCGTGTCATCGTGAGTTGGATCGACACGGCGGCGACGGCGTCCAGCAGGACCTGGAGGGTAGCCCGCCGCATCTCCCAAAATGTCTCTCGCGTGACGTCGGCAGTGACCAGAGGATGACCGTCCCGATCACCGCCCACCCAAGTCCCGAACCGGATTCTGGGCAGGGTTCTGGGTGACACCAATGTCTCGGCATGATATCCGGCATCGGTCCAGGCTTGCCTGAGTCGCAGGTCACAATCGTTCAAAACACTGGGAAAGACTTCCTGCAGGTAATAGATCACGTTCCGCCGCTCTTCGGACACGCCTGGTTTGGTCCGGTGCACTTCGCCCGTCCGCCAAAGTCTTTCCAGGGTCACTTTGATTTCGTCCCGGATGGCGTCACGCTCCTGGGGAGTCCACATCTGGTTTTCGCGCCGTACCATCAAGCCGTATAGGGCCCGATGCTGTTCCAGGACCGCCAACCGTTTGGCCTCGGTCGGATGCGCTGTCAACACGGGCTCCACCCGGATCTTATTGAGTTGTCCCGCTACCAGGGACTCCGAAATGCCGGATTCGTGTAGCCGATGCAGGTGATCTGCCCAAAGGCCCGGTTCGCCGGCCAGCCCGATTTCAGATTCCCGGGATCGGCGGACCTGAGCCGCGACATTTTCCTCGACCATATTCAAAAGCTGGAACGCGATTGAATAGGCCTGACAGAGTCGCGGATTGGGTGCCAGATCGGTTCTGACCTGGTTGATCCAGGGTAGATTATTTGCCAGATGATCTTCTCCAAGTTCCTCCAGCACCTCCCGGAAACAATTCATCAGAAAAGCGAGATCCTCGTGAATTTTCTGAAAACCGCGTGCGATATAGTCTTCTTTCATTGGTTCATCCCTATTTGCCAAA
>DATHPI010000485.1:0-10622 GCA_035484035.1 Chthoniobacterales bacterium
AATGCCTCCTCAAACAGAACATCGGGCTGCTTTTTCGGGCGTTCTCTCAAGTGCGAATGTCCCCTGGCCTGTTGCTTCCGGTGCGGGAAACTTCCGGGCGAAATCTTATGGAGAATACACTCTGTGCGCTCAAAACTCATAGAAAACATGTTGACAGTAAGCTTTTTGTCGAGGGACGTCCAGGGGACACTTCTCCGGACGTTTTTGTCCACATTCCGCACGCCCTTGGCAGCAACTCTACCGGGTTGCACCTCACCCTACCTGCGCGCCAATCGAACAAACAGCGTTCCACCCAGTATGAGATAGATGAAGTTTGGCAGCCAGATGAGAAATTCCGGATGCAGATCTGGCTTATGTTTCACGTTATCCGTGAGCACGATGATAATGAAATAGGAAAATGCCACTACGAGACTGAGAGCAATACCGACAGACGTTTCTTTTCTTTGGGCGGTGATCGCCAGCGGGATTCCGATGAGGACAAAGGTGAACACCGCCATGGCGTTCGAAAATCGCTTGCTCGCCTCAGTCTTTAAGGCCGCGTCGTCGGATTTACTCTTGCTTTGCTCAAGCGCGCCTTGCAATTGGTCGAGGGTAAGTTCGTTTGGCCGCTGCCGACTCCTGGCTTTTTTAAGTAATTCTTCCAGGGAAATAGGCATCACGCCCTCACGCATCGTGATGCCATGCCGCATTTTCTTCAAATCGTCCGGAGAATTTTTATCCCGCTCTTCATAACGGGCGTCATAGACGTGTAACAAAATCTGTTCGTTCTTCTTATCGACTTCAAGTGTGCCCCGGCGGGCATTAATGACGCGCATCGGCAAGCTCTGGTCGTTCATTTCGAAGATATACAGATCGTGCAGATTTGAGCCCTCCTTTTTGCCGACATAGATCTTTCGGTTCGGGAACTGGTCGATCACTTCGTCACTGCCAAACAATGCCAACGGATCACTGGAAGCCAGATCGAATACGGCAGACCGCAATTTAACCTCCGCAATCGGAGCAGCGTAAAGGTTGATCCATAGACAGATGCAGAGAAAAACGAAGGCGATGCCAAAGACAGGTAAACAAATGCGCAGCATGCCCACGCCGTTGGCTCGAAGAGCAACCAGCTCGTTGTCCGAAGAGAGTCTACCGAAGACGAGGAGAACCGCCACAAGGACCCCCCAAGGAATCGAGTAGGTCATTGAAAACGGAAGCAAATAAGCGATGAAAGTTAGAATGTAGGTGACCGGAACCTGATGGCTGATGAGCAGGCTGAGCAAATCGCGCAAGACATTCCCAAGCACGAGAATCATGGTGAGCAGGCTTATCGCCCAGGTCACAGTACCCAGGACCTGAGCGCTCACGTAACGATCGAGGATTTTCATCCGACTCCTTCAGATTGGGAGGCCGGTTGACTCAACTTGCGTGTTCCATCCCGTGAGACAACTCTCCTTCATCGACTGGAAGGCAACTGCAAAACAAATTTCGGTCGCCGTAGACGTTATCGATGCGCCCGACAACCGGCCAAAACTTGTGTTCGCGCGTCCACGGTGCGGGGAAAGCGGCCGACTCCCGCGAATAACTGCGCTCCCAAGTGTCAGCTAAAAGATCCTGTGCCGTGTGCGGCGACCACTTAAGGACATTGTCTTCGCGGTCTGCCTCCCCGGTTTCGATGGCGCGAATTTCTCCGTAAATGGAGATCATAGCATCGCAGAAACGATCCAATTCGGCTTTCGATTCGCTTTCAGTCGGTTCGATCATCATGGTTCCGGGAACCGGCCAGGACATTGTCGGGGCATGAAATCCATAGTCCATGAGGCGCTTGGCAACATCTTCGACCTCGATTCCGGCGGACTTTTTGAACTGTCTTAGATCAATGATGCACTCGTGCGCCACCAGCCCGTTCTTCCCTTTATAGAAGACGGGAAAAAACGGCGCCAATCGGCTGGCAACGTAGTTCGCGCTGGCAATCGCTACGCTGCTGGCATGACGCAATCCTTCCGGACCCATGAGTCTAATATAAATCCAGGAAATGCCCAAAATCCCCGCGCTTCCATAGGGAGCTTCGCTGACCGGTCCGATTGCCGATGTCCGGCCCAGGTTCACAAGAGGATGGCCCGGCAAATAGGGTGCGAGGTGCGCCTTTACCCCGATCGGTCCTACTCCCGGACCTCCCCCTCCATGCGGGATGCAAAAAGTCTTATGCAAATTCAGGTGGCACACGTCGGCCCCGAAGTCGGCTGGACGGCAGAGCCCCACCAGGGCGTTCATATTCGCGCCATCCATATAAACCTGGCCTCCGTGGTGGTGGACAATTTGACAGATCTCCCTGATTCCCTCTTCAAATACTCCGTGTGTGGAAGGGTAGGTCACCATCAAGGCGCCAACTCTTTCAGAATACTGCTCCGCTCTTTTTCTTAGATCATCGATATCGATGTTCCCCTGGGCATCGCAATGGACCGGGACAACCTGGAATCCAGCCATCGCAGCCGAGGCCGGATTGGTCCCATGGGCCGAAGTCGGAATCAGACAGACATCGCGCTGAGACTGTCCGCTCTCACGGTGATATTCCCGAATGACCAATAAACCTGCATATTCTCCCTGCGACCCTGCATTGGGCTGGACACTCACCGAATCAAACCCGGTAATGACCGCCAGCCAGCGCTCCAGCTCGAGGATTAGTTGCCGATACCCGGCCGTTTGAGTCGCAGGGGCGAACGGATGGATTTGGCCGAGTTCCGGCCACGTGACAGGGAGCATTTCCGCCGCGGCATTCAATTTCATCGTGCAGGATCCCAGCGGGATCATCGAAGTCGTAAGCGACAAATCTCTGGATTCAAGCCTGTGCAAATAACGCATCAACCCGGATTCAGTATGATGACTATTGAAGACGGGGTGTGTCAGGTAGGGAGACCTGCGAATGAACTCTTGGGGGAGATCCGCATTTTCGACCTCGTGCAGTTCTGGAACTGGAAGCGACAGCTTAGCGTCAAAAAGACTCAACAAAATCTGCAGATCGCCTTCAGAGACCGTTTCATCGAGACTGATGCCAATGGAATCGTCGCCAAAAAGGCGAAAATTGATCAAGGCTTCCTCCGCTTTGGCAAGAATCGTGTCCCGTCGCAGGCCGAGTTTCACCCGAATGGTGTCAAAGCGCGGGTTACTATCGACTTCAAAGCCGAGTCTCTCCAAACCGAGCGCCAGCCTCTGGGCCTGAAGACGAATGCGTTCCGCGATCTGTCTCAAGCGATCGGGACCATGATAGACGGCATAAGTCGCCGCGATGACCGCCAATAGGACCTGAGCGGTGCAAATATTGCTGGTCGCCTTGTCGCGTCTGATATGCTGTTCGCGCGTCTGCAACGAGAGCCGATAACCGGGACGCCCGGCCTGATCCTTAGAAACCCCGACCAGTCGCCCGGGCATCAGTCGTTTGAATTGATCGCGGGTTGAAAAGTATGCGGCATGGGGACCACCGAAGCCGAGGGGAACGCCGAACCGCTGCGTCGATCCAATACAGATATCTGCCCCGAACTCACCGGGCGGAACAAGGAGAGTCAGACTCAGAAGATCTGACGCCACCACGGCAAGCGCCTGATTTTCGTGAAGCTTGTTGATAAAGGTTGCGTAATTGTAGATTGGTCCGTCGGTCGCAGGGTACTGGAGCAGCGCGCCAAAAACAGGGGTGCTAAAATCCCAGGTTCGGTGGTCTCCAAGGATGATTTCGATTCCCAGCGGTTTGGCCCTGGTTTCGACGACGGCGATCGTCTGTGGATGACAGGTTTTTGACACCAGAAACGCTCGGACCGAAGGCAGTTTCCGAAGTGCAAAACACATCGCCATCCCTTCAGCGGCAGCAGTCGCTTCATCCAGTAAAGACGCATTAGCGATTTCCAAACCTGTCAGATCCGTGATCATGGTCTGAAAATTCAAGAGGGCCTCAAGACGTCCCTGTGCGATTTCCGCCTGGTACGGAGTGTAGGCCGTGTACCACCCTGGCTTTTCCAGAATATTCCGCAAGATCACAGGCGGGGTCACACAAGCGTTGTAACCCAGGCCGATGTAAGACTTTGCGACTCGATTCCTGAGGGTAATCTCCCGGAATTCCCGAAGGACTTCGAACTCGGTATCGGCCTCGGGAAGATCCAGTTTGTCGTCAAAGCGAATTGCTTCCGGAACCGTGGCATCGATCAAAGATTCGAGTGAATCGTAGCCGATCTGTCGCAGCATCTCGCTCAATTCTTCCTCGGTTGGACCCACATGACGCTCGACAAACGATGGAAAGACAATATTCACCATTTTCCTGGAAAGCTTCCGTCTCGGCATCGCGAAACATGGAGTAGAGGGGAGACAAATACAAGTTGCCGGCAGTTCAATGACCAGTGGGAGAAGCCTACGGATGCGTCTGCCCTGCAGGAGTTCGTTCGCTCGTAACGGTTGCCCCCGCTCGGTTCCTACATATCGTGCCCAGTGGTGAGTGACTCAATGAATCAGACTCTTAAACAAACGCCGCTCCACGCCGAACATCTTAAGCTGGGGGCGAAGATGATCGATTTTGGCGGCTGGGACATGCCGGTTTTTTACTCAAGCATTCTTGAGGAACACCAGGCGGTTCGCCAGCGCGTTGGAATATTCGACATTTCGCATATGGGCCAGATCAGGGTATCGGGACCCTCTGCCGAAGACTGGCTGAATACCGTGCTCACCAACAACCTGAGGCGATTGCAACCGTGCGAGGGACAATACACACTGCTCTTGAATGAGGAGGGCGGCGTAATCGACGATCTCCTTGTTTACTGTCGCGGCGGCAACGACTACTTCCTGGTGGTTAACGCTGCGAAGATCGAAGAGGACTTCGAATGGATGCAGTCGCGTCTGACTGGTGGAGTAGCGGTTTCCAACCTCAGTGATCACTTTGCTGCGCTTGCAGTGCAAGGTCCCGGATCGGGCGCCTTGCTTCAACCGTTCGGTGACTTACCGATTCGAAACCAAATCCAGGAATTCCGAATCCAAGGTATCCCCGTTTGGCTGGCGCGAACCGGCTACACTGGCGAGGATGGATTTGAACTCTTCTATCCGGCCGCGGCTGCTGCGGTGATCTGGACTCACCTATTGGAAGTTGGCACTTCGCTCGGTGTAAAGCCCTGCGGCCTGGGAGCGCGAGACACGTTGCGCATGGAAGTCTGTTATCCGTTGAACGGAGCGGATCTCGCACCGACCCGGACACCTCTGGAAGCAGGTCTCGGCTTTTTCGTTGATCTCGAAAAACCGGTATTTGTTGGCAGAAGTTCTTTGGTGGCCCAAAAGGAAGCCGGACTGAGACAGCGCCTCGTAGCGCTCAAGTCCGACGGAAAATCTCCTCCACCACGGGCTCATTATCGCGTCTTTGCAGGCGAGACGCAGGTGGGCGAACTGACGAGCGGCACACAATCTCCCAGCCTTGGAGTCGGGATCGGGCTCGGCTATGTCGACGTTCCCTTTTCCAAACCGGGCCAAAAAGTTGAAATAGATGTTCGCGGGCGCAGATTTGCCGCGACTGTCGAGAAAAAACCGCTATACAAAAAACGATGCTAGTCCCCGATGATCTCAGATACGCCGAAACTCACGAATGGATTCGTTCCGAGGGTTCAATTGGTACGGTCGGCATTACGGATCATGCTCAAGCGGAGCTGACCGACATTGTGTATGTGGAGTTGCCTCAAGTGGGGGCATTGTTGGAAGCGCGAAAGCCGGCAGCGGTTGTCGAGTCTGTCAAGGCGGCGAGCGACATTTACTCGCCGGCAAGCGGTAAAGTGGTGGAAATCAATTCCGAGCTGGAGGGCAACCCGGCCCTGGTCAACACCGACCCGTACAGCGCAGGGTGGCTCTTCAAGCTGGAGCTTTCAAATCCAGAGGAGACCTCTTCGCTGAAAACTGCCGCCGAGTACAGGACCCAGATAGGGGCCTAAGTGTTCTATGTCTTGGATTAGCTGGCTGGAAGCGCGCATCGGATTCTTGGGTATTCCGCGCCTAATGCAGCTGATCGCAGTGTTGAACGGCTTGGTCTTTGTCCTCAACTTATTCAAGCGTAGCTTCGTCCAGGCGCTCGTATTGATTCCGGAAAGAATCCTCCACGGCGAACTTTGGCGTCTCATTTCGTACATCTTCGTACCGCAAGTTCTTTTGAGCGGTGGCAATTCGGGGATGTGGCAAATCATCTTTTTTTGTGCCTACCTGTGGTTCCTGGTCTGGATGGGAGATGCCCTTGAGCAAGCCTGGGGCGCTTTCCGAGTCACCCTCTACTACTTTCTCGGGATGGTTGGCGTAACCGTTGCCGCCTTTTTCTTTGGAGGTGGCGGAATGTTTGCCTTTCTATTGAATCTTTCCCTTTTCTTTGCCTTCGCCACCCTCTATCCGGATCTGCAAATTTATGTCTTTTTTGTTTTACCACTGAAGGTCAAATGGCTTGCTTTGGTCAGTTTGGGCCTGCTCCTTTTAGACTTGTTTTGGGGTTCCCTTAGCACAAAAGCGGCTATCCTTGTTTCGTTCCTCAACTATTTCGTTTTCTTCGGGCCTCCCGCCTACGCGAAACTGCGAGAACGGACTGAAACGGGCGTGCGCAAGCGCAAGTTCGAGACCAAATCGTCTACCGACGAGACTCTTCATCGATGCGTCGTCTGCAAGCGAACCGAACGAGATGGTCCTGAGCTTGAATTCCGCGTTTCCCGCAACGGTGAGGAATACTGTCTCGATCATCTGCCCAAATGAGGCATAAAACAGGAGTCAGGATTCAGAAGTCAGGAGACAGGAGTCAAGAGCGCTGCTCTTCGTCGTGCCGGTAGCGATTTGATCAACTTGAACGGAGGGCGTTCTTGAAAGCAAACTGGCGCTCGGTGGAGCTCGCAGTTGCAGGAGTTCAGGAAGCGAAAAAACGTTGGAATTCGCGGAGCTTCTCCAGAGCCAGGCCTGAATCGACGAGCTCGTTTGCCAATTGAATCCCGGACTCCATCCGAGGAACTACGCCAGCGATAACGAGACCGGCCGCCGCGTTGATGGTAATGAGATCACGTCTAGCGCTACGGTCTCGATTCGCGAGGATATCGATCAGAACGCGCGCATTCTGCGCGGCATCTCCTCCACGCAATTCGTGGAGCGATGGTTTTCGGAACCCGAGTTGATCCGGAAACAGATAAAACTGATTCAGAGCATCCTCTTTCACCTCGTGGACTTCGGTTTCGCCGAGTAATGAAACCTCGTCCATGCCGGCTCCTCCGATAACTTGACCATGAACAACCCAGGCGCGGCTTCTGCCAACCTCACGCAATGCGATGGCATACCTTTCCAAAATGCTGGGCGAAAAGACCCCGGTTAGCTGGCAGGTCGGCTGGGCGGGATTTAGAAGTGGCCCCAGCAGATTGAACACCGTGGCAATTCCCTGCTCTGCCAGTTTTCTGCGGATCGGAGCAACCAGTCGAAAAGCGGGATGATAGAGGGGGGCGAAGAAAAATCCGATACCGGTCCGGTGAATACAATCACTCATTTTTTCCGGTGGGCAGGCAATCGGGATCCCAAGATTTTCGAGGACATCCGCGGCTCCGGCCTTGGAAGTGATCGCTTTGTTCCCGTGCTTCAACACCACCACGCCGGCTGCCGCGAGCAAAAATATACAAGTGGTCGAAACGTTGATCAGTTCAAGGCGATCGCCACCGGTTCCAACAATATCGATCGATGGCCTGCCGTCTAGCTGAAGGGCGGGGCGGATCGCCAGTTCCAGAAAGGAACGAGCGAAATATCCAAGTTCCTCGCCTGATTCTCCCTTTGTCCTTAAGGCTATCAGGAAATCACCTTTCTCGACCTCGGAAACGGCGGGATCCGCAAGCTGTCTCGAGGCTTCGCGCGCCTGATCCATCTGGAGATCAACCTTGCTTCGCAATTGTTCGATCAAATCTTTCAAGGAATCCCCACTGATACTGACACCGACACTGGCATTTCCCCTATCCTGCCCCGACCTTGAGACTCATCCCGATGGTATGAAAGATCTCATCACGCACATCCAGGTATTCCGGAGAATCAAGGTCCCGAGGTCTGGGCAAATCAACCCGGATTTCTTTGCGGATGGTCCCGGGGCGCGTGCTCAAAATGACGACTCGATCTGCCAACTGCACAGACTCTTCGATATCATGCGTGACAAAAAGGATAGTCTTCTTTTCTTCCTGCCAGATCCGAGTTAGATCGGCTCGCATCTTTAAACGGGTAATAAAGTCGAGCGCGCCAAACGGTTCATCCATATAGATGATCTCCGGATTCGGGGCCAAAGCCCGGGCTATTTCAACGCGTTGGCGCATTCCACCAGATAACTCCCGAGGGTAGGCCTTCTCGAATCCGGTCAGTCCGACCATTTGCACATAGTGACGGACGGTCTCCTGCTGTTCCTGGCGCGGACGCCGAGCAATGCCGAACCCGATATTCTGTTCGACGGTCAGCCACGGGAAAACCCCGTTATCCTGAAAGACAAAGATCCGTCTCGGATCGGGACCATTGACGGGAGCTCCTTCCACAAGAACATCTCCTGTCGATTGTTTCAGAAACCCGGTCACGATATTGAGGAGGGTCGTCTTACCGCACCCGGAAGGGCCAACAATGCAGACAAACTCACCCGCCATGATCTCCAGGTTAATCGACCGCAAGACTTCAATCTGTCCGGCACCCTTTTTTCCGGGGAAAGCTAGTCCAAGTTCTCGTACGCTGATAACGGGCGCGCTCATTTTTTTGAGGGTGCCTAGTTTCTTTGGGAGTAGCCCCATTTGACCTCTTCGAAACGTTCCAGACTCCGTACCAACAGATCGAGGATGAGCCCTATCAAGCCGATCATCAACATGCCGGCGACGACCAAGTCGTATCGTTTGCCGGCGTTTCGGGCATCAATGATGAGGTATCCTAATCCGGAGTTCACTGCGATCATCTCGGCCGCAACCACAACGAGCCAGGCGATACCCAGCGAAATCCGTAAACTCGTGATTATCTGGGGTAAACAGGCTGGAAAGATCACTCTGCGGAAAAGATCAAGGCGGGTGACGCCAAAATTCTGTGCCGCACGCACGTAGACCGGCTGAATATTCTGGACTGCGGCGATCGCAGTGACGGTGATCGGAAACAGGCTGGACAAGAAAATAAGGAAAATGGGTGCGCGGTCATCGACCTTAAACCAGAGGATGGCGATAGGGATCCAAGCGATTGGGGAGATCGGACGAAGGATCTGAATGAGGGGATTGAAGGCTAGAAACGCCGGCCTGAACCACCCGAGCAGCAAGCCAAGCGGCACACCGATTACGACGGCCAAAACAAATCCAACGCTGACGCGGAAAAGAGATGCCACCACATATTTCAAAAGCAGGCCGCGCTGGATCAATTCCAAGATTCCCAAGAAAACCTGATTGGGAGTGGGAAAAATATCAGATTGCGAGAGCCGCACCGCCCAATCCCAAAGAAAATAGACGATCAGCAGAACAGCAAGCGGGAGCCAGATGCTCTTCTTCATTTCGTATTTTTGTAGTCCCAAGCGTACGGTTGGATTGACGTGTCCAGTGGGATGAAACTTGTATCCGTGTAATCCTCGAACGTGACATTCCCTTTCAACACGCCTGTCTCCTTGGCAAGGGCCTCGATTTCCAGGAAATCCTTCTTACGCAATGCGAGGTTGGTGTATTTAACCCGATCCGGCGGCTTGCTCAGGACAAATCGGAGCAAACGCGGGTTTTGGTTGTAATAATATTGGCTGACAAAGTCCGCTGCCTCCATCCGGTGATCCATGGCTTGGTCAAGCCACTTCCCGCTTTTGGCAATTCCGTCCACCAGCCGTTGCACAATGTCGCGATGTTCACGGATGGCGTCTTCGCGAACCGCGAGCACGCAGGAAATAAATCCGGGCCAGACATCTTTTGTTTGGTATAAGACCCGTCCGTAGCCATCCAGCTCCGCCTGTCCCATGAACGGTTCACCGGAGGTGATCGCATCTACCGCTTTGCTGAAAAGGGCAGCCGGCATATCCGGCGGCGCCATCTCGACGATTTTGACCTGGTCAAGCGGAACACCGTGTTCCTTCAGCGCTTTGACCACCAGCAGCTTCTGGTTTGAGAAACGATTGGGCACCGCAATCGTCTTGCCGCGCAGATCCTCGATTTGATAGACCTGAGATTCCTTATTGACCACCATCGCGGTCCCATCGCGGTGGCCGAGGTAAACGATTTTGATGGGTACGCCGTCCTCCCGCAAACGCATCGCCAACGGGGCCAGAATGAAGGTGGCGGGGAGATAGCCGGCAATAAACGCTTCTTTGAGCTCAGGCCAACCCTGAAACCGGACCGGCTCGAATTCGGATTTTCCGGTCATTTGCTTATTGATGAAATCGGTTACCGGGCAGGTTAGATGGCAGGTCACCGGGATGAAACCAACGCGGAAGGGCGCTGCCGCGGCCGTCTGGTGCGGCGCAAAGAGACCGAGATTGAGCGTCGCGTGGAGCAAAGAAATGGCGACTAGCCAGAGCACGACACTTAAACCAACGGCTTTCCCTGAAGACATAAAAGTCGGCAAAGATGTGCCGAAGCTCGGCGCCATGTCCAGCGGAATTCTGGGGAGAGGGGTTGGGTGGTGAAAACTTCCGC
>DATHPI010000486.1:0-2978 GCA_035484035.1 Chthoniobacterales bacterium
TAAGGCAATTAATCTTTTCATATGATCGATGTGGCAAGTGCAGACCGCTTGGTTATGGATCCCTGGTATTTGGCACCCTATCGCCAACAGAATTGGCGAGGTACCAGTTTCTTTATTACCGGAGCGGGAGTTTACCAATCTTGATAAATTCGCGATATGGTACCCTGGTGCCATAAGGGCTCTGTGTAAGCGATCGCCGACAAAGGCGGCTTCCTCGTGGACGGCGTTGATGCCGTGATTGATCGCCTCGTGCGGAGTGGCGAGTGCTACCGGCTGGCCTTCCCATAGATTTCTCGGCTCGAGCGCACGTGAACGCCGGTGAGAAGCTTGATCAGCGTTGACTTGCCGACCCCGTTTTCACCGACGATCGCATGGATTTCACCGGCCTCGAAAACCAGATCGACGGCCTTCAGCGCATGGGTGGCGCCGAATCTTTTGTCGCGCCGCTGGTCACCGTGCCTGTTTTAGGCTCGCTCTCAGTACGACATTCGCACCGAGGTGGCTGGCTCGGTAGGCAAAGTCGTGGTAGAAGCGCCTTTCGACGTCATCCCATGGCCATGTTGCCATCCTGCGGCAGGCTTCGGCGAAAACACGCGTGTCCTGAAGTGGATCGTGGAGTGCGCTCGCGGCCGTGCACTCGGCAAGGAGGCCGCCGTCGGCTGGCAGCCCCGCTGCGAAGACAGCCTAATCAAATCGGCAGGGATTACCGGGATTTTTTCGAGCGTCAAAACAAAATTGGATCTGTTCACGAGTGTTCCTGGTCAAAGAAAGCGGAGGGATCTCGGTCTCGCCCACGAATTCGACTGCTGTTGTTTCCATTGACGTCTTCGCTTCACCTCCCAACAGCCGGCAAAGTATAAATAGCTTATACACATGGAATGGAAATGGTGGCGGGTTGCCCTGTTTAGCGCGGTCAAAGACGGCGAGCATTCTTTCCGCCTTGGTCCGAAAACCTGACTCTTCAACTATTTCCCTTTCCACGGCTTCGGATGGAGAGTCATTGACGTCAGCCCAACCTCCTGGGAGAGTCCACAGCCCGTCTAACCTTTCTTGAACCAACAGCAATTTATCGTCACGGAAGACTACTCCGCGCACATCAACCTTCGGTGTTGCATACCCGCTTTGATTCTCGAACAGTCCTCGAATCAGTGCGAGTGACTCTCCAGAATAGTTAGCAAAAATCTCGACTGAGATTTCCAATATTTTCCGGTAACGCTCGCGATCGTACTCGGATTCCGAAAAGTGCAATCCGGTTTGGGCAATCGCCTGCAATTCCCGACCCCAGCCGACCCATTTGGGTTCATGTGACATGATGACAAACGTCGTCGAAGGAGAATGAACGTCAATGAACGACTTTTGCTCGAGATCTTCGGATGCGCTCCGAAGACAGATCGGGAAGCTGGCTGCGGACGTTTCCTCTTTCATGGTTCTGGGGGACATAGGCGGTCGTTGATTGCGGGCCTTCTGTATCGCTCTAGATCAGTAGTGACAAAGTAGAGTCGGAGGCAATATATCGATATCGTGAAAAAGCTATTTTTGGCTCTCAGTTCTTGTCTGGCCTTCGTCGTTCCTACTGCGGTTGCGGAGGGTGGAGGGTTTCGCCTCATGAGTTCTGAGTGGCATGATGGTGGGGGTGTGCCAAAAGAAAATGTGTTCAATGGCTCGGGATGTGGCGGGGCCAATATATCCCCGGAATTTCATTGGTCTGATGCACCAAAAGGAACTAAGAGCTTTGCGATCACTATCTTCGATCTCGATGCTCCGACCAGTGGAGGATGGTGGCATTGGGTCATTTTTAATATTCCAGGAAAGATCTTGGAGCTACCTGCAGGCGCAGGCAGCAAAGAATCAAGAAGGTTACTACCTACTAGTGTTCAATGCCGGAATGATTATGGCGAGAAGGGATATGGGGGGCCCTGCCCTCCGCCTGGATCAACCCATCGATATTTGGTTAAGGTGTATGCACTCAACGTTGAGAAGTTGCCTTTTGGCTGGGAGACTCCGCCTGGGAAAATGGCAAAGCAGATCGAGACACAGTCGATTGGAGTCGCCAAGCTGATGGTAAAATTTGGGCGGTGAATTTTCGGACTAGCGAATGGCAGTTCTCGTTGTGTCTAAAAGTAACATTGTAGCCGGACCGAGAAGCGGTGACGCCATTTTACATGGGTATAAATGCGTTCATTAGCGATGTGTAATGGATTCGTTTAGCTACTAAGCAAAAGATCGCCAGGATAGCGACGATCGTCACAAGTTTGTTATTGACATTAATTAGTGCGGAAGCATCCACTTGCTTATCGCTTGGAGACCCTTGACCTGGAGTAAACAATGAAAATCCCCTTAGTACTGGCCCTTCTGGGGCTCGCAATCAGCTTTGCATTCCCGACCTTTGCCCAACAGACGAGTGCACCCGATCCACAACTACGTGAAAAGCTTGTCGCGGCCATAAAAAAACATACTGATGCACTCGACAAGAACGATGCCGCCGCCGTCGCGTCGAACTTCACGGAAAACGGGATTTTAGTAACGCCGGACGGACCAATTTTTGGCCGGGAGCATATTGAGGAGTATTATGAAGGTGTATTCAAGCAAGTGCAATTAAGCGACAACCTCGCCCCGGTCGATGACGATTCTCCTCACGCTATTGGTACCGGCGGCAAAGAGTTGTGGGCAACCGGGAAATGGAGTGCATCTGTCAAAGGCCAGAATTTTGGTCCGCTAGCAGCCAGGGGCTATTGGTCAGTGATTCGAGAGGGCGACGATTGGAAGATACGGATGCTGACCTTCAATACTTCTCCAGCACCGGCTGCGACACCTTCTCCGACGGCTACCTCGAAGTAACCGTTTCAAGCGAATGGTCATTTGTTAAAATTCAGTCATTGGTTTTGTTGGAGGCGAGGTGTGAAAGCGGGTCAATCTGCTGTGGTTGAGACGAGCCGATGCTTTGAAACGCGCTCAGATATCGACTCTTGACTTACCGC
>DATHPI010000487.1:0-4878 GCA_035484035.1 Chthoniobacterales bacterium
TCTTCGTTTCGCCTGTTTCTCGCACACAAGCCCCGCTGTTCACGCGCAGACCTTTCGTCACCAATCTTAATCCCCTCTGTGACCTCCGTGACCTCTGTGCGATGCTTTCTTCGTTTCGCCTGTTTCTCGCACACAAGCCCCGCTGTTCACGCGCAGACCTTTCGTCACCAATCTTAATCCCCCTCCGTGCCCTCTGTGACCTCTGTGCGATGCTTTCTTTTCCAAACTGGCACTGACAACTCGATTGTTTTTCTCGACTTCCGCCGGCTTTTTGGGATCAGAGTTGCTCGAATCGCGCTCGCAGCACTAACCTGGACGCTTTACTCCCCCATGGAAAAGACCGCTAAAAAGACTTCGACTTGGCTCGCTCTACGCAACCCGGTCTTCAAAAAACTCTGGTTAGCCATGGTCGTTTCCGGAAGTTGCATCGGGGCGCACAACACTGCGATCTTTTGGGCGCTGAACTCGCTGGGAGCCTCCACGATCATTATCTCTTTGATGGCGACAGTTTCGGCACTTCCTTACACGCTCTTTACCTTACCGGCAGGCGCTATCGCCGACATGGTCGACCGCAAAAAGATTTTGTTAGCAGTGCAACTCTGGCACGCCGTCATCGCGTTCGCTCTGGCCATTCTTTGGATGACCCATCTGCTCAATCCTTACCTTATACTGGTTAGTGCGTTCCTCTTCAGTGCCGGATTCGCCTTTGGCTCCCCTGCCCACTCCTCCATTATCGCGGAGATGGTCCAAAAAGACGAGTTAGCCTCCGCCTATACTCTGGCCGGATTACAGATGGATATTTCCGGAATTATCGGGCCACTCTTTTCGGGGCTCTTCCTTCCCTTGGCCGGAGCCAGCTTCATCTTTGGCGCCAACGGGCTCGGCTTTGTTTTCATGTTTCTCGCGGTTCTGCAGTGGAAGCGGCCAACCACGCAGTCGAAACTTCCACTGGAAAACTTCTTCGAGTCCCTAACAACCGCCATTCGTTACGTTCGCTACACTGCCGGGATCAAGATTCTTCTGGCCCGCCATGCTTTGTTCTCTTTCTTTATCGCTATCATCCCTTCGTTGATGCCGGTTATCGGCCTGAAGGAACTACACCTGAAAGCTTCCGACCTGGGATTTCTTTTTACCAGTATGGCTGTCGGTTCAGTGGTTAGCGGAGCTTTCGTTATTCCCTGGGCACGAGCCAAGTATTCGCCGCAACGAATTACTACCGGAGCCAATATCTTGTTGCTCTTAGACTTCTGTCTGATGGCTTTCGTCCATCGACCGGGCGTCTTTCTAGTCGTGGCCGCGCTAGGCGGCATGGGATGGACCTTGTCGGCATCCGAACTTTGGGTGGCCAGCCAGCGCGCGATGCCGGACTGGGCGCGGGGGCGGATGAACGCCACCATGGTCATGATTTCGCAGGCAGCGACCGCACTGGGCGGCATCATCTGGGGACTAGCAGCTCACGAAACTGGCGTTGTGCCGACTTTTTTGGGGGCCGCCGTAGTGGGCATTTTGCTGATGATTCTTGTCCGTGTGGTTCCGGCTCTGCATATCTCGATTGACTTTACCAAGGACCTGAGTTTTGAGTCGGCACCACCTTCGGTCTTAGCCCAAAGACTCGACCCGAGCCGGGCGCCCGCACCCACAGATGGCCCGGTGTCGATTACTGCAGAGTTCCATATCGATCCGACCCGCCGAAACGAATGCATCGAATTGATGCGAGAGGCTCGCGTGATCTTCCTGCGAAATGGTGCCTACCGCTGGCATTTGTATGAGGACCTGAACCAATCAAACAAATTCCGGATGGAAATCGTCGCACCCTCATGGAAGCAGCACTTACTTCAGCTCGAGCGGATGACCAAGAACGAGAGGGATGTCATCGATAAGCTCCGCAGTTTGCGAACCGATCCCAATCCTCCGGAAGAATGGGTTTCTCTCTCGGTGGAGAAGGAAGTCCTCAACCGGAGAGTGCGAACCTCAGGGTTGCCGACCGATTACGTCGATCAGTAGCTAAGTTCAGCGCGGCGGCTGGAGTTCTCCATGCAGGAATGATGATGAAGGGATGAAGGAGGAAGCTAACTTGATCCGTGCGCGGTTGAAGACGCCGCGCGCGGCTGCCGTCGCCGGCATCCTCTTTTCGGTCCTGCTAATCACCGGGCTTTTGCTCTTTCGGATTTCAGTCCGGGCCGATCCTCTGGAGGCGGGAGCCTGGCTTAAAACCAGTGCGAAGACAGTCGCTTTGGCGCTCTACCTAGTGCCGTTCGCCGGCATCGCTTTCTTATGGTTCATCGGCGTGCTGCGCGACCGTCTCGGAGAGCTTGAAGACCGCTTCTTTGCCACCGTTTTCTTTGGCAGCGGGCTTTTATTCCTCGCTATGCTCTTTGCCTCGGCCGCCGTGGCGGGCGGAATTATCATCGCCTATTCTGCCAGACCTGAAGGGCTGTTGGATTCGCCGACCTTTACCTTCGCTCGCGCCGTGACCTACGAAATCATGAATCTCTATGCGGTCAAGATGGCAGGGGTCTTTATGATTTCGACCTCCACGCTCGCGGTCCGCACCGGCTTTGTCCCGCGCTGGATCGCCTTCCTCGGATTCGCCTGCGCGCTTCTCCTTCTCCTGAGCGGGCGCTATATCGGCTGGATCATCCTGGTCTTTCCGCTCTGGGTACTCCTCGTCAGCATCTATATCCTGATTGATAATCTCCGCCGGCCTGGAGGAGAAGCGTATCGGCGTGTCGGCGATAGGGCGTGACGGCGTGCGGCGTTCAGCGGTCAGTGGCCGCCGGTCATACGCTCTCAACGGGCCTGTAGTTTGGAGGAAGCGTCGGCTCAGGTAGGGCGAAGCTCCGCCTGAGCCGGAGCTTCCCGCGTTGCCCTGCCCACGACGTCACCCCCTATGAGATTGGTTGACCAATCGACCAAGCAATTCGTGAGGGATCACATCGCAAGGCAGGATGACACGGGAAGCCCCGGCTCAGGCGGAGCTTCGCCCTACCTGCGCCGCTGCCGCTCGGCGATTCAGGCGGTCTTGCCGGCGCTCGACTCAGCTAGATTAAAGAGCTTCTTCCGGGTTGCTGAATCCGTGACGATCCAAAGCATTTTAAGCTGCTCAGCCTTCACTACGCACTTGCATTCTAAAGCCTTTCGGTATTGCCTTGAGCAACCCGACGTTGGGTATTTCCTCCCCCCCATTATGAGACAATTCATCGTTTCCCGTTTCTGCCTTTCCGGTATTGCCCTGCTGCTTGTGACGTTATTTGGCTGCCCGCTGATGTCCGTACGCGCCCAGGAAGCCTTTAAGGAACCCGATTTCAGCAAGTTCCCAGCCGAAAGCGGCCCAATCACGCTGGAGGTCTGGTCCTGGGTGAGCGGTTTAGACAAGGCCGCCAAGCTCTTCGAGCAGGCCTACCCGGACATCAAAGTGCACGTCAATAATGTCGGCGGTGGTCCAGCCGAATACCAGAAGTTGCAGACCGCAATCAAAGCCGGTTCCGGCGGGCCCGATGTCGCACAAATTGAATACGATTTTCTGCCCTCCTTTATCGTCACCGACGGGTTAGCTGATCTCGCCAAATTCGGCGCGAACGACCTAAAGTCTTACTTCGTGCCGTGGACCTGGGGCCAGGTGTCTCCCGACGGAAAAGCAGTCTACGGCATCCCGCAAGATACCGGGCCAATGGCCCTGCTTTTCAATAAAAAGATTTTCGATCAGTACGGGCTCACGGTGCCTACAACCTGGGACGAGTTCACGCAGCAGGCCGAAAAATTGAACCAGGCCACCGGCGGCAAGGTGAAATTGATCAACTTTTTTCCGACGCATGCTCCCTGGTTTATCAGCTTGGCCTGGGCCAGCGGCGCTGAACTGTTTAAAACCGAGGGAGATTCCTGGGTGCAAACCCTGAATCATCCGGCGTGTGAGAAAGTGCTCACCTATTGGGATGGTTTGATCAAGAAAAAACTCGTATCGACCATCCCGGGTTTCAGCGCCGAATTCTACAACGCGATCGGCTCGGGCCAAATTGCCTCCTCTATCGAAGCCGCGTGGGGTCCGGGCGTCCTGGCTGCCTCCTTGAACGACAAGACCTCTGGTGAGTGGAACGTTGCTCCGCTACCCCAGTGGGAAAAGGGCCAGCCTTTCCGTAGCGGCAACTGGGGTGGTAGTTGCAACGTGGTGCCGAAGCAATCGAAGCACTTGAAGGCTGCAACCCTCTTTTCCGTTTGGTTGAACACCGCCAAAGGCCCCGTCCTGAGCAACTGGAATAGCTATGGAATTTTTCCCGCTTCACTGGCCGGGGTGACTTCACCAGAGTTGAATCAGCCCGACAAAAACCCGAGCAAATTTTGTGCGGGTCAAAACATTGCCGAGATTTACTCTCAGGCCTCGAAAGCTGTGAATGTCGATTTTGCCTGGGCTCCCTGGTTCGCATTCGTGAACGACAATTTCAACAAGCAGATTGAGGCCCTGTTGAGCGGCAAGGCCACCGCCAAACAGGCTCTTGACGCCTGGCAGGCGGAGTCTCTCAAAAACGCCAAAGGTGACGGCTACGAAGTCAAAGCCAAATAGGCCCAAAGCAAGAGCCGGTTTAGCAAGAACCTCCATTCATGCGCCATCACCGCAAAGCCGCATTGCTCTTCCTTGCTCCTTTCTTGACGGTATTCATCGCCTTTTACCTGACGCCGGTCGTTTACGCAATTTACCTCAGCCTCTTCATCCGCAAACGGATCGGCATCGGGCCGGCCAAAGAGGTGTTTGGGGGCCTGACCAACTATATTCGCGCTGTCCAAGACGGGGATTTCCTGAACGGCCTCAAAAACATGTTTGTTTTTGGGGTCGTCCAGGTACCTGTCATGCTCGGATTAGCGATCGTGCTGGCGCTGCTTCTG
>DATHPI010000488.1:0-3802 GCA_035484035.1 Chthoniobacterales bacterium
AGCTGTGAGGTTGACGGATTTCGCAGAACCATCGTCCCGTCGTTGCCAATCACGATCGGGATTTCGGAGACAGCGATTCCAAAGCGGTCGAGAAAGTCCCGATAGGCATCGTCCATATCCAAGTCGATATAAGAGAATGGATGACTATTTCGGCTCAGAAATTCCCGAAGGCGCAGAGTGTCTGCAGAATGTCGTGAGCCAATGACAACGACATTGCCCAACTGTCGGTCTATGAGCATAAGCCTTCGCAACATAAACGCGCGCAAGAGGATCTCACTCAGACTTGCATCGTGCGCCACAAGAGTGCGAAGGTCTTCGGGTCGAACCTCCAGGATTTCACCTGCTTGTATAACTCGGGCCTGCACTACAGTTCGTTGCCCTGCGATCGAGCCCGCCTCACCGGTGAACATTCCTGGGCGTAAGATCGTGATCAGCCGTTCGCCGTTGATAGTTGGTTGAACGATTTCCAAGCTGACGGACAAGAGGATGAAGCACGGCCTTCCCACCTCTCCCGGCCGATACAGAATCTCGCCAATCTCCACCCGGCGCACCCGTCCGTACGGCCGCGCACGATCTATCTCGACCTCCGTAAGGACCGGCCACATCTGGTTCTCGGCATTGAGCTCAGCGGAGATCCGCTTCTGTTCGCTTAGGAGTCTTGCCTCTTGCAATCCGATAGATGCTTCATTTGCCGCTACGCTCAGAAGAAGGCTTTCGGTCTTCTCAGGGAAGCCTGTCCGGTTAGAACCCAGGACGATCACCCCGATTTCACCATGTACGCCCAACTGTGCGGGGACGATCGCAAGGCCTTCGACTGCCAATTGGTTACGTATTTGCGGGAGAGACCCTTGAGCGTAGGCAGCCAGTGGGTCGCCGAGCATATTGCGGACTTCCTGTGCCGACAGGTTGAGTTTGCTGTCCTCGGCGACTCGGAGAATCTCCACTGGCGTCACGCCAAATGCGTCACTCAACCGCGCGTAAGCGAAATCCAAGCTGAGCATACGGAGGAGTACATCCAGAATAGTTTGAACAATTTGCGATGGCTCACTGCCGCGCCAGATAGCAGGTAGAGCGAGCAGGCTCGTTAGATCGTTAATGCAGCGCCGAAGGCGCTTGATTTCCTGGGCTGGATCTTCGAGCTGCACCTCCATGTCAGGCCACCCCAGGTGGGCCGCTCCGACGAGACCGACGCTCGCGAAATTCGCGCAGGAATTCGTCTGGCGGCACAAAGAAGGGATTTTGTTGAAGGGCGCCGCCGATGACGACCATCGGATGGGTCCGCAAGATGTCAACGACGGCGTCTCCTCCAAACTTGCCGAGATGGTAGGTACAGATAACTGCGTCTTCGTGCCGACGCCACACCTCATTTACCCGCGACTCGAACTCAATCACATCATCCACATGCGATCCGCTTTCAACTGCCCAATCCATACGACAGCAAATGCGACTTAGCGGGAAGCTGTCGGTGCCTTTGCCGCTGGCCAACTGCTCGAACGCCGAAATCATCCGATCGGCATCGAAACGGCCTTCCGGAAGGTAGATTTCGGTATCCGTCCGAATCTCCAGCTGTCCGCTTTGCTCCGCAACCGCTGTATCAATGCCCGCGGCCGTCAGGCGTTGTAGGTGGTCCTGACGCTGATCCCGATTAACAATGTGAATTGCCTTTTGGCCACACTGGAATCCGTCTTTTATGAATGGGAGCAAGACCCTATACTCTTCGTCAGGGCTGTGGAAGAAAGCGCAGACATGACGCGTTTGGTCGATCTGGGAACCAGCAAAAGGAATGGGCGCCGCGATCTTCTTCATAGCATCTCCCTAGATAGTGCGATCATAGAGTTGCTGCTGGTAGCTCTTGACCCAGTCTTCCGACGAAGGAGGAAAGATGTTGAGAAACTTCCCCTCACGAGAAGGGATCACTTCAACCATCTTTGCGATCATGTCCTTTGGATCAAGTCTCCCCTCTGGTACGCCGAGGAGACTGTCGACCACTTTCTTGAAGGCATCGCGCTTGATAAAGTTCACGTCGTCGTTGAGCCAGCGCAGACCGGCTTCCACCACGGTTTCGTTGAAACCGGTAAGGTAGGGTCCGGGATTGATCGTCTGGACCTGAATTCCGAAGGGTTTCAGCTCCTCGTACATCGCTTCAGCAATCGATTGCACAGCATGTTTGCTCGCGGCGTAAGCGGGAATCGGCGGAACGGTGAGAAGTCCAACAACTGAGGAGACGAATACCACCTTTCCGTGAATACCCGCGGCTACCCAGTTCCTCACCACGCACTGTGTAAAATCCAAGGCCGAGAACACATTCGTTTCGAAATTCTTCCGTACCAGTTCAACGGGGATTTCGGACATGGGGCCGCCCTCGCCGATGCCGGCGTTATTCACCAGAATGTCGAACTTCAATTTGAGCGTGTGCGCTACATCATAGGAATCGAGTAGGTCGAGCTTCTCGACCTTCAGTGTTTTGAGGCCGAGCGAGTGAGCCCTCTCTCGCAGAGCTGTCACTTGTGGCCAGGTCTGAACAGCCGCTATAACGTTGTGCCCTTTTTGCGCAAGTCCGAGAGCGGTTCCTTCACCAAATCCGGAGCCCGCTCCCGTGATCAATATTTCCTGCATGTGGGTGATCTTCCTTCCTGTAGTCAGGTTTTCAATGCTGATTGACCGCTTTGAGCGACTGCATAATCCTGAGCCACCTGTCCACCGGACACGCCGATGCTGCCGATGATTTGCCCATCGCCGTTCTTAAGGGGAATTCCACCGGCAAACGTTATGAGGTTGCCATTGGACAGCTCAATTCCATGCGCATCTGCCCCTGCTTTGCTGTAGTTGTCCATGACTTGCGTTTCCATTTCGAACAGAGCGGATGTCTTCGCCTTCTTTATGGCCACATCGATCACTCCAAGCCATGCTCCGTCCATGCGATGAAATGCTTTCAGGTGGCCGCCCGAATCAAGCACCGCGATGCAAACTGAAATTCCGAGTTCGGCCGCCTTCGCTATGGAAGCCTTCATGACCCGCTCCGCCTGCTCCGCCGTAATTTGCATGCCCTTTGCTCCTTTGGGTCAACTGGGCGACTCGGCGACCATACTATCAAGAGCGGTGCCCCTTTGAGGCTTCAAATATCCATGAAATCAGATTGTGGCGATGGGTCCATACGGCGCTTCACCGATATCTGATTAAGGTTAGCCAAGAGGCGAATATCTCGCACCATCTTGGGCCAAACATCACTTCGCTCTTCAACCTCACTTCTGTTGCGTGATTTCTGGATTGTCGGCCAACCGTACATTACCCGTCCAGCGACCGGTCCACCGTCAGGGCTTTGTCGACGACTAGTGGAATGGGCTCGATGCCGATACGGTCATTGACCGCCGACCGAATTCGTTGCTTGCAGCCCAGGTAGCGTTCCGTCGTTTGAATGGATATATGGCCCAGAAGGAATTGAATCTGCTCCAATTCTCCTCCTGCGGCGTGGCAGAGCCGGGCACAGGTCCGTCGAAGGTCGTGCGGAGCCAGTTTCTCCAATCCGATCCGGTTCGCGGAATCCTTCACGATGTGCCAGACGGCTTTCTCGGTCATGCCTTCACCCAGGATCCTCCCCATCTTCGTCACTCGACGGAAGATCTTACCTCGATCGATCCCCGCAGCATTCATCCAGACTCGCAGCTCTTCCATGACCCAGCCGGGCACAGGAACCGTACGAACATGTCCAGCCTTACCCTTCAGGTCGACGATGGCCCAGTGTTCCTCTCGTTGTTCCAAGTGTTCGAGTTTCAGAGCGACGGCTTCGTGCCGGCGCAGACCA
>DATHPI010000489.1:0-9190 GCA_035484035.1 Chthoniobacterales bacterium
GGAAGGTGGCAAAGGTGCGTCTGACCAACGGGTATGAAGTGATCGCCTATATCCCGGGAGAGGGGCACAACCTGCAGGAGCATTCGATCGTCATGGTGCGTGGTGGTCGAGTTAAAGATTTGCCTGGCGTCCGGTATCATATCGTTCGGGGAACGCTTGATAGCCTGGGGGTGGACGGCCGTCGCCGCAGCCGGTCGAAGTATGGTGCGAAACGTCCCAAATCTGGTGCAGAAGCGGCCGCAGCTGCAAAAGGCAAGAGCAAGAAGAAGTAAAATTTGGCGGTGATTGGGTAACGGCCTAATTCCGCGGCGAAAGAAACTATGTCACGTCGGCACAGAGTCATTCATAAGATTGAGTCCTTGGACAGCAGGTACGGCAGCCCGGTGGTGGCGCGTCTGATCAGCACCGTCATGCGGAGCGGCAAAAAATCGGTTGCCGAGCGGATCGTGTATGAGGCGATTGAACGGAGCCGGGAAGGATCGGATTCCGTCGATCCGCTCGATACGCTGCATAAGGCCTTGGAGAATGCCAAGCCTCGACTTGAGGTAAAATCCCGCCGGGTCGGTGGTGCAACCTACCAGGTCCCGATTGAAGTTCCCCAGGAACGTCAGGTTTCCTTGGCCATGCGGTGGCTGGTGAATTTTGCCAAAAAGCGGCGAGGGACAATGACGGCCAGTTTGGCGGCCGAGATCAAGGATGCGGCGTCCGGTCAAGGCAACGCGATCAAGAAGCGTGACGACACGCATAAGATGGCTCAGGCCAACCGGGCCTTTGCACACTTCAGGTGGTAACGAGATGTCTACTTCTATTCTAGAAAGAGAGAAGTCGAGTGTTATGACGACAAACCCTAATTCTCCCAATCGTGCTTACCCCCTGGAACGTACTCGGAACATTGGTATCAGCGCCCATATTGATGCTGGTAAAACAACTTTGACTGAGCGGATCCTCTTTTACACCGGAATGATCCACCGGATCGGCGACGTGGATGACGGCAACACGGTGACCGACTGGATGGAGCAGGAAAGGGAGCGCGGCATTACGATTACCTCTGCCGCGACCACCTGTTTTTGGAATCAGCGCAAGGAGGATGGGGTTTTTAAACTGTACGAGAACCAGCCGCAGCGGGTGAACATCATTGACACGCCCGGCCATGTCGATTTCACGGCGGAAGTAGAGCGTTCCTTGCGCGTGCTGGACGGCGCTATCCTGGTTTTTGACAGTGTCGCCGGCGTCCAACCGCAGACTGAAACGGTCTGGCGCCAGGCGAATAAGTACAACGTTCCCCGTATCTGTTTTGTTAACAAAATGGATAAGGTGGGTGCCAATTTCGACAATGTGATCAAAGAGATCCGGACCAAACTCGGCGCGAATGCTTGGCCGGTCTTGATTCCGTTGGGAAGAGAAGATTATCTCAAGGGTCAGCTTGATGTCATTAACAAGAAGGCGATCATCTACTCCGACAGCGATTCCTTGGGATCTGTCTACGAGGTGATGCCTATCCCAGACGACCATAAGGAATTGGTCGACCGGGCCTATAACGACTTGGTCGAACAGGTAGCCAACCTGGACGACGAAGTCGGAACTCTCTTCCTCGAAGAAAAGCCGGTAACGCCCAAAGAACTGAAAGCGGGAATCCGCCGGCTGACCATTGCTAATCTATTTATCCCGGTCGCCGGCGGTTCCGCATTTAAGAACAAGGGTGTCCAATATCTGGTCGATGCGGTGGTCGACTATCTTCCGAGCCCGCTTGATATTCCTCCGGCGAAAGGAATTGACCCCGATACGCACGCCGAAAAATTGGCTCCGACCGACGATAATGCGAAATTCTGTTCGTTGGCGTTCAAACTCTGGAGTGACCCCTTTGTCGGCAAGCTCGTCTTTTTCCGTGTTTACTCAGGGAAACTCTCGAAAGGGGATACGGTCTACAATCCGCGGACGAATAAGCGCGAACGCATCAGTCGTCTGATCCAGATTCAAGCGGATAAACGCGAAGACGTCGACATCTGTTACTCCGGTGACATCGCGGCCATTGTTGGAATTAAAAATATCACGACGGGGGATACACTTTGCGACGAATCGGCCCAGATTCTTCTGGAACCCCCATCTTTCCCTGAGCCCGTGATCTCGATGGCAATCGAGCCGAAGACGAAGCTCGACCAGGAAAAAATGGGGACTGCGCTTCAGCGTTTGTCAGAAGAAGACCCGACCTTCCGCGTTTTTACTCACGAAGACACCGGGCAAACGATCATTGCCGGGATGGGCGAGCTTCATCTGGAAATTATTCGAGACCGGATGCTTCGGGAGTTCAAGGTCGATGCCAACGCCGGGAAACCGCAGATTGCCTACCGTGAAACGATCACCAAAAATGCCACTGGCGAAGGGAAGCTGATCAAGCAGTCCGGCGGCCGCGGTCAATACGGACATGTGGTGGTGAAAGTCGAACCGCGCCAACGCGGGATGGGTGTGACGATTGAGAACAAGATCGTCGGCGGTGCGATTCCCAAAGAATACATTCCTGCCGTCAAAAAAGGGATTGAAGAATCGGTCGGAAATGGGGTCATCGGCGGCTACCAGGTGATCGATTTCTATGTGGAGATCGTCGACGGCTCATATCATGACGTCGACTCGAATGAGCTGGCATTCAAACTTGCCGCCATCTTCGCAATGAAGGATGCCTTCAAAAAGGGGCACTCGATTCTTCTCGAGCCGATCATGAAGGTGGAGTGCGTCACGCCCGATGAATATCAGGGCGATATCATGGGGGATTTAAATCGGCGACGCGGCCGGATCATGAACATGGAGGCAAAGAACTTCGCCACCATCATCCACGCAGAAGTACCGCTGGCCGAAATGTTCGGTTACGCGACTGCCATCCGGTCCCTTTCGAAAGGGCGTGCATCCTATTCCATGGAGCCGTCTCACTTTGAACCGGTACCTGCGCAGATCGTTGCGGCGGTCTTGGATCAAAAAGGAGCATAAATTATGGCAAACGGTCAACGAATTCGCATCCGGCTGAAGGGGTTTGACTACCGCATGCTGGATCAGTCTGCGGTTGAAATTGTCGAAACGGCGAAACGTACCGGTGCCAAAGTGGCTGGTCCGATTCCGTTGCCGACGAAGATTGAAAAATTCACGGTGAATCGGTCACCGCACGTGGACAAAAAGTCGATGGACCAATTCGAAATGCGCACCCACAAGCGGTTACTCGATATTATTGAGCCGACCGCGAAGACAGTGGATGAGCTGCGTAAGTTGAATCTCCCTGCCGGGGTCGACATCACCATCAAGATTTAACGGTTGTTCCATCAGAGAATGAAAATTGGACTTTTAGGCCGCAAAATCGGGATGACGCGGGTTTACGACGCGAAAGGGAATGCTACGCCTGTCACTGTGATCGAAGCGGGCGACAATACTGTTGTCCAGGTCAAGAGCCCGGAGACGGATGGCTATAGCGCGGTGCAGGTGGGTTTTGATTCGCAGAAAGAATCGCGGGTAACGAAACCGTTGATCGGTCATTTTAAGAAGGCGAACTCCGATCCGAAAAAATTCGTAAGGGAGTTTCGATTGCCGGATGGAACGAAATTGGACGGAGATTTGAACGTCAGCGTGAACCAGTTTCAGCCGGGGGAGTTTGTCGATGTGATCGGTCGTTCAAAAGGAAAAGGGTTTCAGGGTGTTGTGAAAAAGCACGGATTTGCGGGTCAAGGGGCTTCCCACGGATCTAAAACGCATCGCCGCAACGGTGCAGTCGGCAATCGGTCCACCCCTGGCCGGATCTGGAAAAACATGGGAATGCCGGGGCACATGGGGGACGATCGGGTCACCGTCCAGAACCTGCGGATCGTGCAAGTACGTCCGGAAGAAAACATCATTTTGGTCTGCGGAGCCGTTCCCGGGTCAAATGGAAGCTATGTAGTGGTGCGACCCGCAAAGAAGAAACAGGATACCGAGGGAGGAAAAGCCGAATGAGCGCCACCGTGTTGACCATAGCTGCTGCTAAAGAAGCGAAGATTGAGGTGATCGAGAATGGGCGCGGCTCTCAAGCCCTCCATGATGTCGTGATCGCTCTCCGGGCCAACCGTAGAAGCGGGAGCGCAAATACCAAGACCAAGGCTGAAGTTGCCTATTCCGGCAAAAAACCGTGGCGTCAAAAAGGTACAGGGCGCGCGCGCGCCGGCTACGCCTCATCACCGGTCTGGTCTGGTGGTGGTGTGGCTTTTGGTCCGAAACCGCGAGATTATTCGAAGAAAGTTCCCAAAAGTGTCAAGCGTCTCGCTTTGCTGAAGGCGCTCAGTTCCAGGATCGTTGCGGGGGATGTGCTGATTGCCGAAGAAATTAAGGTGGCTACACCGAAAACGAAGGATTTCGTTTCTTTTCTGAAGTCGCAGACCGAAGCACGCAAGGTTCTGGTGATCTCCACGCAGTTTGATGAGATCACCTACAAAGCGGCGCGCAATATTCAGCCGGTCCTGTTGAACACTGCAGCCGAAGTGAATACGGAACAGTTGCTGGCATTCCAAAAAATCATCGTGACCAACGAAGCGTTGGCCAAATTGGCGGAGAGATTGGCATGAACGAACCAACGAATCTTATTCACAATATTCGCCTGACCGAGAAGGCCAGTCTGCTGGGAGAAAAAAATAACCAATACGTTTTTCGGGTCGATCCCCGCGCTAACAAACTTCAGATCAAGCAGGCGATCCAGGAGCTTTTTGGGAAGAAAGTGGTCCGTGTCAACACTGCCCAATACGCCGGGAAAAAGAAACGGGAACGCCGGGCTGATTTCGGGAGGCGTGCACACTGGAAGAAGGCGATCGTCACCCTCGCCCAAGGGGAAAAGATTGATCTCGTTTAGCAGGAAGCCGACACCATGGCACTAAAGAATTTCAGACCACTCACTCCGACTCAGCGCTTCAAACAAACGCCGGGTTTCGAAGAGATCACTAAGGATAAGCCGGAGAAATCCCTGCTCGAGCCGCGGAAACGCTCGGGCGGACGGAATAACACCGGACGCTTGACTTCGCGCCACATCGGAGGCGGCCACAAGCAAAAGTATCGACTGATCGATTTCAAGCGAAAGCTTCGTGATGTCGCGGCTACGGTGGAGGCGATTGAATATGATCCGAACCGTTCGGCTCGAATTGCTCTTTTGCAATACCCTGGGGGCGAGAAAACCTATATCCTGGCGCCGGCCGGCCTGAAGGTCGGTGCGAAAGTAATCGCTGGAGATAAGGTCGCCCCGGATCTTGGGAATGCTCTGCCCCTGAAGTCGATTCCGTTAGGGACTGCGGTCCACAACGTTGAGATTATTCCAGGCAGAGGCGGCCAGGTGGCTCGGAGCGCCGGTCAGCAGGCCATTCTGAGCAATCGCGAAGCGGGCTATGCGTTGGTCCGGATGCCGTCGGGCGAGATTCGGCGGATTCATGAGAACGCCTACGCGACGATCGGACAGGTCGGCAATGCGGAGCATATGAATGTCTCGAGCGGCAAAGCGGGACGCAGTCGTTGGCTGGGCCGGCGATCGCATGTTCGCGGTATGGCGATGAACCCGATCGACCACCCGATGGGTGGCGGACAGGGAAAGAGCAAGGGCGGCGGTGGTCGACATCATCCGGTGAGCCCTTGGGGTCAGCTGTCCAAAGGATTTAAAACTCGCCGTAAACATAAGCCGAGCGACTCGGTCATCGTGGAGCGACGGAGGAGCAGGAAAAAGACGAAGTAATTTATGTCCAGATCGTTAAAAAAAGGTCCATTCGTGGACGTCAAGCTTCTCGAAAAGGTCGAGAAGATGAGCGCTGCCACCGGCGCAAAGAGACCGATCAAGACTTGGTCGCGCCGGTCAATGATTACCCCTGATTTTGTGGGTCACACGTTCCTGGTGCATAACGGCAAGATTTTTAACTCGGTGTTTGTGACTGAAAATATGGTCGGGCATAAGCTAGGCGAATTTTCGCCGACCCGAACCTTCAAGAAACATGGTGCCCATACCGCCAAGGTGGCGAAGTAAGGAGCGTCTGGTTCGGACGTCAAAGAAATGCAGGTAACATCCACATATCGATTTGCGCGAATCTCGGCGTTCAAGGCGCGTGAAGTGACGAGGGAGATCCAGGGTCATTCGGCATCGGAGGCGCTGGACCTTTTGGCGTTCAGTCCGAAAAAGGCGGCCCTCCTGGTGAAGAAAACGCTGAAAAGCGCGATCGCCAACGCCGAAAATAATGCCGAACTCAAGGTGGACACGTTGCTCGTGAAGGAGGCGGTGGTCGGAGAAGGCCCAACCTTTAAGCGATTTCGTGCCCGAGCCCGAGGTGGCGCGAGTCCGCTTCGGAAACGCACGAGCCATATTCGGATCGTGTTGAGCGATGACCTGGTGCCGCAGGCCCCGGTTAAGCGTAAGAAGCAACGTGCGGCCGGTCGTGAAGGTTTAGCAGGCAAGAACCCGAGAGCGAAAGCTGAGTCTGGTAAGCAGCGGCCTGACGGAAAAGCGGCTTTGAGCCCAACCAAAGAAGAGGGCGAACCTACAAGTTCCGTTCAACCAACCAGCGAGACCAAGCCTCAAGAAGAGAAAGAGTAAGTATGGGACAAAAAGTTAATCCGATTGGATTTCGACTCGCGTTGAACAAAGATTGGCGCTCGCGCTGGTATGCGTCCACGAAGGAATTTCCGGAGTTTCTGCACGCCGATCTCAAGATCCGTCGTTTTGTGAAGCAGAAGCTCTCCATGGCGGCGGTCTCGAAGATTGTGATCGAACGCGCATGGAACAGTATCCGGGTCACCATTTTCACGGCTCGCCCAGGTATCGTGATCGGCCGTAAGGGCGCTGAAATCGAGAAGATGACCGAAGAGATCACTCGGATGTCAGGCGGAAAACAAGTCAAAATCGATATTCAGGAAATCAAGACACCGGAACTGGACGCGCAGTTGGTGACCGAGAATGTCGCGTTGCAGATTGAACGTCGTATTTCGTTCCGCCGGGCGATGAAGAAGGCAGTGCAAACGACGATGGATTTCGGTGCTTTGGGAATGAAAATCCGTTGTTCCGGCCGGCTGGGTGGTGCGGAGATTTCGCGTGCTGAATGGTATCGCGAAGGGAAAATACCGTTGCACACCTTGCGTACCCCGATTGATTACGGTTTTGCTGAAGCAAACACGGTTTACGGCAAAATCGGAGTGAAATGCTGGATCTGTAAGCCGGAACCGGTGGTCGACCAGCAGTCGCAGAAAAGAGAGGGTTCACATGAACCAGCCTCAACGTCCAGATAGTTTTTACCAGGGAGATATCGTATGCCATTGATGCCGAAGAGAGTGAAGTACCGTAAGACGCAGCGAGGCAGTCGCACCGGCAACGCCACGCGGAATATCTCGATCGCCTTTGGTGAATACGCTTTGCAGACGCTTGATCGGGCCTGGATCACAAACACCCAGATCGAAGCGGCGCGGGTGGCGTTAACCCGAAACATGAAGAGAAAAGGGAAACTCTGGATCAAGATTTTTCCAGATAAATCGGTCACCAAGCGACCGCCGGAAACTCGAATGGGAAAGGGTAAAGGCAATCCCGAGTTCTGGGTGGCCACGGTGCGGCCCGGCAATATTCTTTTTGAATTGGACGGGGTAACGGAATCGGTTGCTCGAGAATCGTTGCGGCTTGCTGCGACCAAGCTCCCGATCAAGACGCGATTTATCAGCCGAGCGCGTTCGATCGTTTCGTAGCGGGCCGGAGAGTTGAGTCATGAAAATTAAGGAATTACGGGAAATGAGTAACGAAGAGCTGGTGGCTCGGCGTTACGAGCTGCGAAAGGACGCTTTTAATCTCCGCCTGCAACAACAAACGGGCGCGACGGAGAAGCCAAGCGTGATCCGGATTAGTCGCAGAGAGGTCGCTCGGATTGAAACGATTCTGTCGGAGCGTGCCGGGAAATCGGACCGCTGAACGGCACGGCCGGCTCCGGCATAGTCTGCAGAAATTTTAGAAAGTAAAAATGAGTGAAGAGACTGTCAAAGCTGAAGGTACTGCCACGGCGGCTGAGGGCGCCGGTTTGTCCGATGATCGCACGGCGACAATCGGATCACCGGCCGACTCACCGCAGCAGTCTGCCATTCCGAAGCGGCATCTTCGGAAGACCCGCGTGGGTGAGGTCGTTTCCAATAAAATGGAAAAAACGATCGTAGTCGCTGTGGTTCGCCGAGTCCCGCACGCGAAGTTCGGGAAGATCGTCAAACGAACCAAGAAGTTGTACGCGCATGATGAGAAAAACCAGTGTGCGATTGGGGATCTGGTGCGTGTGGAAGAAACCCGGCCTTTGAGTCGCTTGAAACGCTGGCAACTGGTCGAAGTATTGAAGCACTAGTTTTGGGAAGGCTTAGACCATGATCCAGATTCGTTCCAGGTTAGATGTGGCCGACAATACCGGTGCGCGAATGGCCACCATGATAGGGGTCATTGGCAAACAGACGGCCTTTGCTTCCATTGGTGATGTGATCACCTGTAACGTCAAGGAAGCGTCGGCAAACGGCACGGTTAAAAAAGGAGAGGTCGTCCGCGCAGTGGTGGTCCGGACGAAGCAACCGGTCAAGCGCAGTGACGGTTCCTATCTGCGTTTTGATAATAACGCGATTGTCATTATCGACAAGGATTTGAACCCGAGAGGTACCCGGATCTTTGGGCCGGTGGCCCGTGAATTGCGCGAGAAGAACTTCATGAAGATTATTTCGCTCGCTCCGGAGGTGCTATGAGTAAGTTGCGATTTCACGTTAAAAAAGGGGACGAAGTGAAAGTGATTTCCGGCAACCATCAAGGAGCGGCCGGGAAGGTCTTGCAGGTTTTGCCAAAGAAACAGCAGGTATTAATCGAGGGAGTGCGCATGATCAAAAAGACCCAGCGCAAATCTCAGGATAGTCCGAATGGAGCGATTATTACCCGGGAAGGTCCGATTCACATTTCGAATGTGAAGCTGATCGAAACTCAAGTGGCCAAGCCCGCAAAAAAGGTTCGGGGATAGTAGAAGATGCAAGCAGAACTGTATAAGGAGTACCAAGCCAAGGTGATACCGGCCCTGAGCAAGAGCCAGGGCTATAAGAATGTCTTTCAAGTGCCGAAAGTCGACAAGGTGGTGGTGAACACTTGCATCCCGGCGCAAGGCAGTGATCTCAAACAGGCTCTGGAAGACGCTAAGAAGGAGCTGGCGGTCATTAC
>DATHPI010000490.1:0-3226 GCA_035484035.1 Chthoniobacterales bacterium
TTGTCTGGCGTTTTGCTGTCAGCTTGAGGCCAAGCCAGATGCCAAGAACGGCAAAGGTCGCGGCGATCAGTCCGCCGTAGATTTCGATGGAATGTTCGACGACCAGGAACTGATACTCGGTCCACCGGAGCAGAGCAATCAGGATTCCACCGATCAACCCGTACATGAGGACGTGGCGCTTCATAAGTTGCAGGAGGATTCGTTACCGAAATTATCGCACCAATGGTGGGGTACGTCCTACTGCTTGCAGGCCAAGATCGACGCTTGACAGGCCTGGCCCGAGTCACGGGCAACCGCGACGTAACCGAGACGGCAAACCGGCGTACTGAAGAAATGGGAAGGCAGTGACTTAGGGTAATCGCAGGAAGCTGGGTGTCAAAGACTCGCCGACGGGGCCGATGACATTTTGTTGCTGATCCCCTTTGTTACTGATCCCTTAATTTTCTAAACGCGGAACGCATTTCGTCGACAAAAATGTACGGCTGTTCGAACGCGGCGAAGTGGCCGCCGTGCTCAGCCTCGTTCCAGTAAATGAGATTCGAATAGGTCTGCTCGGCCCAGCTCTTTGGAGCGCGATATATCTCTCGCGGGAAGACGGTTGCGGCCACAGGCAGGGTGAGCCTGCCTCCTGAAAATGAGCTGCCCTTATTCTCCCAGTAGATCCGTGCCGACGATGCCGCGGTGTTTGTGAACCAGTAGAGTGAAATGTCGTCGAGCATTTGATCCCGTGACAGCGCGTCTTCGGGAGAGCCGTTGTTGTCAGTCCAACTGTAAAACTTTTCATAGATCCACATCGCCTGGCCCGACGGTGAATCCGACAACGCATATCCGATCGTCTGCAGCCGAGTCGCTTGTTGGCGGAAGTAGCTGTTGCCGTCGCCAAGGAAGAGTTTGGCACCATCGACCGCCCTCTGCTCTTCGAAACTGAGATGCTCTGGCATTTCCGGAGGAAACACGAATTGCCAATTGAGGTGTATTCCGGCGAGTCCGGGGGGAACGAGATGCCCGAGTGCGATCGTAACTCCCGCGCCCCAGTCTCCGCCCTGTGCGACCCACCGCCTGTAGCCAAGCCGCTGCATTAGCAGACTCCATGCGGAGGCGATGCGGGGAAGGTTCCATCCGGTTTCGGTTGGCTTGTCGGAAAATCCAAATCCCGGAAGAGACGGAACGACTACATGGAACGCATCCTGTGCGCGACCACCATGCTCTGTCGGATTAGTAAGGGGCCGAATGATCTTCATGAACTCCACAATCGATCCAGGCCAACCGTGGGTCAGAACGATTGGCAAAGCATCGGGATGTGGTGAGCGTACGTGGATGAAATGAATACCCAATCCATCGATCAATGTGCGAAAGTTTGGAAACGAGTTCAGCTCTGTCTCGAAGCGTCGCCAGTCATAACGAGATTCCCAATACTCGATCAGCGATTGTGCATGAGCGAGAGGAACTCCCTGAGACCAGTCCCGGACTGGCTGTTGGTTGGGAAATCGCGCAGCTCGCAAGCGCGCCCGAAGATCGTCAATGGCTTCCTGTGAGATCGAAATATGAAATAGACGTACTTGCTCGGTAGCCTCGGGTAACTGCAGCTCTAGTGCTTTTGGCATAACTGTATTTCCATTCAAAAACGCACCGGCGCCTTCGGGCTCATGACTGATTAAGACCCGTCAGGTTGGTGCCCCATTCGAGGATCGGCAAGTTCCACTCAACGTCTACCTTGTCGAGAAATTTCTTGGTGTTTTCGATATAGGCCTTTCGGTAAGGCTTCGTCCCCTGGGTCGCGTCGAACTCCGCGCGTGTTCCTTTCCATAGCTCGTAGAGCACGAAATGATTCGGCCGTTCTGGAGTTTCGTGAAGAATGCCCATGATGAACTCGGGTTCCTTTGCACAACGGTCGAGCATGCCTTTGATCTCGACGAGAAGCCCCTCTTTCTGACTAGGTTTGACTTGGTAATGAAGGCTCAGAGAGGTCGTTGCTCTTTGCGTCATAGCGTTTCCTTTCGAAATGTTGTACCCATGAAAACCTCCTGCTTTTGAACCACAGGCCGACGGCAGACGAGGTTAGCCTCGTCTGCCAGGAGCTTCTAGCCGCCCTTGACTTGCGCGGCACCCAGCAACTGGGTCTCCCACAGAAATACAGAACCAGTAGCGCCGGCATGGTCGATAAAAAGCCGAGCGACTTCTTCCAGGTGCTCTGTGCGCGCCCAATCACGCTGAAGTTCTCCCGCCAAGCCAAGCCAGGTAATGGGTTGAGCTCCCGCAGCCGCCATGCGGCGGACAGCCATATCGTGCGCTTCAGGAGAGACGCCGCCCGACGCGTCGGTGACTATGTACACGTCGTAGCCGTCGCCCATCGCGTGGATTACGGGCATGGCAAGACACATCTCCGTCCAGAGCGCGGCCATGACCAGCTTCTTCCGGCCGGTCTTCTTCACCGCCTCGACGACCCGGCGGTCCTCCCAGCAGTTGATGAAAGTGCGGTTAATCGTCTTCTGATCCGGAAAAACTGCCTGGACCTGCTTGAAAATTAGTCCCCCGCGTTCCTCATTGACTGTGGTGAGAATCGTCGGAATACCGTATGCCTTCGCAGTTTTGGCAAGAGCCGTGACGTTGTTGATCACGATTGTAGGGTCGTGGCTGTTTACGTTTGCCAACTGGAAAGGTTGGTGGTCAATCAGGAGTAAGGCACAATTCTCCGGTGTTAGAAGAGCGTCGAGACCGACTTTCGTGAACGTTTGCATGATGTGTTCCTCCTCATACCTGCGCGATGCCGCCATCGGCGAAGAGCTCGATGCCGGTCACGAAGCTTGAATCTTCGGAAGCAAGGAAGACCGCCACTTTGGCAATTTCGTCCGGCTGCCCCATGCGACCCAGCGGCACCTGCGAAGCGAGCGCGCTATAAAACCCCCTCCGTTGTTCTTCATTCGGCGCAAGACCCGCGATGCCCGGAGTTTCGATAGGTCCGGGACTGACGACGTTGACGCGGATCTTGCGGTCCTTCAAATCCAACGTCCAGCAGCGGGCAAAGGATCGTATTGCCGCTTTGGAGGCGGAGTAAACGCTGAACGCCGCCATAGCCGTGGAGCCTGCTGTGGAGGCCGTCATGATGATCGACCCGCCATCCGGCACCAAAGGCAGCGCCTTCTGAACGGTGAACAACGTACCTTTCACATTCGTATCGAAAGTGTGATCGAAGTGCTGTTCGGTAATTCCGCCGATCGGAGCGAAG
>DATHPI010000491.1:0-4737 GCA_035484035.1 Chthoniobacterales bacterium
CGTCGCACCTTGAGTTCCGGTAGTTGCACCACGACCAGCATCTGCCGGCAAGTGACAATCAGTGTGCCGTCACTAGGCCGAGTGATGGTGAACGCACACCAAAAACGGCTTCGCTCGAATTCTGCCAGCTCGCCGTGAACCACCAGCGCATCCCACAACCGGGCCGGACGCCGATAATCTATTTCCGTTCGCGCCACCACGGGACAATCACCGCAGCTCAACATTTCCTGCAGGGGGTAGCCCAGCTTCTCTGCGAGCAACGAACGGTTCGTTTCGATAAATCTCAGGTAAGCGATGTTGTGCACCAGGCCGGCTGCGTCCGTGTCGAAAAACATGACGCGAACTTCTGTCTCTAGAGTTGGAGTCTCCATCGGAGCGAGTGACTACTTGATGCAAGTTAGAAGGAAAGATGTCGCGATGAAAGGGGATTGTCAGCGAAGCTGCCCTGGAGTTTGGTAGCGGATCCCCAAGTTACGAATGAATCAGAAAATTGCCTGCGTCATCCCGTCGTACAACCACGCTGATTTTATCGAAGAAGCCATTCGTTCCGTTCTCCGGCAAACCCTTCCACCGGAGCGAATGGTGATTGTCGATGACGGTTCCAGGGATAACTCAGTCGAAATTATTCGCGCCATTAAAGATCCAAGAATTCATCTGATCGTACAGCAAAATAAAGGAGCCCACTCGGCTCTGACTCGCGGTCTTGAGCTGTCGAAAGATTGCGATTTCGTCAGTATCCTTAATTCCGATGATCGATATCATCCGGACCGGTTTACCCGTTGCGTCTCTCATTTCCATCGGTATCCCCGCACCCAACTCCTTTGTACCCGAATCCGAATGATCGATGAAGAAGGGAAGCCGGTCGGACCTCGTGACGGCAGACAACGCCGCATCGATCGTATTTGGTCCCACCTTCCTAAGGCCACGGATTTGGCAACCGCTCTGGGCTACGGAAACTTTACGAAAACCACCAGC
The DNA here is from genome assembly GCA_035484035.1 of Chthoniobacterales bacterium. GTDB lineage: Bacteria > Verrucomicrobiota > Verrucomicrobiia > Chthoniobacterales > JAFAMB01 > JAFAMB01. Next base: position 976 of record DATHPI010000491.1, read on the forward strand.
AACTTTTTTTTTCGCACTGGAGCCATCACCGAGTTTCGCGGCTACCGGTATTCTCATGATTATTTCGCGGCGCTGACCCAAGCGTTTCGGGGGACACTAGGCCTGATTCATCAGGATCTCTTGGACTACCGCGTCCATTCCACCAACACCATCAAGGCAGATGGCAAAGGCCCAGTAATCCAAGAGGTCATCCGGATGCACCTGGACCTGCTGAAGGAGTTGCGGCCGAGCCTCGAGTCCGATCCATTGCTGAGAAAACGCATTTTAGCTTACTTTAGGGTGGCGCTAAACAATCACACCGATATGCGAGCCGAACTCTTGTTACTGAGCATCGCTCGTTCGCTGAATCGAGATGACGACCCAACCGACAACCTCATGGATTTTCCGGAAGTTGCGGAACCCTCTAACCCCCCGCCCTAGTGATATCTTCGACTTCGACACATCTCCTGTCCGAAAGAACTGCTTTTAGCAAGGGCCCGATCAGCCATCAGCAATCCGTCATCCTCGGAAAAAAGCTTGAGAAAAGCGCCTCCGATCAATATTCACTGAATACGCAAACGCAAGCGTGATCTGATTTCTTTATCGGAGCACGAATCTGCCAAAACGTTTTCCCGGGCCCCTGATTGCGGCTAACGATATTCTTTCCATATGAGGTATTGCTTAAAATCAAATATACAATATATTGTGGTTGGGAATTTTCTGAGCTCCCTCGTTGAATGGACAAGCCGGTGAACTGAGATGTTGCTCAACGTGTCTTGACAAAAGTGATATTATTCTTATAATTGAGATAATTGCCAAAATGACCTCTTATCGAACTTATTCCAAGCCGTGAGCGAAACTCCCATTCACAATTTGCTAACCGTGAAGGAGACTGCCGAATATCTGCGGATTCCTCTCCCCACGGTCTACTATCTCGTCCAACGCGGGAAAATCCCGGCCATTCAAATCGGGGGCCGTTGGCGGATCAAGAAATCCTCGTTGGATCGCGACATTCTGCGACAAGACCAGCAGGGCCATCAGCCCACGGTCTTAGTGGTCGATGACGATGTGGAATTGCAGGAGCTTTTTCGAACCTTTCTAAAGCAAATCGGCTTTAGTCGAGTGGTGGTCGGTACGGCTAAAGAGGCGATTAAAAGTCTCCGGAAGCAGAAATTCGATCTTATGTTCTTGGACTTGCAATTGCCTGACGCTTCCGGTGATCAGGTCTTCGAGACAGTCAAGCAAATCGATCCGGACCTCAACGTGATCGTGATCACAGGTTACCCGGATAGTGAAATTCTCAATCGTATTCTTCAGGTCAGTCCGGTCACGGTTCTAAAGAAGCCGCTGAAGATAGATCAGCTGAATCAGACGGTAAAAATTCTCGGACATCATACTTCGAACCGGGGAACCGAGGCACAAGGCTCAAAGCTTCTTGTGGGTTTGTAACCCGGGTCGCGAAGGATCAACCACGTCATTCTTCCCAAAGACCCCTGCTTTCAACGCAAAGAAGTGGGCGGGTGCGTGCGAACGATGCCGAATTGGTCGTCAATGCGGTTTGTCTTAACTATTGGTTCTGCCGTACTTTGGAAAGCCCATGCCGATTGGCACTGGAAAATTGGGGTAGCCATGAGGTGAATACGTCCGATCCTGTCGTTAATCTCGCGCTGATCACCAACGACGATGGTATCGACGCTCCCGGCTTGGTGGCGCTGGAAGAGGTGGCCGCGATGTTGGCCCGCGAAGTCTGGGTCGTCGCGCCGGAGCAGGAACAAAGTGGCGTATCGCACTCCATTAGCCTGCATGCCCCTCTTCGCGTCCGCAAGCGTGGCGATCGTCGTTTCAGCGTCAACGGCACGCCGGCTGATTCTGTTTTCGTGGGGTATCGGCAGGTTATGCCGGCTCCTCCCGATCTGCTGCTCTCCGGGATCAACCGGGGAGCCAATCTGGGCGTCGAGACAGTTTTTTCCGGCACAGTCGGAGCTGCTATGGCGGGTCTTTTGCTGGGGGTACGTTCGATCGCCCTTAGCCAGGCCTTCTCCGATCGTAACGCGGTTCGCTGGGACACTGCACGACAGCTGGCCCCGGGAGTGCTGCGAAAACTCTTGCGGGCCGATTGGGCAGACGGAGCCTGCCTAAATGTAAACTTTCCCGACGTCCCTGCCGAGCGCGCCGGTCCTTTGGTCGTCACTCGCCAAGGCCGAGGAATGATGAAGGCGGTGCAATTGACCACCCGGAACGATCCCCGTGGCTTTGAGTACAGCTGGCTCAATATCACCCGGAGTCCATTTCCCGATGCCACTGACAGCGAGACCCAAGTGATTGCCGCTGGAGGCATCGCGGTGACGCCGCTCCAGTTTGAGCGCACCGCCGAACAGGTACGGTTGCGCCTGATCGATGAGCTGGGGAAACCGGCGTGAGGTGATCGCGCGTCCCATTTGAAACACTGAAAAAATATGCAGGATTGGCAGCGCCTCGTCTTTGCGCATTAAATCCTGGCGCAAATCAACCTGCTAACGCCGCTCTTGTGCAATCCGTCAGTCCGCCCCGAAAGGTAACGTTCGTTGAGGCTCTCAGGACCGAAGTTTTCCACTTGACCGAAACCCAAGGAGCGAAGCGTTTCCACCAGAGCGGCTGGGTCAAAATACGCTTTCCAGCCTTCGCCATGTTCAGCCGCCCTTGACGCGAGAAACTCCATCTTCGCGCGTTCCGCGGGCGACAGCAATTCTGGGAGCACTCCATAGTCAAATACCACGCCGCTTCCCGGTGCAAGCGAAGCGATGAAACGCAACGTGTTCATTACTGCGCCCTCTTCAAGATACATTGTCACGCCGAGCCACGAGAAGAACGCAGGTTCACTATGGCAAAATGCTGCCTGCTCTAACCCCTCAGCAAGCGTGGAACGCTCGAAGTCCACGGCGACGTAGGTTAATGACGCCGGCTCCTTAATGCCGGCAACCCGCAAGCAATTCCGTTTCCACTGCTGCATCGCCGGAAGGTCGACTTCAAAGATTCGGCTTCGATCGTGATCCTGGTTCCGGTAGCCGAAAGTGTCCAATCCCGCTCCCAAAATCACGTATTGACGGACCCCGTACCCTTTCGACCGGACCCACTCCTCCTCGGCCAGTCTGCTGCGAACCACCAACGAGGCCCGCAATCCCTTGAGTCGCGGAGTGTTGTATTGCCGAGGGTCGGTCCGGAGGGAATCTTGCTCGGCGGCAGCCAATATTCTCAAAGCAAGCGCGTCTTCGAAAACCAATGGAACATCCAATATTTGATGAGCTGCCCGAAGTATCGCAACCCTTAGGGCGCTTGCCTTTGGCGCGGGGCTCGGAATGGTTCCAGTGGAGTCTGGCGAACGCTGCATGCTCATAAAATAAAGTTTAACTCCGGGGCTGCATTTGACCGATTTGTGAGCTCATTCGACGGGCTTTGCGCTACCACGGTGAATATATGCTTTAATCCGCATAGAAGGGGAAGTAATCATCGCACGGAGAACACAGAGGAAAAAAATGGTCATCCAAAAACGAAGGGATCAATGATGGGAATTCTCCTGGCCTTCGCACCTTTTTTTGTCTTTATCGTTGTCGAGCGACTGGCCGGCGTTACGGCGGGGTTGGCAGCCGCCACGGGGACTTCCGCGGGGTTGCTGGTTCGCGACGCGTTAAGCCGAAAAAAAACAATCAAGGTGCTGGAGATCGGGACTTTCCTCCTTTTTGGTGGGTTGACAGCCTATACCGTCATGGTGAAAACGACGTGGTCCATACCAGCCGTACGCCTGTG
>DATHPI010000492.1:0-11719 GCA_035484035.1 Chthoniobacterales bacterium
CTTTGCCCAGCGCTCAACGCCCGTCACTCCGATTCCCCGCTGTGAGTTGAAGGTCTTGGCCATATCCCATGATACCCCTTTGCCTTCTGCGAAGACGACCCGGTATTTCTTGATGGCGTTGGCAGGATCTTTCGCCAGTTCATCCTTCAACTCGGGCAAATTCCATTCGACTCGTCGCACCTTGCGACCCAGGACAGAGTCGACGATGTCCGCCAATTGCGCATTCAGATGTTCTTTCGACGATGGCAAACTTAATTTCTCGGCGGGGTTCTCTTGTTATGGCTACAGTCGTTGATTATAGCGGGTATCTACTTCCACGGAGTACCTCGTTTCCTTTCGCCTCAGTAACTCCGGCATCGGTCGAAGGGAGCATCATTCATGTCTTTTCCTTGGCTTCATCAAAAGATTTCACTGAGGGCGTCGATCGTGGTGATTGGCGTTGCGATCGCAGTCACAATTGTCTGCCTGCAAATCTGTCTATTCATTTACGAGTATAAAATCAATGGGGACACTCCAGCGATTTGTCGGCTTTACCTTGAGCAGAACCCAATGGTCCATGAGCACTTCGGAGCCCTGCAAGAGGAGCTCTTCCTAAAAGACGAAAGCGCGGTGCTGGTCGATGATCCGAATTCGGGGAAAGAAGGACTTTATACGTTCAGGGTAACAGGAAGCATTGCAAAAGGGACCTTGAAGATGATATGGGCCAGGGAAGTGGGAGACGGCGCCCTAACAGTCACCGCGATCAGGATCACCGACGAACGCCCTCTTTCGCATCCGCGGATTGGCCCCGACACGCAAGAGGCCGTGCCTCAGGCCTCAGATCTTCCCAGCGGACCCATTGCGATCGCGTTTTGAAGGTTTTTGGCCAACATCCTGCGCAAGCCTCGCATCCGTGGTCAACAAGGAAGGGCCGTTTGATGATCCGGTGCTGAGATGCCGAGACATCGAAGACTGACAATTCTGGAGCGCCTCTTTGATCTCTTTGACTGTCAGGCCATCTGTTTGATCATAGGGCTCGTAATGCCAGTCATGGTACTGTTGAAAAGCGAGTAGCTCATTGCCATAACCTTTCCGGATCACCTCTGAATCTATGCGCCGTTCCATCCTGGTTTCCAACCTCGGAATGCGCTCGTAAAGCCAGGAGAACAAAGCTTCGAGAAACGGACCGTGCCGGCAATCCTCTTCGGCGTGGCAAAGCTCATGAGCCAGAACCCCGGCCGTGACGTTGCGTCCCATCCGTGCGGCGTCTTCCCGGCTCACGTCGAGATGAATCTCTTCACTCTCAAGGCTCACGGACATCACGTAATCTTCGGTGTCGACGATTTTAACCTTTAATGCCATTCCACGCAGGGCGGGAAATGAGTTTGAGATCATTGTTTCGGCCAAGGCAATGAGGTCAGATTTCTTCACTGGGGAAATTGTGGATTGCTGCGAGCGCCGGATAATTCCGATTACGTCTCTGAAGAAGAAACGCTCATTTTGGCCTTAGCCGCAACTTTGCTGAGTTGTTCGTCGGAATAAACCCGTGGGTGAAGGTACGTCTGGGCGTTCAGCGTTCGGCGTTCGGCGTTCGGAGGGCGCAGGGCGCAGTCAGGACATCGGTAACACCTATGGGTCAGGACATCGGTAACACTGTTACCTTTTAGTTCATTGTTTGGTTCTGTCCATCTCTGCTCCTCCGAACCGGGGTTTCCCGCTTGGCCTCGCCCGACAACGTCACCCCCTACCAAGTGGTCGTCCGGCTTATTTGAGAACAAGGACGAGGACACGAGGACGATTTTGATCGGGGGTGATATGTCGCATGCGAGGCGACGCGGTAAGCCCCGGCTCGGACGGAGCCTCACCTACCCGCGTGTTACCGCCCAGGAATTCTTAGGGGGTCGAGGCACAAGGCAGGATGACACGGGAAGCCCCGGTTCGGACGGAGCCTCACCCTACCAAACCGACAGCGCCGCCGAACGCCGTGGACGGCGCTCGATCATTTTCCGGTTGTTGTCGCCATAAGCGGAGTTCTTTGAAGACTCACTAAATCCGAGAGAATATTCAGCGTCTCTCGTCTCAGAGCGTCATTTTCCGTCGCCGTTCCAAAGTCACTTTCACCCGGCGGCAGAGTGTCTGAGGTTTGTGCAGTTACGTCTGGCACGGTGCGTTTCCAGACGGTTCCCGTCTCCGCCTTTCTATCGGCAAGCTTTAACTCGAGTTGATCGACGCCAGCGAGCGTCAGCCTGTAATATCTAGCGTGGTCATGTGCGCCAGCAATTATTCGGTCGCAATCGGCCTTGTCTTGGATCGATGCTTCTTCGGCCAGTTCATTCCGGCGAACCTCCTCATTCAGGGACAGGCGGTTGGTCGCCGATTTCTGTTTGATCAGGTGAATTTCAGCGGATAGATCACGGAAAAGGGGATTTTCGCTAATTCGTTTTATCGATCGGCTTCGGAGTTCGTCCAGGAAGAGCGGCTTATCGTCTTCCGCGGCATCAATCACAGTAGGGGGCACTTCATCATCATCCGGAAGCGCATGCCCGCGGTCACTTTCGCCAAACTCCGACCGATCGGTGAGCGAGGGAATAGTAACGTCGGAGATGACGCCCTTTAACTGGGTGGATTTGCCGGTGACGCGATAGATCTTCTGCATCGTAATTTTGAGTGCGCCGCCGGAGTGCACGGGATCGTCATGACCATGCAGAAAATCACCGAGTTCTATTAGAGCTTGTACCGTTCCTTTTCCAAAAGTGCTCGAGTCACCTACGATCACAGCCCGCCCGTAATCCTGCATCGCGGCAGAGAAAATTTCACTCGCTGATGCGGTCAGCTTATTATCCAGGACAACCATTGGGCCATTGTACGACGCTTTACCCGGTTGACCTTTGACCAAAAGAATAGCCCCGGTTGGGTCCTTTAATTGAGCAACGGGTCCTGGCTTGATAAACAAACCGCACATGCGTACAGCTTCCTCCACTGAACCGCCTCCGTTGTTGCGAAGATCGACGACCAAGCCCTGAATACCTTCCCGCGCAAGCCGCTTGATCAGCGTAGTCACATCGTTTGCTACGCTCGGGGCGTCGTTTGATTTATCAGATTCCCCGTAAAATGACGGGACCGTGATCCAGCCCAGCTTCTGTATGATGCCGCCGGCGACAGGCCGTTCGATAAGCTGGGCCTGGGCCTCTTCTTCGGTCAATCGCACCTCCCTGCGAACCAACCTGACCGTGCGACGTTTGGCCGGACCTTTCTTTTGGTCGGAGATGACTTGAAGACGAACCACCGATCCGGTCGTGCCGAGGACCATCTCGGTGAACTTATCGAGTTCCTGATGAACAGTATTAACGAAGGGCCCGTCGTTCTGAGCGACGCCGACAATTATGTCGCCGACCTGCAATTTTCCGCTTCGCTCTGCGGCCCCCCCGGGGAAAATCTGCTCAATCGTTGCATAACCATTTTCCATGCGAACGCGGACACCGATACCGCAGATAGTTAGTCGTGTATCAATGTTGAATTCGTTCAACTCATAGGGTCCCAGGTATTCTGAATGGGGATCATAGGTCTGCGCGACCGCTTCGAGGAATATACGGAGTAACTGCTCATCGTCTTGATGATCAATTGCATTTTGCAGCTCGCGATAACGGAGACCTACCACTTCTGGGCCGGGTTCTGTCGGTAAGGTGCTAAGCTTGACTTGAAGTAATTCCCTTTTAATCCAGTCTCTCCAGATACTATCTGCCGCTGACTCATTCGCCGGCCACGGCTCCAGCGCCCGATTCGCAGTGACTGTGCGGTTGCTACTAAAGTCATAGCGCTGAGTTAAGAAGTTGTTGATTTTAGAGACACGCTGATCAACTTTCTGCCTGAAAAGCGCGTAAATGTTTTTTACTGAAGTCAAGTTCCCGAGCAGGATATCATCATCGAGACCGGGGCCATATTCATTCTTGATCTGGTCGATATCTTCCTGAGTAAAGAACAGTCTATTGGTGTCCAGACTTTCCAAGTAAGTCTCCAGGATTTGCTTCGCGATGTCGGGGTCGAGTTTGTGCTGGGTGTAGTGATCTTGCTCTAATAGCTGTCCGACAGCAGCTTCTACTGCATGCAGATCGACTGAACCGCTTCGTTCATCTGCCGCCACAAAGGTCGTACCTAGATAGGACAGAACCAGTGCCAGTGTGATATGAAAGATTTTCATTCAACAGCACTAGGTGACTTTGGTGAAGGAGAGGAAATCACGGTCCAGAAATTAGTTTTTCATTATTATTGAGACTTTAGACGTGCGTGCCGATCGACTGGTTACCGGGAGCGAGATCTGCCCGGTGGCGATGCTTTCTTGTTACTGGTGCGCCCAGGCCCGAACACCGATCAACCGATGAGCCTGAAGAGGGTACGCGGCAATTCGTTCGACAACAGGGGACAATCGATGATTAATCTATTTTTTCAGATCGATTGACTCCTCATCGTGCTGAAGGAAAGAATAAAATGCGAAGGCCAAGAAATCCGTTGCTGGCGATTTTGTTTATCGTGGCGCTTGTACTGCCCTGGCTGATGTTTCTCTTGCGGCCCGGTGGAACCAATACCGGGCACGCCCTATTTTGGTTGGCATTATTTTGCTGCCTGTTGCTGTTGTGGGTGCTGAGCGCTTCGCAAAGGCGGATGGCAGCAGCTCTCGGCCCCGAATCTGGTCCGCGAATGTTGAACGAAGCTGAGCAGCCAGAAATCGTCCGTCAATTGATGGACGTTAAAATTGCGCTCAGGGAAAATGGAGTGGAATTGTTTAGGGGTCCACTGAGGAATTCCGCTTCGGCGACTTTCGAAAAACTGAACGTGGCGCTCGGCAAAAGCTTTGTCCCACTGGTTCAGGAAGATGAACAACTCGGCACAAAAATCGTTCTCATTCCGAAACAGACGGAAGAATCTGTTGCCCGGAAACCCGTCCGGCCCTGGTTGAACTGGCTTCTTTTTGGTCTAACTGTGATTACCACGACTTGGGCCGGCGCCAGCCATCAGGGTGTCGATCTAGCTCAGGAACCCGGGCGATTTACTGTCGGTCTACCTTACTCCATTGGATTACTTTTGATCCTCGGAGTTCATGAATTGGGACATTTTTTCATGGCGCGCCGCCATGCGATGGATGTCACTCCACCTTACTTCATTCCGGTGCCCTTCGGACTGGGCACATTTGGCGCTTTCATTCAAATGCGGTCGTCTCCTGCGAACAGGGAGGCCCTCTTTGATGTTGCAGTTGCCGGACCGCTTGCCGGGCTGGTGATTGCCGTACCGGCGCTTCTTTTCGGGCTTCTGTCTTCAAGTATCACTGCAGGTAGCAACGACACGCTGTCGCACGGTTTTCTGCACGGAGCAACGGTGGGGTCATCGATACTGTTTACGGTGCTGACAAAGATTTCGCTTGGAGACGCTGCCCAATACGGGGCATTGGTGCATCTTAGTCCGTTAGCGTTCGCAGGTTGGTTGGGATTGTTTATCACGGCACTGAACCTGTTGCCGGTGGGCCAACTTGATGGCGGTCATATCACGCGCGCAATGTTCGGCTCTCGAGTCGGAGTCATCATTAGTAGCTTAGCGATGTGGTCTCTGTTTTTGCTGGCTTTGTTTGTCTGGCCCGGACTGATGATGTGGGCACTGATTGTTTTCTTCATCGCCGGGCGAGGTGCGCCTCCCTTGAACGATGTAACACCTCTGGATCCCGTCCGCTTGGCGGTGGGTTATTTTGCTTTGCTCGTTCTGATACTCATCCTTGCACCGATGCCGCATTCTCTCTGGGATATTGCGAACGATGTATGCCCCTATCTGTGAGTTGGTTCGTAGTCGTGTAATCTCGATGTAAGCCAGACACCGCTTCAGGGCGCGTCGCTCGGGTGGGGTGGTTCCCAGGTTGAAACTCAGAAGCGCTAAGATAATTCCGAGGCGCTTCGATGGGAGAATGGTTTTTGACCCGGAGGGACAGGCTGATAGTGGCCAGGCACGAAGTGCCTGTGGAGTTCGGACGTTTCCAATCTGTGGCCCGAAGTGGCCAAAACTTAGCCCAGGGTTGAGCCGGGTTTACCCTGGGTTAGTCGAAAATAAACGTTTCGCCCTGAAGCTGAAGGGGCTGGAAACGTGCACGCGATCCGGTTCAAAGGTTCCGAGCCGATTGTCGCCGTATCTCATGGCCCCTTCAGGGCTAATTCGGGTGGGGAGAACCACCCAGGGTAAACCCTGGGCTACGCTCTTTAGGCCACTTCGGGCCACAGATTGGAAATGTCCAAACTTCAGGCACTTCGTGCCTGGCTACTATCGTGCTGTCCCTCCGGGACAAAAACCGTCCGCCCATCGATGTCGACTTGCCAAACTGGTGGTGCCACGTGCAAGCTCGTGGATGCCGGAACTGCCCGATATCGTTACCTATATCAGGGCGCTGGAATCACGGATAGTTGGTGAGCAACTCATTCGAGTTCGCATTGCTGGGATGTTTCTCCTGCGGAGCGCGCAACCACCGATTAGCGAAGTGGAGGGGCTTGTAGTTCGCGAACTGCGGCGAATCGGGAAACGAATCGGGATCGGAGTGGAGAACGATCTGTGGCTGGTGCTGCATCTGATGATAGCCGGTCGGCTACACTGGCGACCACCACAGGCCTCGTTAAGCGGCCGCAACAATCTCGCAGCGTTCGATTTTCCCAACGGTTCTCTTATTCTGACTGAAGCCGGCACCAAGCGCCGTGCATCGTTACATCTCCTCCGGGGAGAAGATAGCCTCCGCTTGATGGACCCGGGAGGAATCGATCCATTGACCAGTGACCTTGAATCTTTTCGCTTCGCGCTCAGCGCGGAAAACCGCACGCTTAAAAGAGCCCTGACTGACCCCCGTTTGGTCAGCGGCATCGGCAACGCGTATTCGGACGAGATCCTGCATGCCGCGCAGTTGTCGCCGATTCTGCTGACACATAAACTCAAGCCTGACGAGTGGGAACGGTTGTTTGTTGCCGCGCGTCAGACTCTTGAGCACTGGGTGGAACGCTTGAAAACCGAAGCCGGTGCCGATTTCCCCGAGAAGGTTACCGCATTTCACAAGGGCATGGCCGTTCATGGCCGCTACGGCCAACCGTGCCCGCGATGTGGCGAAAGGGTTCTGCGGATTCGCTACGCCGATAACGAGACAAATTACTGTGCCCGATGCCAGACTGGTGGATTTGTTCTTGCCGATCGCAGTCTATCAAGGCTGTTTGGATCGGAATGGCCGCGCACTCTGGAGGAATTGGAGGCACTCCCTCCTTTTCGGGTTCATTAGCAACGTAAAAGGACCCTCCCTTTGGTCTACTGGAAGCTTTGAAAATATAACTACGTGCACTAGTGTGCTTGCTGATCGGAGGCTGAACCTATCTCACAAGAAACTGCGATAATCAGTGTGCGTAAGGCGTTTGCGGACGTCTACATCATTGATCTGGCGGGCGAGCTCACGTCGTCGGTTCAGGACGGGCTGCTGAAGTCCTCGGAACAAGCCAGCAGCGAAGGTGCACGTGTATTAGTCCTCAATTTCAGTCACTTGGTTTACAAGAACAGCAGCGGGATTAAGTCGGTGGTAGCCCTGCTGGCACGTTGCAAGGCGGCGGGGCAGCGTTTGTTTGCTGTGGGACTGAATGCGGGATACCGAAGCATTTTCGAGGTTGCGCAGCTGAGCCAGGAAATTACCGTCTATGATTCCGAAGCCGATGCCCTGCAAGCGGCGCATGACCTGTTGGAAGCACCAGGGGAACTGGTACGCGCTCCAAACCGTCCTGTCGCGCCAACTCAACCCGCTGTGAGTCAGCGTGCCACCGACTCTTGGGCTGAGCCCGTTGAGCGGCTCAACCTGGCGGAAATTCCTGACGGTGCGCGTAACCTGAACGTCGAGGGTCGTCGATTATTTGGACCGTTACAGGGTTTCGGCCAGTTATGGCAAAAGACCTATCGCATTGGTCTTCGCGCCACCAATTTGACGCCCCAGGAGGTAATCGCCACCTGGAAATTGAGTGTGCCTAAACTAAAACCGTCGACAAAGCGTTTTTTCCCAAGTGCCCTCGGCATCACACCAAACGCGCTCGTCCTAATTGATGCCCAGACGCCGGGGGGACCGATTTCCACCGGCGTGATGGTGTTGTACGCCGGCGCCGAGTCGTTCACGCTGATGACGCCAGCCGGGCATCCCGAAGCAGGATGGGTAACCTTTAGTTCCTACGTAGAGGAGGGGTGCACCTTTGCGCAAGTTCAGGTCCTGGCCCGTGCGGGCGACCCCCTTTATGAGTTGGCGTTCCTGCTCGCAGGTTCCAAGTTGCAAGATGACATATGGAACCATGTGCTCATGGCGCTGGCGGCAGAGCTTGGGACGAGCGGCGAGGTGAAAGTGGACAAAAAGCTCCTGGATCCCAAGCTCCAGTGGGGGCGAGCCTCCAACATTTGGTACAACGCACAATTGCGAACCCTGTTGTACACCCCGATCAAATTGCTTGGCTCGATCAATAAATGGTTCAGGCACAGGGGATCGGCCCGCGGCACATGATGACCTTACGCGCTGATCATCCGATGGCGCGGCGTGAAGGCAAACACTATAATCCTTCTTCGAATTTTAACCGGGAATTTCCACTTTGGCCGCCTGGCACCTGAAGCGTTCGTCGTCTTCGCTGGGGAGGTTTGCCGCAAAGCTCGTTCGGGCGACATTTGCGCTTTTTGTAGCGGTTGTCGTTTTTTGGGGGCTTTTTTATCTAGGCTTCGAGCTCCTGCTGCAGGGGGCTCACAAGAGTCTTCGGAGCCACCCGAATCCGGCGGTCGACTACGCCGACGCTATTAGTCGTTTCCAACGCATTCAAAAAACGGAGGGTCCGGAACTTAACCCGGTTTGCCGTTCGATTTTGTTGACGCATGCGACACGTACGGAGAGGGTTGTCGTTTTCTTCCACGGCTACACGAACTGCCCGCAACAGTTCAACGAATTGGGTCACATTTTCTACGACCTGGGATATAACGTCTTGATTCCGCGGTTGCCGCGGCACGGTGTAGCGGACCGTGAGGTTGAGAATCTTTCGCCGCTCAAAGCCGAAGAACTCCGGGATTGCGCGGATACCAGTGTGGACATCGCTTGCGGACTTGGTCAGAAGGTTTATGTCGCCGGACTTTCGGCCGGTGGGACGCTGTCAGCCTGGATCGCCCAAAACCGGACCGAGGTCAACCGAGCGGTCCTAATCGCTCCCGCTCTGGGTTTCTCGCGGCACGAAGGCACGCGTTTACAAAAAGGGATCGCATTGCTGCTGCCGCTGCTGCCGGATATCCGCACTGACTGGTTTAGCGTTGATCCCGATGCTCCCGATCATGTTTATCCTGGCTTTTCATCGAGGGCGTTGGGCCAGCTTTTACGTGTAAGCGTGGCAACGTTCGCGGGGGCACTCGAGCGAGCACCCAGAGTACAAGATGTGGCCTTGGTAACCTCGAAGAGCGACGAGGCAGTCAGCGATCTTCTTGCTTGGCAGTTAATCGGTCTTTGGCGTTCCAAGGGGCTGAAAAGGTTTGCCGCTGTAGACTTTCCGAAAAAGATGAAAATCGAACATGACATGATTGATCCCGTGCAGAAAAATCAGCAAATCGAAATCGTGTATCCTGTTCTCATCAGCTTGCTGAACGCACCTTGATTTGAGTCAGGCCTGCAAGGCGGAAGCAGTTCACCAGACGCCTTCGGGCGATTCGGCAATCTTCCAAATCCAGTCAGCGAAGCATTGCTTTTTTGCGTTGCTATTGAGGAATTTTCCCGCTCGATTAGAACAACGAAAAGAAGAAGACGGATGAACATCGGCCAAATCATCGTCTGGGTTATTGTCGGAGGCTTCGCAGGAACGCTTGCTGGGCGTGCGGTTACTTTTAAGAAGGAAGGCTTGGGGCGCTGGATGAACCTCCTGGTCGGTATGATCGGCGCAGTGATCGGTGGCGAGTTGTTCAAGCTGTTCAGAATTAACTTTGGGTTAGGAGAGCTGAAGGTCACCTTCGAGGATCTTATCGCCGCTTTCCTCGGCTCACTGCTAGTGATTCTCCTATGGCGGACGCTCGCGCGGTTGAAAGCAAAAAACGCCGCGAATCAGCACCCCAAATCCTGATCCCCGGCCAGGGCGAAGCTCCGGGTAGGGTAAGGCTCCGTCCGAACCGGGGCTTCCCGCTTGGCCTCGCCCGACAAGGCCACCCCCTACAATTCCTCGTCCGGCTTATTTGAGAACGAGGACGAGCACGAGCACGAGAACGAGGACGATTGATGGGGGGGTGATGTCGCACGCGAGTGCGAGCCGGGTCTATAGTCCGAAAGAGGGAACCCAATTTACTGGGGAATTCGAAGATTTTGCAGCCATCTTTGCATCAGATCGGCCTCAATCTGGACCGGCGCCGAGCGACTCTGGGCCGCAGTAGTGGGGCTACCAACGAGATTCTGTGAACCCCTGGTTATTACACGACCGGCTGGATTTTGCAGTACATAATCAAATGCCAGCCGGGGCTGCGTACTACTTGGAGCCACTCCCAACCCTTGGGGTGCGGAGGTGCGACGACCAGCTAGATCGATATTGGTGTATCGGAGGTTAAGCGTATGAGCGGGAAATCGCCTGGCCATCACAGGTCTGAGCGCGCTGGTGACGTCTTGAGTAAAGATTGTTGACGAGTGTTGGAGATCTCGATTGTTGACTCTAAAGTCGGTAAATCTTCCTGGGTCAGCAAAATCGATTGTCACTACGGCTGGGGCAGAGGGGCCGGAAGAGACGATGGAGGAGGCCCGATCGGCTGCTGTCGAACAGCCGAAGTTACCAATCATAAATCCGGCCGCGCAGATTGCGTAAAATACGATTTTCATTACCGGCGCCGATCTTCTACAAAGTGTTCCCAGCTAAGCAAGGAATTAGTGATCACTGATCCCTTTCGCTCCGCAGGATTCGTGGTTGGGAATTGTAATCGCTTCAGGCGGGTGCGACTGCTATATCCAATTGCAGCTCAACAAGGCGAGATTCTCAAGCTGAAGAATACCGAAATCATGCGTCAGACTTCGACTAGCTTAGTCAGCGTGAACGACCCTCACGCTTTGTCGTCCGAGGATGTGTTGAACAAATTGGGGAGCCAACGCGACGGACTCACGTCAACCGAGGCTACCGACCGGCTTAAAACCGTGGGGCCGAACCGGCTTCCCGCGCCGCCGAAGGAAGGTTTATTGAAACGGTTTTTCAAGCACTTCAATGACATTCTGATTTATATCCTTCTTTTCGCCGGGGTCGCGAAGGCCTTTCTTGGGCACTGGGTAGACGCCTGCGTGATTCTGGCCGTAGCGGTGATCAACGCGATCGTGGGCTTCCTGCAAGAAGGCAAAGCTGAAGAGGCTCTCGAAGGCATCCGTAAGATGCTCTCGTTGCGAGCCCATACGCGACGCGAGGCCGAGTGGGTCGAGCTTGATGCAGCCGAGCTCGTGCCGGGCGATATCGTACGACTTCGCTCCGGTGACCGAGTCCCGGCCGACGTTCGCCTGATTGATGCGGTTAACCTGCGCATCGAAGAGTCTGCGCTGACAGGGGAATCCGTGCCGACGGATAAGAGGACAGAGCCGGTAGAGACCAGCGCAGGCATTGGTGACCGACGCTGCATGGCATATTCGGGTACGCTGGTGGCGGCCGGACGCGGCGTTGGAGTGGTGGTCGCAACCGGAGCCGCTACCGAATTGGGTCGGATCAGCCGGATGATGGCC
>DATHPI010000493.1:0-8398 GCA_035484035.1 Chthoniobacterales bacterium
GCGTGCTTTTCCGCCGATGGGCTCCCGATTCCACCCAGCATCTGAACGACCGTACACTTCTGCAATTTGCGGAGCGGATGCATCTGATCGACCATTGACAAAAGGGAGCCGCTCCAGGACGAGATACCGATCACTTCACCCGACTTGAGGGTCGACTCGACCAATTGGGCCGCCGCGGAGCCGATGGCACTGATAACCGCTTCCTCGGTATCACGGGCGGCCTCGGCGACCACCATTTGGCTAAGACCGAATCTTTGCTCGAGCAATCCCTCTAACTCCGCAAACGCCCCCGGCGGACTGATCACGGTGGTCCGGACGATGCCGTATTCCTCCGCCCGTTTGAGCAGGCGTGAGACGGCGACCTGGGTGGTGCCCAGTTTGGCGGCTATTTCCGTCTGCGTCAGATGCTCTTCGTAATAAAGCCTGGCCGCCTTAGTAATAGTCCTGAGATCTGGAAAGCTTTGCATCGTTCAAACGAAGATGGCCGCACCCTGGAGTGGATTATTTATTCTTAAAACGTTATCAATCCAGACCTTAAGAGAACATCTGCGCCTTCCGCCGTCAATGGCGATTTCCAGCCAGATCTTTAAATGACCGGGAATCAAGACAACCCGGAAGCGGAAGGGCGTGCGATTTTGCCGATTTTCGGGGCTGACAGGAAAACGGGTTGACAGAAGAGCGAAGAAAACCCTATTCTAACCTTAGTTAACAAAAATCGTATAAATATACACCCCCCGCCCTCTACGAATCTTTTCCCCCATGTTAAGCGAATCCGATCTGCAGCGGAAGTCCGTCCAAACCGTCAAGAATTGCTGTCACTGCGTCGAGGCCCTCTTTGTGGTGTTAGCCGGCAAAGGGTTATGCCCGAAAAATATCTGGAAACCTGCCTTCCTCAGTAACCGTTAACCCGCCTTAAGATAAATTAAATAACTCCCGTCATGAAATTTAGATTGTTCCGTTTCCTCATCCCGGCAGCCGTCGTTGCTGCCATGATTTTCTCCGTTGCCGCCGGGACGGCGCAGGATTCCGCCAAACCGCCGGTTCCTTCCGGCAATGTCACCATCTCGTTATGGGGCATTGCCACTCAGCCGTGGCAAATCATGATTGATGATTTCCAGAAGACTTACCCCAATCTCAAAGTCAAATGGACCAAGTACAGCACCGATGAGATGAAACAGGCAGTCCGGGTTGCCTCTGCGGCCGGCAAAATGTCAGACACCTGGTTTAACTGGGGTGGCAGCCTCGCCTCCCCTTATGATGAGGGAGGTCACGCGCTCGAAATGACCCCACAATTGATGGCTGAGTACGGCGTGGACAAAAACATCGTACCCTCGGCGCTCGAACTGGCTCGCAACAATGGCAAGCTCTACGGAATTCCCATCTGGGTGCGTCCGATGACGATCTTTTACAAAAAGAGCCTCTTCGATAAGTACGGTCTGACTGCACCGAAGACCTTCGACGAACTGGAGAAGGTTTGCGAAACGCTGAAAGCCAAAGGGATCATTCCGGTCGCTTGTGGAGGAAAGTTCAGTTGGATGACGATGCGAACAACGGATTTCTTCGTGGAACACTTTGCGGGGCCGGCCATGCACGACAAGCTTTTCTCCCTGGAAGCTTCCTACAATTCGCCCGAGGTCATTAAGGCATTCACCAAGCTCAAGGAATGGGTGACCAAAGGATACTTTAACAATGGTTTCATTTCCCTTGATCCCGCCCAAGCCCTGCCACTGCTCCAACAGGACAAGGCAGCCATGATTTTCCAAGGGCCTTGGATTGAAGACCAGAACATCATCGCCTCGCATGAAGACCCGAATAACTACGTCCCGATCATTGCTCCAGCCGACCAGACGCCGGTGCGGGTTTCCGGCTTCCAGGAGCAGCTGCAGTTCTGGTCGAAGTCAAAGCCGGACCAGCAAAAAGCCGCGCTCTTATTCGCGTCATTTATCACCACGCCGGAGGTGGCCAAGCGACACATCGCTGAGTTCGGTGCGCCAAGCACGGTGGTTGGCGTTCTGCCTGCCGAAGGCCATCCGATCACCACGACGATGGCAAATTGGCTCCAAGGGCAGGTACAGCTTTATCTTCCGACCGATCAGGCACTGCCGCAGGAGCTGGTGAATGCGTTTTTCCAGGCGCAAGATTCCGTCGTACTCGGAACCATCACACCGGAAGCGGCATGCGCCCAGATCCAAAAAGCTGTCGATCAGTACAAGGCGGCGCACAAGTGAGGATAAACTCGCTGGACCAACCTTAACAGGTATATGCGTGTAGCGGCGGTCATACGGCCCGAAGGGCCCGCCCCGGAGCCGAAGGGGCAAGAAAGCTTAGCCCAGGGTTTACCCTGGGTTAGCCGGAATAACCGTTTGGCCCTGAATGGGCCAGGTAAGCGAAACGTGCCCGCTTTGCTTACTGGCGAGGTAAACGAAACGCGTCTTACCGAAGAAGCAAAACGGGGACGTTTCGCCTACTTACCTGTCGGCCCCTTCAGGGCTAATCGGTGGGGCGGAATTACCCAGGGTAAACGCTGGGCTATGCTTTCTTGGCCACTTCGGGCCTTATGACCGGCTAAGGCGTTAATCCCTCCGTCCATCCCCTCCCTGGTTTCATAAAAATGGCCTCCGAAAAAACCGCGTCCCTCGCGCCGCGAACCGCAAAAGACGCGAAAAAAAGTGACGACTCCCTCCGACTTCTCCCTTGGCTGTTTCTAGCACCCTCCCTAGCCATCTATAGCGTAGTCGTCGTTTACCCGATGATCTACTCCGCCTGGCTGAGTCTTTTCCGTTGGGATGGGGTGGCACCCATCAAGATCTTCGTCGGACTTGATAACTACGGAATCTTGCTAACCCAAAATGACGTGTTCTGGATTGCCCTCAGGAACAATGCGATCTGGTTGGTTGCCGCTTTGCTTTTACCAACCAGTATTGGCCTTGGATTAGCTATCCTGTTGAATTCCAGGTTTCGAGGGAGCCACATCTTCCGCAGCGTCTTTTATTTTCCCTCGGTCTTGTCGTTAGCGGTGGTCGGCTTGATCTGGACCTGGATCTATCACCCCGACCTTGGGTTACTGAACCAGGCGTTAACTGCTTCGGGATTACAGTCCTTAACCCGCAATTGGCTCTCGGATCCGAATATCGCCCTTTACCCCGTGATCATTGCCGCGACCTGGAACGCGGTAGGCCTGCCGATGCTCCTCTTTTTGGCCGGTCTGCAAACCATCCCGGAGGAGCTGCATGAAGCGGCCAAAGTCGAAGGTGCCGGTCCAGTCCGCCGCTTCCTCTACGTCACTTTTCCGCTGCTGCGTGAAACAACTTTGATTGTCCTGGCTATCACCGCAATCAACGCCCTTAAAGCCTATGACATCATCTACGCCATGACGAATGGCGGACCAGCCAATAGCACTCAGCTATTAAGCACCTGGATGTATTTTTTAACTTACAATTATAACCAGGTGGGTCTGGGCACGGCCATCGCCGTGGTTCTCTTTCTGCTGACATTGATTTTCGCCATCCCCTACATCCGCTTTATGACACGAAAAACATGAGCCAGCCACCTGCCCCCAACAGCTCCGCAGCAGGCAAAACGACTAAGGTTGCCCTATTCTATTTAGCGCTGATTCTAGCAACTCTGCTTTGGTTCACCCCGGTCATTACGCTGGTTCTCACGGCCCTGAAAGACGCGGGTGATTTCGCGGTCAATGGGGCCTTTTCACTGCCGAAATTTATCCGCTGGGCGAATTTCAGCGAGGCTTGGGAAACTGGCGTTAAGAACTATTTTTGGAACAGTGTGATCGTCACCGGCTTTAAGGTGCCGATTGGGATCGCCCTCGAGTCGATGGCCGCTTTCGCGTTAACCCACATGCATTTCAAGTGGGCGAATCGCATTTTCACTTACATTCTGATCGGTCTGATTGTGCCAGTGCAGATGACACTGGTACCGCTGACCTTGTTGATGAACGCGCTCAATCTCATCGATACGCTGACCGGGTTAACCATTCTCTACATCGGTTTTGGCGTTCCCTTTGGCGTTCTAGTCATGAGAGGCTTCTTCCGCACCCTCCCCACAGCGATCATCGAGGCGGCACGAATCGACGGTTGTTCCTGGTTTCGAATTTTCTACCGGATTGCTTTGCCTTTGGCACTGCCGGCCGTTATTTCGCTTTGTATCCTAGATGGCGTTGCCACCTGGAACGAATTTATCTTAGCCCAGATCTTTCTGCGCTCGGATGAGCTGCGAACTCTGCCCCTTGGACTCGTTCAGTTCAGCACCCAGTTTTCCACCCAATACGACCAACTGGCCGCTGCCGTTCTGATCGCGGTGGTGCCGGTCGTGATTGTCTTCCTGTTTTTCCAACGTTATTTCGTCGCCGGAATGGGCGGTGCAGTCAAATGATTCAAACCTTTCCTTTTGCTAGATTAGAAAACTATGGATCCACTCTTTATCCCGGAACCCGCAAATAGGGTTCGGGTTATTCTAAATACCGACGCCAAGAATGAGGCTGACGATCAATACGCGATCGTGCATGCAATTTTAACGCCACTCTTTGAACTTCACGGCATTATCCCCGCCCATTTCGGCGACCGGCGAGGGCCGGGAAGTTTACAGGCTAGTCACGAAGAGGTCCTCAAGTTACTCGACCTGATGGAACTCAAGGGACATATCCCGGTCCATCCCGGCGCCGCCACCATGCTTCCCGATGAAAAGACACCGGTTCCTTCAGAAGGATCTGCTCTCATCATCAAAGAAGCATTAAAGGAAGATCCCCGTCCCCTTCATGTTGCTTTTCTCGGCCCCCTCACTGACATGGCTTCGGCGCTCCTGGAAAACCCATCTATCGCTGAGCGCAACGTGCGGGTCGTCTGGATCGGCGGCCAGGATTGGCCTGTCGGTGGTTGGGAATACAACCTCTGGAATGATATCACTGCGGCCAATGTGGTCTTCCGATCAAAAGTCGAACTGTGGCAAATCCCCAGCACGATCTACAAACGAATGGCCGTCAGCTACGCTGAACTGGTCGAGAAAGTTTACGATAAAGGGCCCCTTGGCAAGTACCTGGTGGATCAACTGGTGGAATGGAATAAACTTTACCACATTCACGGTCCGATTGAACACCGATCGCTCGGCGATTCTCCGGCCGTCGGAGTAATGATGTACCCGGAATGCGGATGGTCCGACTGGCGGCCCGCGCCGGAGTTTAACGCGCAAATGAACTATGTGCATACCGGTCGAAATCGGCCGATTCGCTTTTACCATGCTATCGATCAAAGGTTCATCCTGGAGGATTTCTTCGCCAAGCTGGCAAGGTGGCATCGCCAGGCGTGAGTTGCTTCGAGGTCTAACGACGCATTTATAGAAGGGTTAGGTCCCCTTTTGGGGCTTAACAACATAGGCTGGAAGCCAATGTTACTTTACGCCGCCGCGTGATTGCCGTTAGTTCGTGGACCCTGTGTAGAGTCCACGGAGTTAGCCTCTTTTTTGCAGGCAAGATTCACGCGGATCATACCTCACGATCTGACACAGGCTGGAAGCCTATGCTACATTAGCCCGTTGCGTGATTGCCGTTGGTTCGTGGCCCCCCCGGCGGATGCTTTTCAGACATCGCTCCACACTCCGGGGAGTTAATGTAGCATAGCATAGGCTTCCAGCCTGTGTAGAGTCCACGGAGTAATAATCTGAGCGAGAAGTTGGGGGGGTGACATTGTTGGGCAAGGCAACGCGCAAAGCCCCGGTTCGGACGGAGCCTCACCCTACCTTTCCGCTCAGCCTCACCTCTTATAGCGACGATGCTTCGCGCAATTTTTGCCGAGCTACCACTTCCTCATCGGTAAGGCGTGCGTCATAGATTGAGCGTGGCTCAATCGTTCGCGCGACCAGGGTGGCGGTAGCCACGACCAGCAGCAGTGGCACGACAAAGGAGCGGTCGCGGCCAGTCAGTTCCATCATGAGAACGACCGTCGAGATCGGGCCTTGGGTGGTTGCACCGAGCAGCGCGGCGGCGCCGAGTACTGCGCACACTCCGGGCGGCACACCAGGCCAGAACCAGGACCAGGCCTGGCCTAACACCCCTCCCAGCAAGGCACCGAAGGCCAGCGACGGGGTAAACAGACCGCCCGGCGCGCCGCTGCCGAGACATAGCACCGTGGCGGCAGGTTTGAGCAGGAGCAGTGCCAGCAAAAGGCCTGGTGCAACTTGGCCCGTAAAGGCCAATTGGGCGATATCTTTGCCGTTGCCGAGCACTTGAGGGAATGGAATAGAGATTGCGCCGAGCAAACCCAGCGCCAGCAACGGTGCAACCATGCGCAGCCGGCCCTTGGGCTTTCTTCGTTCGGCCCAAGCAACCGTTCGCACATAGCCGACTGAGACCAGGCCTGCAATCGGACCTGCCACCAGAGCCCAGGCGACGCTGGAGATCGAATTGGAATCCGCTGGGATGACATAGGTCGGTGCGTTGGGGAGAGCCAACCATGAAACAGCCGTTGCCACCAGCGAGGTCATCAAGGCCGGTAACACAAACCTGAGCGCCAGCATCCCTCGCATCACCTCCAGCGAGAAGAGCGCGCCGCCCAGAGGCACGCCGTAAGCTGCCGCCATTCCGGCCCCGGCACCGCAGGCAACCAACAGTTTACGCTCATCATCAGAAAGGCGCCCTCTGTCCGAAAGGACATTGGCAATGGCAGCCCCGGCTTGTTTCGGGGCACCCTCGCGACCGAGAGAGACTCCCATTCCAACAATGAGCACAGAAAGTAAAGCACTTCCCAGGGTACGCAGCGTGGGCAACCGCCCGCCATGGAACCAGATGGCAGCCGTAATATCGATACCATTACCGCTGGAAAGATGTCCGAGGAGAATCTGTCCCCCACCCGTCAGCAGCCCGGCACCTAACAGGATCAGGATATGTTGCCAGGCGCCGGTGTGCTGGGCAGCGCTCAAGAGATCAGTGCCCGCACCTCCCCACAAGGTATGCTGCACCAGCTCCAACAACTGCGTCAGCACAGCTGCGGCAAGGCCTGCGCCGATGCCAGTGAGGATCACCGCCAGCCAGAAGAGTGCTGCTCCGGGACGCGCCAGGGTAGAGGGTATCATGTCGCTCCCAAATCGTTATCGTGCTCGTTCTCGTCCTCGTTTTCCGTCTCTCCTTGATCGGCCACGATCAAAATCGAGCACGAGCACGAGCACGATAACGAGCACGATTGAAGACCGGATCAGATCGGAATAGCAAGCGAACCTTCGGCACGGAGACAATTTTACAGATCCAAAAGCAGGTGGTGTGCGAATAGTCAAAGTATGGCTGAGCGACCTTCAGGGATTCAATGGCGATCTGAATTATGACACCCGAACAGTTTGAGGCGTTGGAGGAAGTCATCGAAGAGGTCGAGCTTGCCCGGATCGAACAGGAAACCGCCCCTCAAAGAGTGCGCCTGCAACGGGCCCGCGATCTTTTAGACGAGTTTCTGAAAGCCTCTGAAGAAGTAAACGCTGCGACCGATGAGGCCGGCGGCGAGAAAGAAGGCGAGCGGCTGAGCTTATCACAAAGTGTGAGTCACTTGATGCCTCTCTTGAGCAACTTGTTACCGTAACGAACCTCTCTCCTATTTCGCGGAACGGATCCTCGTGCCGCGGGGCCAAGCGTGGGTAACAGTGTCATAACGAAGCTCCTGGTTTGCTGCCACAGAGCGAAGTAAGAGTGCGCCGCGGCTCATGTCGCCTCTCCCCGCGAAGTCTACCGGAAACAACAACCGCTGACCAAGGATCGGGAGAAGCGTCTCCGTGTATTTGCCGGTCGCAACGCTCCCTAACAGGATAATTTCGGACGAATCCACTAGGGATACCGCCTCTGCGGATTGCTTTAAAGGTCCAGTGAAACGGGATTCTTTTGTGTCCACCGGAATGGTGGCAAACTCAAAGAGCTCTCGGGTTCCAACCAATGTTTCGGCAGCGACCAATCCCCGGCTGGGAGTGATGATATACACGCCCGGAATGCCATCCGGCGGCTCGGCGAAGTGGCGTGCATAAGCGAGCTTACCCCTGAAATAGAGACCGCTGCAGAAGGCGAATACGTCACCGAGGCTGGCTGCTCCGATCTGTACCTGACGGGCCAGCTCGAAAGTTGCTTCCGGCCGGGTCAACATGGCGGCCCGTTTTCCGCCGGAATGCGCAGGAGAAAGAAGAAATATTCGTTTCATCAATATTTTCGAGCTCAGCCGTCAATGCTTTACTCTTAGTATTGGGTATCCCGTGCTGGTTTCGATTCCGACCAGTTCGCCAGCCGCGCACAGGTAGGGGCGAGCAGCAGAATCAAGATGGAGATCAAAGCCGCTTTACTCATAAACGGTTTTCAGGTTGTTGCACCCAACAGAGCAGGCCAGCTGAAGTCAACTTTTAAACACGCCGACACGCCGAC
>DATHPI010000494.1:0-8684 GCA_035484035.1 Chthoniobacterales bacterium
AATCACCAAAGGCGTTGATGGTATCGTCATCTCCCCGAACGACGTCGATGCTCTGGCACCCGCAATTCAAGAGGCGGTGGACGCAAAAATTCCGCTGGTGACCGTCGACCGGCGCGTCAACAAGGTTCCCGGCATCCTCGCACATGTCGGCGCCGATAATGTCAAAGGCGGAGAAGCGCAAGGCCAGCTCATTGAGAAGCTGTTTCCAAATGGCGCCAACGTGATGAACCTTCAAGGTCAATCTGGTGCCAGCCCTGCCATCGACCGCAACAAAGGCCTGCACAATGTCCTCGATCTGGCCAAGGACAAATACAAAATCGTCTTCGAAGACACCGCTGCCTTCGATCGCGCCAAGGGTCTATCGATGACTGAGTCGGCTCTCGCAGGCATGGCGACGCCGCCGGACGTTATCGTCTGCGCGAACGACGACATGGCGCTCGGAGCGCTAGAGGCTCTGAAGGCCCGCAATCTTCTTGGCAAAGTGAAGCTGATCGGCTTCGACGCTTTGCCCGAGGCACTCGGACAGATCAAAGCCGGCAACCTCACCGGCACGATCGAACAGTTACCGGGCGGCCAGGTGGACGGTGCTCTCCAAACATTGGTTTCCTTTCTACGCGACGGCAAAAAGCCGGAGCAGCAGGTGACACTGCTAACTCCGATCGCCATCACGAGCGAGAACCTGGATAAGGCTGAACGGTTGAACGAGGTGAAATAGGTTTCAGGTTTCCCGTTTCAGACATAGAGCCCTGAGGCTTCCTCATTGTGATTGGCGCAGTCCGACGAGTTCAGGCTGCGCCTCCGTTTCGTTCTACCCGCTGCGCGCGAGAATTCGATGACAGAACCGCTCTTACGGATGTCCCTGATCGGCAAGCGATTTCCTGGCGTCCAGGCGCTCGATAATGCCGGCCTGGAAGTGCTTCCGGGCGAGATCCACGCACTGCTCGGCGAGAATGGAGCCGGCAAGTCGACGCTCATCAAAATCCTCTCCGGTGCGCAGCAGCCAGATAGCGGCACCATTGAATTCGCCGGACAAAACGTCACCATGACCTCGCCGCACGATGCGCAGCGACGCGGCATTGTCACCATCTATCAAGAGTTCACCCTGGCTCCGAACATGACCATCGCCGAGAATGTCTTTATCGGGCGCGAACCCGGTCCCGGCGTTTTCGTGGACTGGCGAAAAATGGCGGCTGAGACGAAAAAGATCACCGCACGACTCGGCCTTCAGTTGCGACCGATGTCGATCGTTCGTGAATTGCGCGTCGCTGAACAACAGATGGTCGAAATCGCGCGAGCTCTCGCCATGAAGTCACAGCTGATTGTCATGGATGAGCCGACTTCGGCCCTCTCTTCGACTGAGGTCGAAAAGCTCTTTCGGATTGTGCGCGACCTCAAGGCGCAGGGACTCAGTATTATTTTCGTTACTCATCGCCTCGAAGAGGTGATGCAGATTTGTGATCGCTACACCGTACTTCGCGATGGGCGCCTAATCGGCAGCGGAGCAGTCGCTGACGCGACCATCCAAGGCATTATCCGGCTCATAGTTGGCCGCGAAGTGAATGCGCTTTTCGCTCGTCGAGAGAGAGCCTCCATCGGCGGCGTCGTACTCCGCGTCGAGGGCCTGACCCGGCTGGGCAACGCCCAAGACCAGAATGCGACCGTGCTGGCCAATGTCGGATTGGAAGTGCACCGGGGCGAGATCCTCGGCATCGCCGGCTTGGTCGGCGCCGGCCGCACCGAAATGGCGCGAGCCGTCTTCGGCGCTGACCCTTTCGATTCAGGTCGCGTCGTCATTGACGGTCGCGAGGTGCGGATTCGGTCGCCCCAGGACGCCATCCGTCACGGGATTGGTCTGGTGCCGGAGGACCGCAAGCAACAGGCATTGTTCCTCGCACTCGCCGTGCGCACTAATCTCAGCATGGCCTCACACAAGCAGCTCACGCGCTGGGGCCTCTTTATCGACGAAGTCGCCGAGCGTGCCATGGTCGACGAGTACCGCAAAAAACTCAACATCCGCATGGCAAGTCCGGAACAGATAATCGCCGGTCTTTCAGGCGGCAATCAGCAAAAAGTCACGCTCGCCCGCTGGCTGGCGCTCGGGCCGAAAGTGCTCATCGTCGACGAACCGACTCGCGGGATCGACATCGGCGCCAAGGTCGAGGTGCATAACCTCCTCTTTGAATTGGCGCGTTCAGGCATCGCTGTGATTGCCATCTCCTCTGAACTGCCTGAAGTCCTTGCGATCAGCGATCGTATAGTCACTATGCGTGAAGGCCGCGTCACTGGCGAAATCATGAGCGAGGAAGCCAACGAGGAGATTCTGATGTCGATGATGACGCTCAACACGAAAGCAGCCTAACAGCAGCAAGAAGACGATGACTCAAGACCCGCCCTCGGACACCCAGACTCCTGCCAGGATCGACATCATCGGTTTCCTGGCTCGATTCGCGCCGCTCATTTTTCTCATCGTCTTGATGACCGGCTTCGCTCTTTACGAGCCGCGCTTTCTCACGCCGCTGAACCTCTTCAACGTTCTGCGCCAGGTCTCGATCTACGGCCTGCTGGCAGTCGGGATGACCTTTGTCATCCTGACTGCGGGTATCGACCTCTCGATCGGCTCGTTGGTCGCATTTGCCGGCCTTGTTGCCGCCGCGGTCTCGAAGGGCGGCATCTCCAACCGCTTCACCGTCGGCGCTGGCCAGGAAGCTGCCAGTTACGGCTGGTATTTGGCTGCTCTCGCCGCGATTGCCGTCGGACTGATCGGCGGGTTTGTGCAGGGCTTTGCCATCACCCGGCTGAAGGTGCCGCCGTTTGTCGTCACCCTGGGCGGTATGTCAGCCTTCCGCGGGGCCGCCCTTCTTTTCGCTGCCGGCGGACCGATCAGCGGCTTCGAACCGAGTTTCGTCTGGATGGGCCAGGGACGTATCCTTGGTCAACTGCCGGTCCCGGTCGTCATTTTCCTAACCTTCGCGGTGCTTGCCCACATCGTGCTTCGCTACACGCGTTACGGCCGCCAAGTCTATGCCGTCGGGGGTAACCCGGAAGCGGCGAGGCTATCGGGATTGAACGTGCGCACCGTCACCACCAGCGTCTACGTCATCATGGGCTTCTTCGCCGGCCTTGGTGCCTTTGTGCTCTCGGCGCGGTTGAACTCGGCCGAAGCGGTCGCGGGAACGGGTTATGAACTCACCGTGATCGCCTCCGTGGTCATCGGGGGGACCAGCCTGTTTGGCGGCGTCGGCACCATCTTCGGCACGGTAATAGGCACCATCCTCATCGGGGTTCTGCTCAACGGACTCGTCCTCATGAACGTCTCCGCCTATATCCAGCAGATCATTATCGGCATCATTATTGTCCTGGCGGTCGCCTTCGATACTTTTGCCAAATCACGTCGCCGGACAGGCTGACTCAGGAAACAGAATTCAGAATTCAGGAGTCAGGAACCAGGAGAAGAAACTTTGCGCGCACCCGCTCGCCGACGGCACCGGCTTTCATCCCGTCGGGGGCTGCTGAATTCTGACTCCTGAATTCTGACTCCTGGCTCCTGCCTTAGAATTTTTTCTCCAATTGAACGTAATAAAATCTGCCGATCGGATTGGTATTCTGGGTGTCGAAGCCAGCTAGAGTATCGGAAAATGGAGGTCTGACATCTCCGAGGTTATTGATTCCGAAGGTTAGCTTGGTGTTGGCGACCCAACGGCGCCAGCCTGCACTTGGTCCATCTGGTTTTGGGGAGGTCGCTTTCTCGCCCAGCACCCTTTTCCCGTCCTTGCCGTAGCCGGGTAACGGCGTTTCGGGGGTGATTTCTTCGGGTGCGCCCAGCAGGTAAGAGATCTGCCAATCGAGCGTCGAGAAACTGCCGATCCTATGAATCGAACCATTGGGTTCAGTACTAGCATCCAGTTCGGCATCAGTGAAATTAAAGGTCAGTCCTGTAGAAAATGTATCGCCACCAAACAGGGTCTTCGAATAAAAGAGGCTGGCCGTCATCTTAAAGTCGGGCAGGGTGAAGGTGTCGGTCATATTGATCAAGGGCTCGCCCGACTGGTTCTGCTGCATAATGTGGTAATACCAGGTCGCGTCGACCTGCGCATTGAGCTTCCCCCAACCGAATTCTTTGGTCACATAGCTGCCCCCGAAATCGACAAAATCGACCCGCACGGAAGCCAGGTTCAGGAACGGATCATTGATATGATCGATCGTTCCATTGGGCAGGCGAACCACCGCTCCAGGGAATTGTGCCTCGTTGTCCAGGAGGAACTGAGGATCAAGTTGGGTGATTTCGTTTCTTTTGGTAATTTCAGACCAATCAATATACGCGGTGAAGCCGTTGGCCCAGCCCCACCAGCTATTTTCCGGATCGGTACTCCCAGGGGACCAGACGGCCCCCACGTAGTAGCCGTAGGAGGTCTCCGGCTGAAGATTCGGGTTTCCAACGCTTCGCACCTGAAAAGAATTTGTGGTTTGGGTCACCGGATCAAATATAGGATTCGAGAAAGCAATTTGTTCTCCCGCAAACGTCTCAGTCACGAAGGGCGCGCGGAAGCCTTCCGAGTAGCTCGCACGAATCGTTAGATCATTAAAAGGCTGAAAGAGCGCCGAAATTTTCGGCTTCCAAATACCCCCGGTGCTGCTGTAACTATCGAAACGCTCCGCCAGGACCACCTGCAACGATCGAGCGCCTGGGACCGACCATTTCCCTCCAAGGACCGGAATGGTTAGTTCTCCATATCCGCTCCAGACGTAGTCTTCACCGCCACCGCTGCCTCCCCCGAAAGCAACCACGTTGAAATTGGTGCTGTTTTGATCTCTCACCTGAACATAGTCGTCGACCCGGTATTCGCCCCCAAGCCCCACGGTGAGAGGTCCCGCCGGAAGGTCGAAGAGTTCGCCACCCCCTCGGATCGACAGAAGCGTGAGTGCCGTTCTCGAACTATTCACGAGGGTGATGCGCGTGGCATCGACCAGTCCCTGGTTCACTCGCGCACCGGTACTGGTATCGATAAAAGGATTGAAAAAAACGCCTTCGAAGCCGGGGAGCGTTCCCGCCAGCGCCGCGTTTAGGCCACTCTTGGAGATCGCATTGGTGGTGGTACTGACTCCATCGCTTTCCGCGTAAAGGAAATTCGCGTCAACAAACCAGTTATTCGGGAGATTGATCAGGGAAACGCCCGAGACAAAGCGATAGGTGTCCACGGTCGTGTTACCTTGCAAAGGACCGTATTCAAGGGCACGCCAGGCGAGCGGCGTGAGCGGCTCCCCAAAAGGATTATGAGGGTTATTGGCAGGAATAATGATTCCGTCCGAAAGGCCGATGGCCGTCGGTGCCGCCTGGTTAGTTTCCTCCAGGTGATTACCCAAAAACTGTTCGTAAAATCTCAGCCATTCAAAGGGTTGATAATCCAGCTTGACATAGCCACCGTAGCGTTGTTCGCGAGGGAGCAACTGCTGGAAGGGAGTTTCATTGAAGGTGTTTAGGTTTATGTTTGGGTTTTCAATACTGGTATTGAAATCGCCCTGTGATATCTCGGGACCTTTCGTCCCTGGAATCACCGCAACCAGATTGCCATTCGGATCAAGAAAGTTACCGGCCGGAGCGAAGGGCGAAGACTGATCGGCAAACTGACCGAACTTTTGATGATCGAGAATATGGGAGTAACTGCGGTCCGAACTTTCGATCGGATCTTGTTCAAAATAGTCGAAAGCGGCGACCACGCTTAATTTCGCCGTCTCGCTCAGTTTTTCGGCCAGACCACTGACCAATGTCGCCTGGTAAATCGTTGCATCGCCACTTTGGCTGGTTCCAAAATAAGTGGTGATGTCACCGCCGTTGTACTCGTCCTTCAAGATAATATTAACGACGCCGGCAATCGCGTCCGATCCATACCTCGCACTGGCGCCATCTTTCAGAATATCGATCCGGTCCACCGCCGCCAGCGGAATGGAATTCAGATCGACGAAACTCTGCGTTTCGGTCTGGGGAAATGGAAAGGGCACCTGCCGCAATCCATCGATTAAGACCAGAGTCGAATTGATACCTAGCCCACGCAAATTGGCCGCCGAAGACCCCGGAGCAGAATTGGCTCCCGGATTCACCATCGGCGTAAAGCCGGAGACATTTTGCGGGAGTCGTTGGATGACGTCGGAAACGGACTGATCTCCCTGCTGCTGGATGAAATTTTGATCAAGGGTTACGACCGGAGCTGGGCCGAGGCCGATCTTTGGCACTACATATCCGGTCACCAGAATCCGTTGGAATTGCGTACTGGTCGGTGTGCTCTGAGGGGCAGGGGTTGCAACCGCGCCGGGAGTAGGAGAGGGTGTCGGCTGTTGCCCCATCAACGAGCTCTCAGCCCCGAAAATAGTGGTTGCCAAGCCAAGTAAAACTAGAATCAAACGGTTTCGCCAGAATTGGCTGTGTCGTTTCGCGCCTCCAGTCCTTCCTCTTCGCATATTTTCCGCTTTTTGCCGCCCTTCTAGTTTCTAAGCACTCTGATCCAAATCCCTACCGATCGATTAGAGAAGATCATTCTAGTTTTTTCAACAATATTTAGTTTTTTGGTTCTCTCCGGCAGGCACGCGCCCCTAATTGCCTCGGTTTGCAGCAAGAAGCATTCATTTCCTGGGTGGTCCGCAGTGGGCGAGGCAACCCGGAAAGCCCCGTTCGGGCGGTGCCTCACCCTACCGAATGAGGATTGGCCGACCTCACGGCGCGTGAGGGTGAGAGGTCGAACCGCCGAGTCGGAGTCAAGCTGATCCCTCGGGGTCACCGTGCTGAGGCTGAGCAAAAGGAGCCGGTGAGCGCTCAACGGTTGAAGCAGATGCGCTGGCGGCAAACACTTAATGGTGGGCTCGCCCAGCACACGGGAACAATCACGGCGAGAGTTGCGCTAGAGCCGGGCTTCAGGCAGCTTCAAAGAATCCGTTGATCAAATCAAATCTCAATACTCCAGCCGTGCGCCAAACCCTCGAATCCCCATGCCTAACAACCAGAAACTCAAAGAGTTCGTAGCACCCGAAAAGATAGGAGTATTTATCTCCTACAATCACGCCGATCTGACTATTGCCAATATTTTACGGCAGTCTTTAATTGCCCTCTCCTCAGATCTGGTCCCCTTTATCGACCATGTCGGGCTTAAGCCGGGAGACGAATATGAACAGCAATTGGCGCAGTCTATCAGCGCGTCTCAATGGTTTCTGATGATCTGCAGTGGCCCCCCGAGACTCGAGAAAGATATGGGGTGGTGCCTGTATGAGGCTGGCCAGTTTCGCAGCAAGTTACCAGCGGAAGGTAGCGACGAACTATACCGCTCCCGATTCGTTGCTATCCATGACGACGAGAGACCAAGCCAGTTTGCTAAGTACCAAAGCGTGCCAATAAGCAGCAAAGATATCTATGGTCATACCCTCGATTTAAAAACGGAAAGACTAGAAGAAGAAGCGACAATCTTGTTCGAGAGCACACCAGCTTATACCTTTTTTGAGACACTTATCAAGCAGTCGCGTCAGGAACCCCTGCGGGATCTAACTGATCCCAATGTCCGCAGCCTGATCAGGACCAACACGCGAGCGCTCATCCGCGCGTTTATCCAGATGCAATCTGAGGCTAAGCTACCGGAGATCGTCTTTCAGCCACGGATATCCTTTCGGCTCCCTGCCGCTGCTGACCCATTACCATCCAGGATAACTCCTGATACCCCGGTGGTCGGAGACGGAGCCTCGTTAAGCCAAATTTTTGGGATCACCGGACTCGAGACTACCTGGGGTAAGATTAAAGCCTGCAGCAGAGATGAAGACGGAAATGACCCGCTTTGGGTATCCGAAATAGAAGCAGCCGCCGAGCAAGTGTCGCTAGATCGTGTGCCGAATCAACCTGACGGATTGTGCCTGGCGAAAGCGGACCAAAAGTTCTATGCCGTTCTCTTCGCGCGATACGAGCCATTCCGAAGCGGGGCCCGGATCTGCTATATCGTATTCGTGCCGAGGAGGGCTCGGCATTTTGACGTTCGGCAGCGGACATCCATTTTACTAAGCGCTCTCATCCTATCGATCCGCTTCCGACAACGGATTCTGCCGTTCATCGACGAATTGCAAAATCTTCCCAGGAAGAAAAAAATTGATGGGCTATCGGACCTGGAACGAGAACTCCTGGAAATAGAAACAGAGTCTCAAGAGTTTGGGCTTCGTATACCTAAGAACGAAGACGATGAGGACCCCCCACTAGTGAGGGAGTTCCGCGAAGGCGAAAGCCAGTCCTTCGTCCGGCAAACCATTCAGTCGTGGCAACTCAGTCGGCGTGCCTTAGCAGACGTTTTCAAAAGTACAAAAGTGACCGATCAAGATGTAGATCGGGTTCAAGCCGGTGTCGACGGAGCAGATATCGCGGTGAAGGAAATACAAAAGGTCCAGCAAGCGAACGGCAAACTTATCCAGCTCGTAACTGAAGAGCTTTTGTTAGTGGAGAAGGTTGCGGCGGGTGAAAAACTCGATGCGTTAGGCAGCCCGACGAAAAAAGAAGGTTCATCCTAATCCAAACCCAAATGCGAACCAGCCTTGCCAGGCCCCAAACAGGCTACAAGCCCGGTTCGCTTACTTTAGGGAAATCTGATCCTTCGTGAGAGCCGCGGTGAGATCATTTTCAAACTCGGGTTTGTTTTCGAGCTCGGTGAAAAGCAAGTCGCCCA